>CAXUCF010000242.1:499-7619 GCA_964249275.1 uncultured Lichenihabitans sp.
TTACCAGGCGATCCGGACCCAGTCGCCGACCCGCATCGAGGCCATCGACATGGGCCGTCGGGCGTTGCACGACGAGGGCGCCGGACTGCTGGGCGAGCGGCTGCGCGGCAAGGTCGACACCGACCACGATACGCTGCGGCGCCTTTTCACGTTGCTGACGGCTTTGCACTACAAAGGATGACGCGCCTCGCCGCCCTGGCGGGGATGGAGGCTCGAGGGGAAACGCTCTGCACACCAGGCCGCAATCGATCCTGTTCGCCTGTTCGGAGAACGCGGTGCGGTCCGTCATGGCGGAGGCCATGGCCAAGCGCCTGGTCGGGCGCTCGATCTACGTCCAGTCGGCGGGCGTGCGGCCCGGCCAGCATGATCCATTCGTGGACGTCGTCATGGACGAGGTAGGCCTCGACACCGCGGGCCACCGACCACGGCGTTTCGAGGACCTCGAGGACGACAACTTCGACATGATCATCACCCTGTCGCCCGAAGCCCACCACCGCGCCCTCGACCATACGCGCGCCATGGCGGTCGACGTCATCTATTGGCCGACCGCCGATCCCACTGCCGCGGAAGGGTCGCGCGACACCGTCCTCGCGTCCTATCGGGCCACCCGCGAGGGCTTGTCGCGCCGCATCAAGGAACTCGTCGCCTGGCGCCCGATCGGTGTGCTCTGATGCCGGACCTGTCCTGGCCCGGCGCATGGCGCGGCGAGGTGTCGGGTACCGAGGTCACGCTCGGCGACGTCGACGAGGTCGCGGAGTCCCTGCCGTTCCCGAATGCCGCGGATCTGGCCGATGCGGGTAACCGCGAAGGCGAGAAACTGCGTCTGTTCCTGCGGCGGCGGACGCTCCTGCGGGTCCTCGTAGCGCAACGGCTCGGGCTGGCGCCCGACGCGATTCTGATCGGCTATGACGCGCGCGGCGCGCCGGTGCTGCGGCAGCGGCGCTTGCCCCGGGCGCGCAACCGGCCGCAAGCTTCGCGGCTTTTCGTGTCGCTATCGGCCCGCGGAAGCCTCGCGGCTTTCGCGCTGGCCGAGGGGCCGGTTGGGATCGATCTGGAGCCCCTGGCCGATCCCGGCCCTCTCTCGGCCGCGCTGACCCCAGCCGAGAAGGCCGCGCTCGCGGCGGCGCCCGAGGAGGTCCGGCCCGCCATGGCATTGCGATATTGGACCGCCAAGGAGGCCTACCTCAAGGCACTGGGATTGGGGCTGCTGCGCGACCCGGCCCGGATCGAGATCGCGGCCGCAGACGGCTTCACGGTGCGGGACGGCGGGCGATCGCGTGCCGCGCCGCATGAAGCGGCCGGGCAGGGGCAGTGGCTCAGCCCGGCCGTTCGGGGCGGCCCTCTCGTGGTGGCGGTATTCCGGCTGGAAGGGTGAGCGGGGGCTCGATCTGCTGCACCCGGCCCACCTGCCGCAGAGGGCGCCCGCTGCAGCTTCACACCACGGCGCCGGCCAGTTCGCGAATGGTCTGATGCACGGCGTGGGGCTGCACCACGGCCCGGCGGATGAGGTCGTCGAAGCGGCGCGCGAACATGCGGATGTGGTCGGATCCGTTCAGCACCAGATAGGCCTGCCCGAGAAACAGCACGGCGCGCTTCGGACCGAAGACAGTGAAGGGCGAGGAATAGACGTCGCGCAGATCGTAGAGATAGAGCCGCAGACCCGGATAAGCCCCCCCGTAGATCTCGGCCATGTAGAGCAGCTGCGCTTCACGCTCCGCGCGGTCGGCCCCCTGCCACAGGTCCTGGCCGGCCGCCAGCGCCCAGAGGGATTGCAGCGCCACGCAGACTTCGACGTCGTTGTCGGGCTTGCGCATGAAATCGAGGCGCGCCCGAACGGCGTCGAGGCGCGCCGGAGCGGCTGCCGCGAAAGCGCCCGCGTATTCGAAGCGTAACAAGGCCTCGGTCTTCAGGAAATCCGGCAGGGCGACCGGCACCGTGCGGATGCGGTAGCCCTCCGCCTCGTTGAGCCACTGCATGAACTGGTCGTCCACCGGGAGATGATCCGACGTCTCGATCTGCAGCATGGCTTCGATGATCTCGGCCCCGACCTCCTCGCGCTGGCTCAAGCCGAGCAGCCAGTCGACCGACACATGCGCCGCCTTGGCGAGCGCGATCAGGGTCTCGGCGCGGGGCAGGCGAGGGCTCTCGTCCGTCATCAACTGCGACAAGGTCGAGCGGTCGATCCCCGCCTGCCGCGCGAAGGCCGCCGGGCTCAGGGCCGCACGGTGCATCACGGATTCCAAGCGACGACGGAACAGCCCGACGGTATCGGTCCGGGATGATGATAAACTCGGTGTGGTTAACTGCTGCATTTGTTATGACAGTAAACAAAAAGTGGAGAACGTCAACAATGTGGGCCAATGTCGATATGTCTACCGTTGCAGTAGATGCATTGTCACGTAGACTGAGACCATTCTCGCGATCCGGAGGTGGGCTTTGGAGGGCATGCAACATCCGCGGACGAAGGGTGGCCAGCGGCGTCGCCGGGTGGAATGGGCTTCGGTGTTGCTCTGCGCCGCGGTCTATGGCGGCTTCCTTCTGCTGACCCTCCAGCACGACCGTCTGCCGCCGCCGCTCTTCGCAGCGATCACGGCGCCGTTGCTGGCACTTCAGGCCTCGATGCAGCACGAGTTCATCCATGGGCACCCGACACCCTGGCGCAGGCTGAACCGGGCGCTCGGGGCCGTCCCGCTCTCGCTCTGGCTGCCGTTCGAGTCCTATCGCAGGAGCCACCTCGTGCATCATTGCGACGAGGCGCTGACCGACCCTTTCGACGATCCCGAGTCGTACTATTGGTCGCCTGAAGACTGGGCCAGTCTCGGCCCGCTCGGCCGTGGCTTCGTGCGTTTCCACACCACCCTGGCGGGACGCCTGCTCTTCGGCCCGGCCTGGAACATCGGGCGCTATCTGCTGGGACAAGCCCGCGCACTCCGGGCCGGTGATGAGTCGACACGCCGGATCTGGGCCTGGCACGCCCTCATGGTCGTAGCGGTTCTGGCCTGGGTGGTCGGGGTCTGCGGCATCGACCCGCTCTTCTACGCGTTCGCGGTCGTCTATCCGAGCACGTCGATCCTCCTGCTGCGCTCCTTTGCCGAACACCGGGCCGCGCAGGGCGTGTTCGAGCGCACCGCCATCGTGGAAAACGCGCCGATCCTCGGCTTCCTGTTCCTCTACAACAATCTCCACGCGGCCCATCACGAGCGGCCGTCGATGCCGTGGTACGAGCTTCCGCGCTGGTATCGGCTCAACCGCGAGCGCCTCGTCGATCAGAACCGCGACCTCCTCTATGACGGCTATGCCGAGGTGGCCCGGCGCTTCCTGCTGGTGGCGCATGATGTCTCGGTCCATCCCGACCATGCCGCTGCGGCCGGGCAGGGTACCCTGCAGCCCCGGACAATGCGGACGGAGGCGCCCCGACGAACCTCGCGGCCCAGGCTGGCCGATCTGGCGCTGCCGAAATTTTCGCGCTTGCGGTCGAAAACTTGCGGCACGGCGGTGCGATCCGTGCCATAGGGGGAGCCGAGCGCCCCTAGCTCAGCTGGATAGAGTATCGGGCTTCGAACCCGAGGGTCGCAGGTTCGAATCCTGCGGGGCGCGCCATTTCGGTATAAAACCGCGAACTCGGAACTCCGCCGAACCTACGCCGGCATAGGCGAGCAAGGTTCGGAGGAGTTCCGTCTTCGAGCCGGTGCTTCGCACCTCCGTGCCGTTCGCCACCCCGATCCTCCGCGCGAGCAGATGGTCGCGTTGGTTGGTTCGTTTCGAAGCTCGGCTCGGGCTGCCAGTGCGAAGGCGCGCAGCGTCTCGGGCGTGACCACTGCGTCCGCCTTCTCATAAGCGCCGCCGCTCGATCCGCGTCGGCGTGCGCCTGGTCGCGCCGCGCGCACAGCTCCGTCACTCGGCCAACCAGGACAGGCTCATTCGGATCGGCGCATGCCTCGAGGAGCTGGTGGAGACGGTTGAGCTTGCCTCCGTTTCGGTCGCGCCCCGCCGCAACTCGGCGACGTGCTGGCGCCGGCTCTCGCGGCCGAAGGGATCGACATCGCAATCCGCCTCGGCTCCTGCGACCGCCAGCCAGGCCTCATCGCACGCCGGCTGCGCGTCAGCGGCGCTTCCTCGCCGCGGTTAGCCTGGAAGAAGCCGCCTTCGACCGCGGGTCGACGTGCTCGTGGCTGGCGATGCCGACCCAGTATCGCCTCACGACGTCGCTGCCGCTATTCGCTCAGAGTGCATGAGCGGGCCATCGGGTACTTCCCCCAGGCCTTGCAGTTCGGCAGGCGCCAAGCTGAACCACGCATGATGGAAGACCATGGCTACGGGTATGAGGATCAACGGTCCATTTCCTTTGCAAACCGGCTTGCTACACCTGTTGAGATGGCCAGTGGGATTCACGCAGCGCATAATAGATCGGTTCGAACGAGGTCGCGATCTTGGCGGCCTCGGCCATATGCACCCGGGCCTTGGGATTGGCCATCATGGCATCGATGTCGGCCTGGCTGCTCCACTGAGCGTAGTTGGCGACATGCTTCTTGTCGGCGCTGATGTGCAGGTTTGCCGAGACGAAACCCGGCTGGCTGCTCATGCCGTGTTCCGTCGCATGCGACAGAACAGACAGCAGCTCGTCGGCCTTGTCCGGCTCCACTGTGAAAGTGTTGATAAGGACGACATAGCCGGCTTCGGGGTCGAGGGTGGTTACGGACATGGTGGCCTCCTGCCTACCTTCACGGCTCCGATATGATATAAGGATCCTGAGATGTCAACGGATGTCGTGCCCCCGCTTCTCGCCAAGAGGTTCGGCTATGCACTCAAGCGCGCGCAGCATGCACTTCGTGTCGCCATGGACGACGCGCTGCGGCCGCTGACGCTGACGACGCCGCAATATTCGGTGCTGAGCGCGCTGGAGGCCAAGGCGGGTATGTCGAACGCCTGGCTTGCGCGGGCCGCGTTCGTGACGCCCCAAACCATGCACGGGCTGCTGACCAACCTCGAACGATCCTCGCTGGTCGCCCGCGATGCCGACCCCAATCATGGTCGCATCCTGCGTACCCGGCTGACCGATCGTGGCCGGGAACTCCTTGCACAAGCACATTGCAAGGTGGCGACGGTCGAAGATCGTATGATGGCCTCACTCGGTGAGGCACTTTCAGTTCGTATGGCGGTGGCTTTGAACCAATGCGCCGATGATCTACAGTTGCGGGAGACTCCCACGGCCAACAGGAGCGAGGAAGAGCTGTGAGTCCCCACGGCCCTCCTTGAGGGGTAACCACTTCTAGAGGTAGCCCTCTTCTTTCATCATCTCGCGGTACTTATCGGACCATAGTCCAACTTTGTCGGCTCGTGCCGCTGATTCAGCCCTCATGACCTTTTTCGTGAAAGCTTGATAGATTGCATCGCTAACAACCCGTTTTGGGAAATCGGGGCTGTTGACATCGAGATGCGCTATGTCCTTGATCGAGGTCAGATATTCCACACCGTCCGCCATCATGCCGCCGGGCACTATGCCCTGCCTCACGAGATCGACATTGAGGCTATCATCGCCATGGTCGATCCAGATATAATCCATCGAACCGAGCTTTGGACCTAACCTGCTGTGCTCCACTACCGTCGCAGTCGCGTGAGGATGCCGGTTTAGCCACGATCTTACGAAGGTTTCGAGATCGTCGGTTCGCGGCGCTCGGAACTCGCCGGTGCCGACCACCGAGTAGGACGTGCGGTCGCCCACCCTGCTGCAAAAACATTCCGAAACACCAGTGAGTCGGCATCGAACGTGTCTTCAGCCCACGCTGCAGTATATGCGATGAGGAAAACAGCAGCAACGATCATCCATCGTTTCATACAGGCTTCCCCTGCACATCCGGTCCACATGAAAGCACGATCATGTCGTCGTTCACCAGGGGTCTGAGCGCGTCGGCGAGCTTTGTTCTCCGCGAAAGTCGAACAGACGGGGAGCAGCTTGCGCACACGGCTTTCGGTTACCGTTCTCGATGGGGACGTAGAGTCGGTGCGCGACGGCATCGGCCGCCGCAGCCGCGAGCATGGCGCGAGTGGCGAAGTAGCGATAGGGCGCATCGGGCGCGGTCGTCCATGGCGGACGTCTACCTGACCGAAGGGATCCTCCGATTCCGACCCGCCCGAGAGCGGGGCGCAGACGCGATGGCTCTGTCGGTCGCTTGGGGCACCTCAACGCCGCATCCCACGCGGGTCGAGGTGGAACAGCGGGGTCCCGGCCCCGTCGACCAGCCCCGCGAAATCATTCGGGTCCGTGCTGCGCGCCGCCACGGCCGCGATGTCCTCGCCGGAGCGCAGACGGACATCCGCCGGACTTCGGTTGTCGCGGATGATCTGCTGGTCGGCGCGGCCCCCATCGTCGATCGCGAAAGGCCGGGAAAGGACGAAAAGGTTGTCGACGAGGCGGTTGTCCTTGGCGACCTCCGGCCTGTCCGACAGCATGCCGGCGAGGCCCGGATAGCGCCGCCGCCACGAGGCCGACCCGACCGGCATGGCCGCGAAAGCGGCCCTCAGTTCCGATTGCGGGTTCCGGATCGCGTCGGCGGCCCAGGTCTGCCCGCGCGAGTCGACGTGAATGGCCGGGGCGCAGGCCACGAAGACGTTGTTCTCGACCGTGTTGTCCCGCCCCCCGCCGATGAATACGGCCTGATCGACGCGCAGAAACAGGTTGTCGCGCACCGTGAAGCCGCTCGACTCGTCGTCGAGGTACACGCCCTTGACCTCGGCACCCGGGTCCGCCCGCACGTCGTGGATGAAGTTTCCGGCGATCACCGTGCCGCGTGCCGTCCAGTCGCGACCCGCGTAGATGGCGCCGGCATCGGTGGCGCCCGCCAGCACATGCGCGATCTCGTTGTGCACCACGCGATGATCGTTGCCGTCGAGATGCACGGCGGCATCGCCGGCCTCGTGGATGAGGTTGCCTGAAACCTCGGCACCGACGCCCTCGACCGCGACCGCCGGGCTCTGGGTGCGCCGCAGACGGGCCCAGCGCGTGATGCTGCTGCGGCGCAGGAAAAGGCCACCCGACACGAGTGCGTCGCGCCGGCCGCCGTCCAGCACCACGGCGACGCCGCCCGTGTCGGCGATGTCGCTGTCCTCGATGCCGCTCGAC
>CAXUCF010000243.1:0-2565 GCA_964249275.1 uncultured Lichenihabitans sp.
TGGCCTTCTCGACCTTCGGCCACCCGCCGGGCGAGCGCTCGCAGCGCGTGCAGGATGCCGTCGCGATCCTCGACCGGATGCACGTCGATTTCGAATATGACGGCGAAGTCGCGGCCGACGTGGCGCTGAACCGCGACCGCATGGCGGCCTACCCGTTCTGCCGGCTCACCGACACCGCCAACGTGCTGATCATGCCGGCCTTCCATTCGGCCTCGATCGCGACCCACATGCTCCAGGAGATGGGCGGCGCCATGCTGATCGGCCCGATGATCGTCGGCCTCGACCGCCCCGTGCAGATCGTCTCCCTCGGCGCCCGTGACGCCGACATCGTCAACATGGCGGCGCTGGCGGCGTTCAACATCGGGGGCTGATGACGATGGCGCGGCCCGCAATCCGCAACTGAAGCCAGGCTCGTCGGCCCTATCGCCCGGTGTCAGGTTCCAGCCCGGCAGCCGGACCCGTTCAGGCCGGCGCTAGTCTAGGCCTCGCCAGCCTGGTCTCGTTCACGCCCATGTCGAACCGCCCACTCGATCCCGCACCGCGAAACGCCCATGTCCTTCAGCATGCTTTCGTCGGCCGCGAGCAATTTGCGGTGTCCGGCCCTGCGTCCGCCACGCCCAAAAACTGCTACGTCGATATTGGTCGCAGGTCGCGGTCCGACCGCACATGCCGCAGCCCCCAGGATCAAGGCGAGGCCTGCAAAGTCGGACGGTGTCGGGCGCTCGCCGAGCAGCAACATCGACGCCGCAACTCCGACCGCGGGGACGGCCAGAATGGCGAGGCTGGCCGTGCTGGCAGGCACTCTGGCAACCGATCTGAACCAAAGCGAATATGCCAGCGCCGAACCGATGAATATGTTGTAAGTCACCGCAACGGCGGACTTTCCGGTGAATACCGGCCCAGAGTGCGTCCCCGCTACACACATCCCCAGCATCACGATGACCGAGCCCGCGGCGAGTTGCCAGGTGGTGATCGCGATGGGGTGGGCGTCTATGTCCGCCCATTTCAGGTACACCGTGCCGGCCGCCCAACACAACGCCGAGCCAAGCGCAAAGAGGATGCCGACGGACACGCCCGTTTGCGCGAGGGGTGATAGAAGGACCAGCAGTCCACATGCGCCAACCGCCAGGGCGACGCCGCGCCACCGATCAAGGTGTTCATCAAGAACGAAACGAGAGAGCGCAGCAGCCCATAGAGGCATTGTGTACGCGCAGATCGCCGCGCGGCTCGTCGTCGTCCCAAGCTGGGCGAAGGTGGACAGCAGACAGAAACCGGCGATGTTGAGCAGGCCGGCGACAGCCACATGCAGCCGTGGCACGCCGCGTTTGATGTAAAGGCTGCCGCCGCCGGCCCTCGCGACCGCCAGCATGAGAAGAGTAGCCCCACAAAGTCCGATACTGCGATATGTCCAGGGTGACAGATCGTTGAGCGCGAACTTCGCGGCCGGCCAGTTCAGGCCCCACGTCACGGCCACCAAAAGAAGGCTGGCCCGCGCGGCGGCGGACTTGCCGGGACCCGCTTCTGCGCAAGCCGATGGTCCGAGCCCGAGCATCACAACGCCAGCTTGGCTTTCTGCCGGCCTGCCTCGTCGAAGTTCCCGGGCCTCAGCCACGCTTCGTAGCCGGCTTTCAAGCGTGGCCAGTCGCTGTCGATCATCGCGAACCAGGCCGTGTCGCGGTTCTGTCCCTTGACCACCATGTGCTGTCGAAACACACCTTCGAACGTGAAGCCGAACCGCCGAGCGGCGCGCTTGGACGGCCCGTTATGGTCGTCGCATTTCCACTCGAAACGCCGGTAACCCAGGGTGTCGAAGACATAGCTGGCCGCCAGGAACAGAGCCTCGGTCGCGACGTGAGTGCGCGCGATGGCCGGCCCCCATAGGATGTTGCCGATCTCGATCACCCCATGCGTGGGCTCGATGCGCATCAAAGCCTGCCGCCCTTGCGCCAGCCCGGTGGCTTGATCGATGACCGCGAAGAACAAGGGGTCCTTCGACGTCGAAGCCTTGTCGAGCCAGGTCCTGAACGCCGTGAAATCGGCAGGAGGTTCGTCGAACAGATAGCGAAAGCGATCGTCCGCTCCAGGTTGTTCGGCGGACGCCATCAGATCCTCGCCATGTTTCGCGGGGTCAAGCGGTTCGAGCCGCGCATAGGAGCCGTCCAGCGACACGCGCTCTGGATGCGGTCTGGTCGACCAGCGAGAGATGTCCATTCGACCGGCCTTGTGCTCGAGATGGAGTCCCGTCCTTCCCATCGGATCGGATTGGGCCTTCGCTGTTTTCATTGCCCCCGGAGGGGTATGGCGTAAACTGCCACTTTGTGGATTTGCGGCAGACCGCTTTGAGGGATGATGACGGCATCGTGCGCGGTCTGGTTGGCGTTGGATCGTTCAGCGGGGGATCTGGAGGGACAGGTCTACCGAACGCTGCGCGACCGTATTCTTTCGGCGGAGATGGCGGCGGGACAGCGAGTGCCGTCGACACGCGCATTGGCCGCCTCTCTCGGGGTCGCGCGCTCGACTGTCGTCGCTGCCTACGCGCGGCTCGTGGGTGAGGGATACCTGTTG
>CAXUCF010000243.1:2575-3617 GCA_964249275.1 uncultured Lichenihabitans sp.
CAGCAGGTTCGGCGACCCGCGTTGCCCCGCTCGCCACGACGCCCCTTCATGGGAAAATGGGTAGCCCGCAATTGCCAGCGAGGTCGCCCGAGCGGCCGGCGGCCGCGGCCGGAGCGATGTTCGAGCCGGGAGTGCCGGACCTCGCCAGCTTCCCAACTGCAGCATGGGCGCGCTGCCTGGGAGCGCGGGCCCGCTCTCTCCGCATCCATGATCTCGGCCACGGTGAGGCGTGCGGAATAGACGAACTCCGTGAGGCGATACTCGACCACATCTCCGTCACGCGAGGTGTGGTGGCGCGTCCGGAGCAGGTGCTGGTCGTCCCCTTGACCAAATCGGCGATCGACCTTCTGAGCTCAGTCCTGCTGAAGTCGGGCGATCGAAGTCGCGACGTGGTCTGGATCGAGGAGCCTGGGTATGCCGCGGCCCATAAACTGCTCCGGGCCGCAGGGGCGCGTCTCGTGCCCGTTCCGTGCGACGAATCCGGGATCGACGTCGCCGGAGCAGCCGGCCCGCCACCTCGGCTGATTTATGTCACCCCGTCTCATCAGTACCCGACGGGCGCGACGATGAGCCTGCAGCGGCGGCTGGCCTTGCTTGAAGCCGCCCGGGTCACCGGTGCGGTCGTTCTGGAGGACGATTACGACAGCGAGTTCCAATATGGCTCAAAGCCCATCGCCTCGCTTCAGGGGATCGACCGAGGTGAAGTGGTGGCCTATCTCGGCACCTTCTCGAAGACGCTGGCTCCTGGGCTGCGCGTCGCCTACGCCATTGTGCCTTCCTGGCTGGTGCCCGCCGCGTCGGCAGCGTTGCAGCTGCGCAGCACTCTCGTTCTGGTTCATGTCCAAGCCGCGCTGGCCGATTTCATCCAGGAGGGCCGCCTTCGGGCGCATCTCAGACGGATGAACTCGGAGTACGCGGAGCGGATGGCTGCCAGCGTCACAGCTTTGCGCCGACACTGCGGGCGCGTCCTCACCGTCAGCGTTGGCACCGGCGGGCTGCAACTCGCAACCTGGTTCAGGCAACCGGACGCCGACGACCGAGC
>CAXUCF010000243.1:3627-7542 GCA_964249275.1 uncultured Lichenihabitans sp.
TTGCTTGACGCTGAACGCGCACGGCATTGCGGTGCGGCCGATGTCGGACTTCTTCCTCGGGCCGTCACGTCCCGGCCTGCTTTTCGGTATCGCGCGGGTCGCGCCCGAAGATGTCGACGAGATCGTCGAAAGGATCGGAACACTTCTCGAAAAGATGATGGTGACGCCGGAAGGGCTAACTCGCCGGCTGTAATTCTCGTCTGAATGAGTGTTGGGCAGTTCACAGCAGAACAGCAGGAGCAGAGCCGGCAATCCGCAACCTTCAGGGGGGTGCGGCAATGGATCGACGTGTGACCCCGACTCTTGGAGATGCACTCAGGCGACAAGCGCCGCGGCGACGGCGGCCGACGGATTGGGACGAGAACTGGCCGAGGTCGATGGCGATCGGCAGTCCCGCGAGATGGACGTACTGCGCGAGTGCAGTCCGATGCAGCCCTGGTCATGTCCCGCCGCCAGGATAGCGGGTGACGTCGAAGCAGAGATAAGAACTCGACATCGAAGCGTTCCAATCAATTAGCGGGAGAGGCCACATTCCGTGATGGAATCATTGGACGATCGATCGGAGCCGTGTGTTACCGGCCCGCCGAGCAGGTTCAAGCGCGGTCATCGTAGAGGATCAGAGTCGACGCCAGCACCGGCAGTACAAAGCCGATGCTCTATGGAGCGTCTCCTCGCCATCATCTTGTCCCCCTTCACGACTGTCAACCTAAAAATTGCGAAATTTGTTTGACACACGTAAAAAGCGTGCCACTTTCTCGATCAAAGCGAGGGTCCGGCATGTTGGGATCGGAAGTCATCGAGGTCGGAATCGGAATGGCGCTGCTGTTCCTGTTCATGAGCCTGATCGCGACCGCCTTGCGGGAACTGATCGAGAACCTCTTGAAGAGCCGGTCGCGCGATCTCGAAAGAGGCGTCAGGGAAATGCTGCAGCATACTGGCAATGCGCAGCGCGTCAGGGAATTCTACGAGCATCCCCTGATCTCGTCACTCTATAAAGGGAACTATGTCGAGGGCGGGCGTGACCTCCCGTCCTATATCCCCCGACAAAGCTTCTCCATGGCGGTGCTGGACATGCTGACGGCTGCGAATGGTGTTGCGCCGGCGATGTCGGTCGACAGTCTCGAAGCGACCCTGACGGGCGTGACGAACCCCGACGCCTTGCAGCGCGTCGCGCTACTGGCGATCCAGACCGCAGACGGCGACCTCCAGAAGGTGAGGACCTCGATCGAGGATTGGTATGACGGCACGATGGATCGCGTGTCCGGCTGGTACACGCGGCGCACGGGCCGCATCCTCGGCGTGATCGGCTTTCTGGCCGCGCTGTTCTTCAACGTCGATGCCATCGTCGTGGCCGAACGGCTGGTCCAGGACAAGCCGCTGCGGCAGGCCGTGGTCGAACAGGCGAAGGCCTTGGCAACCAAGCCGACGGAGAGCGATCAACCGTCCGATGGCGGCGGCGCGGTAGCCCGACGGGTCGTTTCCCTGCAGACCGCTTTCGACGACATAGGCTTCCCCATAGGTTGGACGCGCGCAACGCGTGGTGGATGGCCGACGCCGCCCCAGGTCTGCCGAGGCGATGCCGGCACCCAGGCGCTTGCATCGACGCAAGTCGCCGCGCTGCCGCCGGATTGCACCGTCGATCCCTGGCTTTGGGCGAGGGCTGTGTTCGGCTGGGCCATCACGGCGCTGGCGATCATGCTGGGCGCACCATTCTGGTTCGACGTCCTGAACAGGTTCATGATCATCCGGTCCACCATCAAGCCCAAGGAGAAGAGCCCGGACGAGGCCTCGACCGACCCACAGGCGCCTGCGGCTTCCGTCACCTCTGCCGATGGGTCGCCGGGCCGCTTGGGACGCTCCCCTGGTCCGGCCCTTCCCGAAGCCGTGCAGCAGGTAGCCGCCAACGTCGCCGCGATGCTCGCCGTGAGCGAAGGCGCCTTCGAGCCCCGGCAGTGGGCCGACAACTCCGATCATCAGGCAGGTGTGATGTGAGCGCGGGATCCGGCCGCCCTGGCCTCAAGGTCAACAACGATCTCACGCTGCTGGCTCCCCGGTTCGCGGAGGCCGTGAGCGATGCGCTGGCCGATTGCCGGAGCCGCGGTCTCGAGGCCATCGTCTATGAGGCCCAGCGCAGCCAGGAACTGCAGGCCCTCTATTATGCCCGCGGCAGGAGCATCGTGCCGCCTCACCATACGGTCACAAACGCGCCAAGCAACCTCTTGAGCTGGCACGGCTATGGTCTCGCGGTGGACGTAATTCATCGAACGCGGTTCTGGAAGCCGGATGGCGGGGAGCGTTGGTTCGCCGATGTCGCACACATCTTCAAGCAGCACGCCTGTCGCTGGGGCGGCGATTGGACGAAACCCGACACACCGCACTTCCAGTGGCATCTCTGCAGGCCAAGCCCGTCCCAGGAGGCCCGTCAGCTTCTATTGACGCAAGGTCGCCAGGCCGTCTGGCAGGCACTGGGGGCCGTCTGACGCCCCTGGCGGGGGGATGTCCCTTGGAGACTGTCGACGTTCGACGGGCGCCCGAAGGACCCGGATCCACGACGGTGGACGGCGCTGCCCGATGCCGTGCGTGGGGTGTCCGATCGCGCTATGATGGCCGCCATGGCCGCCATCCGCTTCATCGACCGCAGAGCCGCCCCGTCGGCTGCACCCGCCACGGCCGCCGCTGCGGCATCGTCCGAGCCCGTGGTGCCTTTCCCAGGCCCGCCAGCCGCGCCCGCCCCCGAGGCCGAGCGCATCACGCCCATGATGGCGCAATATCTCGGCATCAAGGCCGAGCACCCCGATGCGCTGCTGTTCTACCGCATGGGCGACTTCTACGAGCTGTTCCTCGACGATGCCGTCGTGGCGGCCTCGGTGCTGGGCATCGTGCTGACGAGGCGCGGCCGGCACAATGGCGAGGACATCGCCATGTGCGGCGTGCCGGTCGAGCGCTCGGACGACTACCTCCATACGCTGATCGCGCGAGGCCATACGGTGGCGGTCTGCGAACAGACCGAAGACCCGGCCGAGGCCAGGAGGCGCGGCGGCAAGTCGGTCGTCAACCGTGCCGTGGTCCGCATCGTCACGCCCGGCACCATCACGGAAGAGCGCCTGCTCGAGCCCCATCGGGCCAATCTGCTCGCGGCCCTGTCGCGGGTCCGCCTCGACGACGGCACCTGGCTCTACGGGGTCGCGGCGGTCGACATCTCGACCGGCAGTTTCACGGTGGCCGAGGTGCCCGAGTCCGGGCTCGGTGCCCTGCTGGCGCGCCTCGAACCGCGCGAGATCGTGGTGGCGGACGCGGCGGCCGACGAGCCCGCCCTGCGTGCGATCCTCGAGGACGCCCCCGGTGCCGTGGCCCGGGTGGCGCGCGACGTCAGCGATGCGGCCGAGGCCGAACGGCGCCTGCGCGACTGGTACGGGGTCGAGACGCTCGACGGCTTCGGCCTCTTCACCGGGGCCGAGACCGCCGCGGCCGCCACCGCGGTCGCCTACATCGCCCGTACGCAGCTCGCGGGCCGCCCAGCCCTGCAGCCGCCGGCCCGGGCCGAGCGCGGCCTCACGGTCGAGATCGACGCCTCCACCCGGGCCAACCTCGAGATGACCCGCACGCTCGGCGGCGAGCGTAGCGGCTCGCTCCTCCATGCGGTCGACGCCACCGTGACGCCGGCGGGCTCGCGCCTGCTGGCCGAGCGGCTGGCCGGCCCGCTGACCGACCCGGCAAGGATCGCGGCGCGGCTCGACGCCGTCGGCTTCGCGGTCGCGGACCGGCGCCGCCGCCTCGAGATCCGCCGCGACCTCAAGCGCATGCCCGACATGGCCCGCGCCCTGTCGCGGCTGAGCCTCGGGCGCGGCGGCCCCCGCGCTCTGGCGGCGCTGCGCGACGGGCACGGCGTGGATGCGCGCGGGCTGGAGATCAACC
>CAXUCF010000244.1:0-2094 GCA_964249275.1 uncultured Lichenihabitans sp.
AACGATCGCATCCCCCCCAGCATCTCCCCGTAGCAATGTCGCGTAGTCGCGAAGCTGGCGGTCGCCAAAGGGCGATTGCGTTCGTCGACGACCGCCGCCACGTGCAGGTCTTTGTGAGTGTCCACGCCGCCAACGACATAGCGCCCCACCGCGCTTTCCTCGACGCTCATCTGCAAGCCCTCCTGATTCGACCGTGCTTCGTACGGCTTCACCACGATCGGATGCGCGGACAGGACAGTCACGTGACCAGATGGTCAGGCCCTTCTCGGGTCACAGGCATCGGCGAGGTCAAACCTCACCGCAGGGCGTTCCCGGGCGACCGACGGATCCAGGGAAAGACACGGCTGGTCGATCTGTGTTCGGGTCAGGTCGCACCGAGACGCCCTACGGCGCCAGCCTACCAGACAGTCGATCGGTGTTCGGATCAGGCCACCCGGAAACTGGCTTCGATCTTCTGACTGCCGGCCAAGCCCTGCCGTCCTCCCGCAAATCATCCGCCATCGCAGAAGGCAGCCCACGTTTCGTCCTCGTGGGCCAGACCACGACGGCGCTCACGGCGTAATTCCAAAATCCGCTGACCAGGGCGCCGAGTAAGCCCGCCAGCCACCATCGTGGCGCGTCGGCGAAGATCCAGTTGACCACGCTGAGGTCGGCCAGAATCCCTGCGCTGCAGACGGCTCCAAACAGGACCAGGGCCGGAACCATGGCCCAGCCTCGAATCCGCCGCTCGCGGAAGGTCAGCGCGTTGTTCAGCAGGAAGTTCATCACCATCGCGCCGTAGGACGCCAGGATCTCCATCGGGCCGAAGCCGACCTCCGGGACCACCTGGATCATGCCCCGAAGGAGGACGAGATGCGTGACGAGGCCCGTCAGTCCGACCAGCAGGAAAGCGGTGAACCGGACGGGAACGACGTCCCCTGAGAGGCGGCGGATGATCAGCCCTGCGTAGTCGATGAGGACGCGGGCATCGAGTTTGCTCCGGCCTCCACCTCTCTCCCGGAAGACGTAGGCGACTTCCGCAATGCGGACGTCGGAGGGAACATGCAGAAGGATGTCGAGGAGGATCTTGAACCCGTCCGACACGAGGGACGGCGCGATCCTCTCGATCAAGTCGCGTCGAACCACGAAGAAGCCGCTCATCGGATCGGCGACGGACCGCTTGAGCACGGATCGGGAGAGCGTCGCCCCGACGCCGCTGAGCCAACGGCGGGAGGCGCTCATCGCCTCGTCGGCACCGCTGCGGGAGGACCGCGTGCCGATGGCGAGATCCGTGCTGTGGTCGGCGATGAGTCGCCACATCGCCGGGAGGATGGTTTCGTCGTGTTGCAGGTCGCCATCGATCACAGCGACGATCGGTGCCGAGGAGGACAAGGCCCCTTCGATGCAGGCCCCAGCCAATCCCCGGCGATCGACACGTCTGAGGCAGCGGAGTCGGGCGTCTCTCGCACCGACGTCCCTCGCCCAACTCCAGGTGCCGTCGGTGGAATCGTCGTCGACGACGATCATCTCCCAAATGATGTCGCGCAGCACGACCGCCAACCGGTCGAACAGGATTGGGAGGTTGTCGCGCTCGTTGAACGTCGGCACGATCACCGACAGCGACGGCCCCGAACGGGGTTCGTCTTGGCTCGGCGGATTGAAGCGGGCGGTCATGGCGTCACGCGGGTCGGTGCGGTTGCGGACGGCTCTCCACCATAGGGGAGCGGATAGGGCCTGAGCAGGCCATGGGCGCGGACGATCGCAAGTTCGATCTCGTCGCGGCCGTGCCGGCCCATCCAGAGGTGCTCGGGCTGACCGAGCGCCGAGAAATACGGCTTGAGCCGCGGCAATTGCTCGGCGAGCACCTTCGCCGGCAAGATCACGAGGGCGTCCTGCCCGACGAACCGCCCGATCGAGGGGCCGAAAGCGAACTGCCGAGGATCGTCCGAGAAGACCGCGACCTGCACGTCCTGTCCGAGCGCCAGGGCGATCTTGCCGGCATCCATCCACCGCGTGGTCACCACAAAGGCCGGGCGGGTGTCGATGACGGCGTCCGCCGAGCGAAGCGCGCTCCAGTCTAGGCTTTCCAGCGTAGGATCCAGGCCGGCGCCGGAC
>CAXUCF010000244.1:2104-2725 GCA_964249275.1 uncultured Lichenihabitans sp.
CCGTCAGGCCGACCGCGACGACCAGGACGGCGCCGAAGGCGATCGTCGACCCGACCGCCCATGTCGTCGGCGCGAACCAGCGTGTGCGGCGGGTCTCGATCCAGGCGCCAAGAAGCGGGAAGACGAAGAGCCATCCTGGCATCGGCCAGTGCGGAAGTCCGCGCCCGCTCCAGAGCGGCGCGGCCGAGAACAGGAGGATGATCGGGAGCGACAGGGCCAGCATCAGACAATCCGCGTCTCGTCTGGGAGCACGACAGGCGGCAACCAGGGAGGCAACGAGCGGGACGACGATCCAGGGCGATAGGAGCGCCGCCTCTCCGGCCAGCATGGAGAGCACCTGCACGGGATGAAGGGTGGGTCGTGGAAGGCCGCGCGAGGTCTGGAAGGCGAACGACACCCATCCGTTGCGGGCGTTCCAGAGCAGCACCGGCAGCAAGACGACCAGCGCCAGCAGTGCGCCCACGTAGGGGGCCGGATGAGCGAGCCAGCGCCGGTGGCGAGGCGAGGCGACCACGAAGGCGACGAGTCCAAGCGCGATCAGCACCGCATTGTACTTCGACAAGCCGGCCAAGCCGAACCAGAGACCCGCCAGCAGCCAGGCGCGCCATGGCGACGCGGGCT
>CAXUCF010000244.1:2735-7479 GCA_964249275.1 uncultured Lichenihabitans sp.
GGCTCGCTCCCAGGCGTCGGGATGAGGACCGGGAACAGCGCGAGAACGGCCGCGAGGAGGCAGAAGATCAGGATCCCGTCGGGGACGATCCAACCACCGGCCGAGACGGTGAAGAAAATCGAGAGATTGAGCGCGAGCACGCTCCAGACGGCTGCCCATGGACCGTGAAGATGCCGGGTGACCAGGAACAGCAGCCAGCCCGTTCCCGCGAAGAGCAGCACGAAGGGAAGTCGCACCCACAGCGTTTCGCCGACCAGCAGCGAGGTCAGGTATGCCAGCCAGATGTGCAGAGGCGGATGGTCGAAATAGGACAGTTGCAGGGTCCGCGCGCCTGCCAGGGTATAGTCCTCGTCATTGCCGAACCCTACGGCAAGCATCAGGACGATGCGGACCGCCAGGAAGATTGCGATGATCGACGCCGCGGCCGCGGCCGGCTCGATGCCGAGCCAAGCCGCCGCTGGAGCCTCGGTCCGGTCGGTGTGGGCGGAGCGGCATGCGACTGCGCCCGAGGGGACGACCGATGCCGCAGCGACGACGCTTCCGTATGACAGGTTCAATGAGAATGCCTCGACGTCACGGTGGGACCTGCTGGCAGACTCTTAGGGTCGCGACCTGTCCGTTCGTTGTCAGACCGCTTGAATAGGTCCCCCTCGCCCCAGTCCACCGACGGCAGTCCGATCCTGCAAGGCCTCGCAGCAGCGCTGGCCATGATCGACTACTGATTGTCGATTCAAGAAGTAGCGTCTCGAAGGAAATATTTCTAACAGTATTATGGCGGCATCCAGGATGCTATGAACGCTGGCGCAATGGCGCTATACTCAATCGATAGGGTGACACATCGTCGGTTTCAGCACTCTCCTCCTCTTCCACCATGCCGATTGCCGTTCCGGCACGGGCAGCGGCACCCGAGCGCGCCGCGGATGGCGGCTACAAGGCTCCTGGCCAGGGGCATGCCGTCAAGGACTCCGATGGCGACTAGAAGCCGAGCGGCGCCTTCGCTGCCGCTGCGGCGACCAGTTCCAGCGCGGTCCTCGCGGCCATGTCGGCACTGAAAAAGGGCGGCTGATGGGCGTGCGGCGCCGATCTTTGTTCGTCGCCACCTCGAATACGTTGGTCAAGCGACGCACCGGTCGGCCTGGAAGCTGGTATCGACCAGCGTCTGAGCAGCCTCAGCCGGGCAGCATTCGCCTGAGCACGTTGTCTCGCAGCGCGTAGTGGTGAAACAGGGCCGCGGCCGCGTGCAGCCCGGCGAATAGGATGATGGCCCAAGCCCCCCAATGGTGCGTCCAGTTCAAAGCCGGTCGCCACGCCGGATCGAGTGCGAGCGGCGACGGTTTGCTGGCTCCGAAGAACTCGACGCCGTGACCGCGCACCCAACGCTTTCCCAACCCGGCGATCACCATCGTCGCCAGCAGGCCGTAGAGCACGAAGTGCATCCCCTTGGCGGCTAGCTCGGTGACGCCCGTGCTTGCCGGAGCCAACCGCCGCCCCAGGAGCGGCCGCCAGATCAGCCGCACCATCAGGACAGCGGCGAGAATGACGCCGAGCGAGACATGCGCAGTTTGCATCGTGATCTGCGTGGGCCCGTCGTGGGGGAAAAAGGACCAGATGTGGGCGAGGCTGAACAACGTCACGACCAGGATGGCCGTGAGCCAATGGAGTGTCATGGTCATGCCGTCGTAGCGTTCTGCGCCGCGCAGCGTCCCGTCTTCACCGGCCAGGGCCCGGGTCGCCTCCGCCAAGCGCGTGTCAGTCATGTCCAGTCTCTCTTTTCGCCGCGCGGGCCGTTGGGCGTGCGCCGGCATCGCCGCGGCCGGTCGAGGCCGTGGCCCGGCTATGGCGTCCGTCATCGTGCGTCAGCGTCGTGACCCAAGCTAGGCGACATTGTCCCGCGCGATCCTGTCCGGTCGCTGTCAAAGTCGGCGGATATTTCCCGGCGAGGTCGGACCAGGCGCTAAGGTCCGCCCGGTAGGGAGGCGCCGCTATGAGGCTGCTGCTGGTGGAGGATAGCGTTCGCCTGCGTGACCTGCTGACCGAGCGGATCCGCGGGGCAGGCTGGATGCTGGACGCGGTCGGCACGATCGCCGCCGCGACGGAAGCCTCGCGATCCATCCTCTACGACCTGGTGCTCATCGACCTCGGGCTGCCGGACGGCGACGGGAAGTCGCTGATCAAGTCGCTTCGTGCGCAGGGCTCCTCGGTGCCGATCCTGGTTCTCACGGCACGGGGCTCGATCGACGACCGTGTCGACGCTCTCGACTGCGGGGCCGACGACTTTCTGATGAAGCCGTTCAACCACATCGAGTTCTTGGCCCGCTGCCGTGCCCTGCTGCGGCGCAGCGGCCCCCACCGTGCGGAGCGGATCGAAATCGGCCGGCTCGAATTCGATCCTGCGTCCGGCGCGGTCCGTGTCGGGGGCGCTATCGTGCCGGTCTCGCCGCGCGAGCGCTCGCTCCTCGAACTGCTGCTTCGCCACGCCGACCGCGTTGTGCCGAAGGAGCGGATCGAGATTGCCCTGTCGGCCTTCGGGGAGGAGATCTCAACCAACGCCGTCGAATTGGCGATCTCACGCCTCCGCAAGCGGCTCGAACCCGTCGAAGCCGGCATCTCCATCGAGACCGTCAGGGGCGCCGGCTACCTGCTGCGGGAGGTCAAAGCCCTTGCCTGAGCGGCTCCGACGGTTGCCGTCCCTCGCGCGCATCATCGGATGGCGCATCATCGTGTTCGCGCTCATCGCGATGGCCGTGCAGGTGGCCGTCGTGCTGGCCGACTACTACTTCGACGACCCGAAGCTGGCTTCCCTGATGATCGAGGGAGAGACGGACGCCTTGGCCCGCGGCGTGAGCCTCAGCCCGGACGGCCCTGGCTACGCCCTTCCGCGCGGCATGAAGCGCTATCAGGGATCGAGCGGCGATTACTTCACGCGCGTGCGCACGCCGGAGGGTCGAGTAGTCTATTCCAACTGTGACGCAAGCTGCGCCCTGCACCTTCTGCCGCAGGAAGTGAACCCGCCGGATCTCTGGTCGCGCCTCCTGCGGCGCGGGAAGCCGATCGCCGTCGCGGGCGGCCAATCCTTCGATGTCCAGGGCGCGAAGATCTTCGTCGAGGTCGCAGTCCTCGACGACCATGAACGGGTGATGTGGCATGTCCTCGGCCGCGAACTCGGCGATCACCTCGCCATTCCGATGTCGATCATGCTTGTCTTCGTCCTCGGTGGGATCCTGCCGTCGGTGAAGCTCGCGTTGCGGCCGGTGGAACGGGCGGCCTCGCAGGCCGAGCACATCGACCCGCTCGACCCTAGGCAGACGATCGAGATCGCCGGGATGCCGCAGGAGATCGCCAACCTCGGCGCGGCCGTGAACCGCATGTTGGCGCGCATCACTGCGCTGATGCAGGCCCAGCGGGTTTACACGACCGCCATCGCCCATGAGATCCGGACTCCGCTGGCGATGGTGAAGCTCGAACTCGGCAATATCGAGCATCCGCGCGCTCGCAAGATCGAGCAGGACCTCGACGCACTCACCCACTTCGTCGCGCAAATCACCGACCTCGGCCGCTTGGAAGGAGCGGACAGATCGACCTTCCGATCGATCGACCTCGCCGCCCTCAGCCGTGCAGTCGTCCGTGACGTCGCGCCGTGGGTCTACGACCACAAGGACACGATCGCTTTCGAGGATGCCGGTGCCGCTCTGGTGGAAGGCCATCCCTCGCTGATCGAGAACGCCGTCCGAAACCTGATCGAGAACGCCATCCGGCACACGCCCGGGCGGACCGGCATCGAGGTGACGGCCGGTCCGGGCCCTCGCGTGTCGGTAAGCGATGACGCCGGCCTGCTCTACCAGGAGCCTGACCCCGGTGTCCCGGGCGACGGTCGACCGGACCCGTCCGGCATCGGACTGGAGATCGTCAGGCGCATCATGAAATTGCATCGCGGGACGCTGGAGATGTCGGTCGAGCGCGGGAGACGTACCACGATGGAACTCGCCTTCGCGACCGACACGGATCGGGATGGCTGAGCGGGCCAGGGGGTACGTCGCATTCATCGTTCGGCCGACAAAGACCGTACTGCCGAAGGGGCCGACAGCGGACGACGTCAGGACGAGGTTCGTGCACCAGCGTCGGCCGAGCCATTCCGCCGCCCGCCCGATCGCCTCACGCATTGCCGATGAGGATGCCTGTCGCGAGTACCAGGCCGCCGCCCAGCATGACCTTGGCCGCCGCTGAGACGGGTGGCGTATCCATGTATTTCCACTGGATCCAGGCGATGATCAGGAGTTCGATCAATACGACGGCCGCCGCCAGCGCGGTAGCGGTGTAGAAGTCACGGATGAGGTACGGAAGGGTGTGCCCGATGCCGCCCGCGATGGTCATCAGGCCGCAGACCAGTCCCCTCAGATAGGGCGTTCCCCGTCCCGAGATCTTGCCATCGTCGGCGAGCGCCTCGGCGAATCCCATCGAGATGCCAGCCCCCAGCGAGGCGGCCATTCCAACCTGAAAGGCGTTCCAGGAGTTGTGGGTGGCGAATGCTGCCGCGAACACGGGTGCCAGGGTCGAGACGGATCCGTCCATTAGGCCGACGAGGCCGGGCTGGATGATCTGGAGCACGAAGCGCCTGCTTGCGTCTTCGTCCTCCTTGCCCTTGGCGTGGCCAGGCAGGTGCTTGGCCTCGAACTCGGCGGCGGTTCGTTCGTGCACCAACTCGGCCTGGGCCAAGTCCCCGAGCAGCTTGCGAACGGCCGGGTCG
>CAXUCF010000245.1:0-4330 GCA_964249275.1 uncultured Lichenihabitans sp.
GACGACTTCCTCGCAGGCCTCATCGCCGCATGATTCCTTCACCCGATTCCCCTGACCGGACAGTTCGGGCGTATGACGCTTCCTGCGTCGAACCGGCCGGCCCGAACGTCATCGGTGCTGGGTCCGGCAGTCCTGGGCGGCCTTGGGTGGGGGTGGACATGGCGAACGGTCGAGACGAGATGCGGGCGAGATCCGATAAGGGGCGGCCTGGGCCGGTTCAGGCGGTCGCGACGGCTCCGCCGCGCATGGGAGCGTTCCGCTGGATCGTCATGATCCTGCTGACGGTCTCGACCCTCGCGCTGCTGGCCGTCGCGGGGCTGCTCGGCCTCCTCGTGCAGCAATTGAGGGCGAGCGATGTGGCGGCGTTGAAGCAGGACATCGCGGGCGTGAAGACCGAGGCCGCGAGCTTCCACGCGGACGTGATGAAATCCATGACGGCCCTGCAGAAGGGCCTCTCCGACACCGCCAGCGAGGTGAACTCGGCCACGCTGCAACTCAACGACATCGCGCTCAGCCTCCACAAGAAGCCGTGAGCGGAGCGCTCGCTTTGAACCGACGGACGCGCCCTAATTCCGCGGCGTCGGTCGCCAGCCGGGCGGCGCCAGTTCGAAGCCCTCGAAGCGGAAGCCCGGCGCCACCGTGCAGCCCATCAGCGTCCAGGCGCCGAGGCTGACGGCGGTCTGCCAGCAGCCGGCCGGGACCACGCACTGGGGCATCTGTCCGGCATCGAGCGCCGGGCCGAGCCGGTGCGCGGAAGCGTCATGGCCGTTGGGCGACACCGTCAGGACGAGCGGGGCCCCGGCACAGTGATGCCAGACCTCGACGGCGTCGATCCGGTGCCATTCGGAAACATCGTCGCCGGCCAGCAGGAACAGGATCGCGGTCGACACCGCCCGCCCTTGCGCGTCGCAGGCGGCGTCACGGAAGGTCTCGCGGTAATGGCCGCCCTCGGGATGAGGCGCGAGATCGAGGATGCGGACCACGTCGCGCGCAGAGAGCGACGATGACGGCCCGGAGCCAGCCATCGTCAGGCCCGGTTCTTGCGCTCGCGCAGCACCGCGAAGACCTGCGCAGGACCTTCCCCCGGCAGTCCGGCGGCGGCCTGCACGGCGGGTTCGGCGCAGCGCAGGAAGGGATTGGCGGCGAGTTCCAGCGCCAGCGTCGTGGGCAGGGTCGGCTTGTCGTCGGCCCGAAGGGCCTCGACCTCGCGGGCGCGCTCCTGGAGCACGGCATTGCCGGGCTCGACCGTGAGGGCGAACCTCGCATTGCTCTGCGTGTATTCGTGCCCGCAGTAGACCTGAGTGTCGCCCGGCAGTTGCGACAGCTTGAGCAACGATCCCCACATCACCTCCATGGAGGTTTCCATGACCCGCCCGCAACCGAGCGCGAACAGCGTGTCGCCTGCGAAGAGCGCATCGTTCTCCTCGAACCAATACACGATATGGCCGGCCGTATGGCCGGGCGTCTCGATCACCTTGGCGTCGAGATGGCCCACCGTCACGATGTCGCCCTCGGCGACCGCGAGGTCGAGAGCGCCGATCTTGGCGGCCTCCTTGGCCGGACCCACGACCCGCAGGCCGGGGAAGCGCGTCTTGAGGGCCGGAATGCCACCCACGTGGTCGGCATGGTGGTGCGTCACCAGCACGTCGGTGAGCGCCCAGCCGGTCTCGTCGAGCGCACGCATCACGGCCTCTGCCTCGGGCGCGTCGATCGCGGCCGTGGCGCCCGTGGCGGAATCATGCACCAGCACGCCGTAATTGTCGCTGAGACAAGGAAATTGGTGGAAATGCGCCGTCATGACCATCCTCGACCGGATCCTGCGAGCCGACGCTATAGCGCGTCCCATGCCCGACCAAACGGGACAACGTCGCAAGGTTCGGCCGGATCGGCCGGTTCCGCACATAATTCCGGGCACATTCGTGCCCGGGGACCTCAATACCGCTTCAGCAGCCGTTCCAGATAATCCTGTTCCAGTTGCGGGCGTGACGGGTCGCCGAGGCGCCGGCGCAACTCTTCCAGCACTTGCTGGGCCCTGGCCGCCAGACCTGCCCCGCCGCGAAGGCCCCTCGGGTCGAAACCCTGACTCAAGCCCTGGTCGTGCGCGGGTCTGGGCCGGCCGAGCGGGTCGGTCTGCATCCCGGTGCGCCCGCCCGTGCCGTCGTCCTGGCCTTCGCCGTCCTCGCTCTCCTGCTGGCCCTGACCGTCGCCCTGACCCTGCGCCTGGGCCATCTGCTTGGCCAGGCCCTGGGCGCCCTGCTGGAGTTGGCGCAAAGCCCGGCCTTGCGCCTCGACCGCACGATCGTTGCCGCCCTGCCCCTGACCCAGCGCGTCCTCGGCCTCCTTCATGGCCCGGCCGGCCGCGTCGAAGCCCTTCTCGCCATCGAGCCCCATGTCGCGCATCTGCTTCTGCATCTGCTGCAGCTTCTGGCGCAGGGCGTTCTGGCGGCCCCTGAGATCGCCGGATTGCCCCCGGCCGGCACCGGACTGCCCGCCTTGCTGCTGGTCGCCTGGCGACCCATCATTCTGCGACGGATCGCCTGGCTGGCCATCGCCCGGCTGCGCGTCCGCCTCGTCCCCTGCTTGATCCTGGTTCCGATCGGTCTTGCGGCCCTGGCGACCCTCCTGGAAAGTCTGGTCGCGCAGGGCCTGCTGGTCCCGCATCATCCTGTCGAGGTCGCTCATCGCCTGGTTCATCCGGCGCGCGGCCTGATTCTGGCGGCCCGAGCGGCGTTTGGCGGTCTTCAGGTTCTCGAGCACGCTACGCAACTGGTCCAGCATGCGCTGGGCTTCGGCCGTGTCGCCGTTCCGCGCCGCCTGCTCCATGCGGTCCAGCATGGATTGCAGTTGCTGCGGCGTGATCGTGCGGGTCCTGGAATCCGCCCGCGCCTCACCCTTCTCGGCGGGCTCCGCCTTCTGGGCCAATTCGCTCAGGAACTTGTCGAGTTGCTGGCGCAGCGCCTGCGTGAGCTTCCTGATGTCGTCGGGCGGCGCATTGCGGGCGAGCGCGTCCTTGAGCTCCTGTTGGAGAGCCCGGAGGTCGCGTTCCGTCTGGCTGAGATCGCCATCCTCGATCTGCAGCGCCATGGACCACAGCAGGTCCGCCACCGCCACGAGGTCGGGGTCGTCCTTGGCGCCGTCAAGGCGCGTCTTGGCGGTCCTGAGCCCGAGGAAGATGGCCGGCGGGATATCGAACAGGTCGGGGGCCAGGGTCAAGGCGTCGAGCGCCGTGTCGATCCGGTCGCGGTGGTCGGGGTCGAGCACGAGGTCGCGGCGCTGCTCGACGAGGGCGCGGGCGAGCGGCTGGGTGAAACTCCGGGCCGGCAGCACCACGCTCGTGGGCGGGCTGCGCCCTGTGTTGCCGCCCTCGTCGCGCGCCAGCAGCACCATCGTGACGGTGGCGCCGGCCCACGGACTCTGGCCGAGATCCGCCGTCGTCTCGCCCTGCCCGAGCCCGCGGGGCGCCGCCGGCAACGACAGGGCGAGCTTCGGCGGCTCGACGAGCGTGCGTCCCTTGACGGGCGTCCCGCCCACCAACGGATCGGAGAAGGCCGCCTCCGCGCCCACCACGCCGTAATCGTCGCCGGTCGTGTAGCGCAGCGTCAGCGAGCCGCGGGCATTGCGGACCGGTTGACCGTCGAGCGCGATGGTCGGGGGCAGATCGGGAATCGCGTGGATGTCGTAAGCCGCGATGCGGGTGCCGTCGCGCGTCACCGTGATGCGGCCGTCACCCGCCAGCCCGAAACGCTGCTCGGCCCCTGCGGCCGGTTGGCCGGCCTGACGGCACCCTCGGTTGCGACCTCGACCCGGCCATCGCCGGACCACCGGACAATGACGGCGGAATTGACCGGGGCCGCGACGACCCGGGCCTTGGCCGGGCCATCGGACGCGGCCTCGGCAGCCGCCCCGGTCAGCAGCACGGGAGGGCGACCCGTATAGGCGGGTGGATCGATCCAGCTGTCGAGCCGGAAGCCGGCGCCCGGCGCCCCGGCGCCTCGCCAGTCGAAGGCAGCGTCGAGGCGGCCGCCGCGGTCGGGTCCCGCCACGAAGGCCGCGGCCGCGACGAGCAGCAGAGCCGCGGCCCGCAGGGCGTAACGGTCGCGGTCGACGAGCCGCGGCGAGGGTGCCGCGACCCGCACCCGCGCCAAGGCGCCGTCGAGCCGGCGACGGTGCAGGTCCCAAAGGGCGCGGGTCGCGGGATCGGCGTTAGCGTCCGCCAGCACGTCCTGGCTCGACGTGATGGGGCGGTGACGGTCGCCGGAGTCGCGGTCGAGCCGGGGCCGCGCCGCGCCGCGGCCCCGGCCGGCCCATACCGCCCCGGCGGCGATACGGT
>CAXUCF010000245.1:4340-7404 GCA_964249275.1 uncultured Lichenihabitans sp.
CCGCGACTCCGATGAAACCCGCCGCGAACAGCAGCACGCCGATGACCCGCACACTGCGCGGCACCGCGACCCAGAAGCCGAACCAGGACAGGGCCAGGAAGGCTGCCGCCAGCGCCATGACGGCGACCACGACCGGCCAAAGCCGCTCGAAAGCCAGAACCGCTTGCGCCTTGGCGACGCGCCGGTCCAAGATCTGGCGTTTCGCATCTCTGTCCGGCACGGCCACACTCCGGTCCCGTCTTCGCGCCCCGATCCGCAGTCTAGGCGGGTTCGACCGGAAAGGCGAATGGCCCGGCTTCCACCGGCGGCGACATCGCGGCGCGGGCGCCGCACGCATCGATGCACCGCTCCGCTGCCAAGAGCGCTTCATCGGGCGTGAGGCCCCCGGTCTCGATCACCACGTGGGGCTCGGGCCAAGGCTGGTAGGGATGACTTTCCACGGCCTGCCAGGTCGGGGCCGGCAATCCCATGATGTCCGAGACACGGCCCTCCACCCTGCGCCGATGCTCGCGCGGGTCCGAGCAGACCAACTCGATCTCCACGATGGGCACCCCTGCCCGGGCCGCGACGGCTCTCCACCCTGCCCGGCTGGCGGCGACCGGGTTGACGCCGTCGGCCACCACGACCCGGCCGTCGCCGAGATTGGCCTCGGCCAGAGCCTGGGCGACGCCGTATCCGGCCGATCCCACGTCGCCGGCCAGAACCCCGGCCGACCGCAACGCTTGTTCGACGATGTCAATCCGGAGGCATGTGGCGGCACGGCGACGAGCGACGGCGCGGGCAATGGTGGTTTTGCCGGTCCCCGGCAGGCCGCCGAACACGATGAGCATCTTGGTGTCCGCAGGTGCCGCGCCCCCCGGCCTGCAGCATTTAGCGCGATCCTATGCCCGCCGGATCGGTGATTCAAATAACTTCCAAAACATGCTTTGCCGGTTATGATGCCGTGCCCTGACGGGAAGGAGAGGACCATGGATCAGACACGACGGGACGTGATGGGATTAGCGGCCGGCTTGGCCGCCATAGGATGGACGACCGAGACCATCGCCGCCACCGCGCCGGTGCTCGCCGAGCATCCGATGGTGGCCCGGGTCTGGCATGGCCGCACTCCGGCCGCTAAAGCCGGCGAGTATCGCCAGTACCTGTTCGATGCCGGCGTGAGGAAGATCGCGACCCTGCCGGGGAATCGTGGGGTTCAGATGATGGTCTCGAACACGGCCGACCAGGGCGAGTTCATGGTGATCTCGTACTGGGACTCGACCGAAGCGATCAAAGGCTATGCCGGGGCGGATTACACGAAGGTCCACGACCTCCCGCGCGACAATGACTTCCTGATCGACAAGGAAACCCTGGTGCGGCACTTCGCACTCGACGTGAACATGTGGCAGGGCTGAGCGTAGCGGGGCTCCGGGACGCGGCGGTGCGCCATCGGTCTCCGTCCCCGTCCTGGGCACGACTACGTCTGCGACGCTGCTTGGCTCGGTTGCCGCAGACCTCCATCTCGCACCAGACCCGCCGGTTGTTCTTCGTCGTATCGAGGAACAGCCAGCCGCAGTGATGGCCCCGACACTGCTTCAGCCGGGCGCGATCCGCCCCGGTGATGATCGACATCGCGGAGGCGGCGATCGGGCCGAGGATGACCTCGGCCGGTGTGTCCTCAAGCCGCCAGGTCCAGCCGAAGACGCCATCCCGGGTGGCCAGGCGTCCGTTGGCAAGGCACGCTGCATGTGTTCCGGCGACGGTGTCGATGTCGTCCTGATCCGGGGTCCGGGCTTGGGCCAGAGCCGCGTCGAGGCGGTAGGTGGCGTCGCGGAGCGCGAGTGCGCGGGCGAGCAGGCGTGAACCGAAGGCCGGATCCGCGTCGCAGAGCCGCTGCAAGCGCGCGTTTGCCGTCGCGTCGACGATGCCGCTATGCCGAGCCCACGACAACAGATGTGTGGCGCACACAATGTGGTCCAGAGCGCTGTCCGTGCCCCGGCCGGACGCGGTGTTGCAGAAGTCGAGCGCCAGCGCGCCGCCGATCAGGGGAAGCGATCCCGCGCGAGATCCCGGTGCCTTCGACGGCTTCGTCATCCAACATCCGAACTTCGCTCAAGGCTGGTCCATGCCCGCCCAGGATCTGCGAGGCTGGTGCGGGCTCGGACGATTTGCTAAGGCCCGCCCGTCGTCAACCCCGGATCGCGCCATGATACTCCGCACCTCGCCGCTCTCGCCCTTCGGCCGCAAGGTCAGGATCGCCGCCGCGATCCTCGGGCTCGCCCCGCGCATCACCGTGGTCGAGGCCGATACCATGAGCGAGACGGATTCGATCCGCCGCGAGAACCCGCTCGGCAAGATCCCGACGCTGATCCTCGACGACGGCCGGACGCTCTTCGACAGCAGCGTCATCCTGGCCTATCTCGACGACCTGGCCGTCGGAACCAAGCTGATCCCGACCGAGCCCGACGCACGTTTCGCGGCGATGCGGCTCGAAGCGCTGGCGGACGGCGTCGCGGACGCCGCCCTGCTGCAGGTCTATGAGGGTCGTTTCCGTGAACCCGCCACCCATGCCGCGAACTGGCTGGCGCATCAGGTCGGCAAGGTGTCGCGCGGGCTCGAATCACTTGAAGCGGCACCTCCTCCGGGGCCTCCGACGGTCGGGCATGTGGCGCTCGCCTGCGCGCTCGGCTACCTCGACCTCCGCTTCGACGGCCGGTGGCGCGGCGGCCACCCGGAACTTGTCGCCTGGCTCGACGGTTTCGCCGCGGCCGTGCCGGCCTTCGAGGCGACCCGCCCGCCGGCGGCCTGAACGCCCAAAAGCCCCGCACGGTCCGGGCCTACGATGGTTTCCACACCGCCCGCCCAGACCCTTCGACCGCGGTTTCAGCACTCGCCAACCGGGACAGATAGCGACGGCTAGAAGTGGTAGTTGACGCCGGCCCGGATGTTCGACGTATCGAGGCCGATACGGGTGACGTCGGGCGTACCGGCGTAATTGTAGGCCTGGCCGAGGTTCGTGTAGAGGTATTCGACCTTGCCCGACAGGTTGGGCATGAAGGCATATTCCACGCCGGCACCGATGGCGTAG
>CAXUCF010000246.1:0-712 GCA_964249275.1 uncultured Lichenihabitans sp.
TCGAGGAAGAGCTGCCATTGGCGGGTGAGCGTGGCGCGGCGGACGAGGGCTCGCGGTACGAGGTCCGGGCTCACCGATTCGGCAAGCGCGCGGTGGCCTTCGACCAGCGCCAGCGCCCCGGGGTCACCCTCGCGCTCCGCCGCTTCCGCCATGCCGGCGAAGCCGTCGGCCAGCCACAGCCGCACCTGCAGATCCGCCGCTTCGCGCAGCGGCGGCGTCGTCCCGACCTCCTCGACCGTCCACCCGGCGGCCTCGAGGCGCCGGGCCGCGTCGCGTAGCGCCCCTTCGACCTCGGGCGCGACCGCCAGCCCGTCGGGGCTGATGCAGAGAGCGGCCCGACGTGGCACCGGCGGTCCTTCCAGCGGCGCCGGCACCCACCAGGGATCGCGGATGTCCGGTGCCGCCATGGCGAGGAGCGCGAGGCGCAGGTCGCCGACCGTTCGGGCGATGGGACCCGAGACCGCCATGAGCTGGCCGCCGATCGGGCGCTCGGGCGCGGTGGCGTTGAAGGCCGGGACGCGCCCGAGCGTCGGGCGAAGCCCATGCACCCCGCAGGCATAGGCGGGGTAGCGGATCGAGCCCGCGATGTCGGTGCCGTGCGCGAGATGGCCGATGCCGGCCGCGACCGCCGCCGCGGCGCCGCCCGACGAGCCGCCCGGGGTCAGGGACGGGTCGCGCGGGTTGCGGGTGGCGCCGTGGAGCAGGTTGTCGG
>CAXUCF010000246.1:722-7352 GCA_964249275.1 uncultured Lichenihabitans sp.
GCCCAGCAGCACCGCGCCGGCCCGCAGCAGGTTGTCGACGACGGGGGAGTTGGCCTCGGCGACGAGGTCGCGCTGCAAGGTGACGCCGTTGGTGGTGGCATAGCCACGCTGGTCGGTGTTGACCTTCACGGTCACCGGCACCCCGGCGAGCGGGCCCGGCGCGTCGCCGCGCGCCATGGCCGCATCCAGCACGTCGGCCCGGGCCAGCACCTCCTCGGGCCGATGCTCCACCACGGCGTTGATGGCGGGGTTCACGGCGTCGAGCCGGGCCAGGGCGGCCAGGGCGGCCTCCCGCGCCGACACCTCGCGGGAGCGGATCCGTGCCGCGAGATCGTTTGCCGACAATCGCCAGAGATCGGTCATCACGGAGCCTCGACGATGCGGATCGGTGGTATAGCAACGAACCAGCACCGGCGGGGGGCTGTCAATGCGCGCGTCCCGGCCGGCATCGAACTTGCTGCGCCTCGGTCCCACGGCCGGACCCTGGGGCCGAGCCGCAGCCGGCCGTCAAACCCAACCCCGGACCCGAGATCCATGCCGATCCACAACCGCATCGCCGATTTCCACGCCGACATGACGGCTTGGCGTCACGACCTGCACCGGCATCCCGAACTGGCTTTCGCTGAACACCGCACCAGTCGTACGATCCAGGACAGGCTCAAGGCGTTCGGGGTCGACGAGGTTGTGGCCGGCATCGCCGGCACGGGCGTGGTCGGCGTGATCCGCGGATGCGAAGCGGGGCCGGCCGCGATCGGGCTCAGGGCCGACATCGACGCCCTGCCGATCGTTGAGGAGACCGGTCTGCCCTACGCGTCGCTAAATCCGGGTGCCATGCACGCCTGCGGCCATGACGGCCATACCACCATGCTGCTCGGCGCCGCGCGCTACCTCGCCGAGACGCGCAACTTCGCCGGCACCGTCTACGTCATCTTCCAACCGGCCGAGGAACTGGGCGGCGGCGGCGAGGTCATGGTCAAGGAAGGGCTGTTCGACCGTTTTCCCATGGACCGGGTGTTCGGGATGCACAACTGGCCGAGCGAACCGGCCGGCACCTTCAACTGGCGGATCGGCCCCACCATGGCGGCGGTGGCCAACCTGTCGATCACGGTGCGGGGCAAGGGCGCGCATGGCGCGCAGCCGCACAACGGCGTCGATCCCATCGTTGTGTCGGGCGCGATCGTGTCGGCCCTGCAGTCCGTCGTGGCCCGCAACGTGCGGCCGACCGAAAGCGCCGTGGTGACGATCGGCGAGATCAAGGGCGGCAACGCCTTCAACGTGATCCCCTCCGAGGTGACGATGCGGGGGACGGCGCGCTGGTTCTCGCCCGAGGTGGGCGACCTCCTGGAGGAGGCCTTCGGACGCCTTGTCCGCTCGACGGCGGAGGCCTACGGGGCCCAGGCGGAGGCCGTCTTCGCCCGGACCTATCCGGCCGTGGTCAACGACGCCGACGCCACCGCGGCAGCTCGGCGCGCGGCCGAGGCCGTGGTGGGGCCCGACCGGGTCGTGCCGATGGAGCAACCCACGATGGGCGGCGAGGACTTCTCGTTCATGCTGGAGGAGAAGCAGGGCAATTACATCATGCTGGGCGCGGCCCGGACCGACCACGATCCCATGGTCCATAACCCGGCCTACGACTTCAACGACGATATCCTGTCGACGGGCGCCAGCTACTGGGCCACGCTGGCCGAGCAGATGTTGCCCCGCGTCCGGTCATGACGGCACGGGGGGCCCGTCGCGCGCAGGACGGCGCGGGGCTCAGGTCGTGCCCGTGCCGCCCGTGGCGCCATAGACCTCGCCCGTGATGTAGCTGGCTTCCTGCGAGGCCAGCAACACGTAGACGGGTGCGAGTTCGACGGGCTGGCCGGGGCGCCCCATGGGAGCGTTGCTGCCGAACTCCTCCACCTTCTCCTGAGGCTGGCCGCCGCTCGGCTGCAGCGCCGTCCAGAACGGCCCCGGCGCCACGGCGTTGACCCGGATGCCTTTCTCGATCAATTGCTTGGCCAGCGCCTTGGTGAACGCCACGATGCCGGCCTTGGTGGTGGCGTAGTCGACCAGGCCCTCGGAAGGGCTGAAGGCCTGGACCGAGGCCGTGTTGATGATCGAGGCACCGGGCGGCATGTGCTTCTGCGCCGCCTTGGTGATCCAGAACATGGCGTAGAGATTGGTCTTCAGCGTCGCGTCGAACTGCTCCGACGTGATCTCCTGGAGGTCCGACCGGCTGACCTGCTTGCCGGCGTTGTTGACCAGGATGTCGATGCCGCCGAGCCCCGACACGGTCTTCTCGACCAGTTGCTCGCAGAAACGCTCGTCCTTGATGTCGCCCGGCAGCAGCAGGGCCTTGCGGCCCTCGGCCTCGATCAGCTTCGCGACCTCCTTGGCATCGGCCTCCTCGGCGCCGAGATAGCTCAGCGCAACGTCGGCTCCCTCCCGCGCGAAGGCGATGGCGGCAGCCCGGCCAATGCCGGAATCGGCCCCCGTCACCAGCGCCTTGCGGCCGAGGAGGCGGCCGTGGCCACGATAGCTCGTCTCGCCGTGGTCGGGCACGGGATCCATGGCCGAGGCGAGGCCCGGCGCGCTCTGGGGCTGGCGCGGGAAGGGCGGCTGCGGATATTGCTTGCGGGGGTCCTGCATGCGAAGGCGGTCGGCCGGCGCGTCGGTCATGGCGATCTCGCAGTCGAGGGGTGGTACGCGCTCAATTCCGCCGACCCATGACGGGTCGCAGCAGCGACCGATAGCCGCAGGGCTGGAACCAAGTCTGTCTTCGCTCCGCAGCGTCAGCGGTGCCTTGAAGGGGAGCCGGCGGGTTCCACCCTATTCGACGATGCAGGAGAGAACGGTCATGACAAAAATCAAGCTTTGGGGCTTCAGCGGCTCCACCTATGTGCGCAGCGTCCGCATGCTGCTGGCCGAAAAGGGCGTCACCGACTACGAGCAGGTCCCGGTGGACGTGCTGAAGGGCGAGCCCAAGGCGCCGGAGCACCTCGAGCGGCACCCCTTCGGCAAGGTGCCGGTGGTCGAGGCCGATAGTTTCCGGGTCATCGAGACGCCCGCCATCCTGGCCTACCTCGACGCCGTGCTGCCGGGCAGGACGCTGGTCCCGGCCGACCCCAAGGCGATGGCGCGCAGCATCATGGTGATGAGCATCGTGGATAGCTACGGCTACCCCGCGATGCTGGGCGGCGTGGTGGGATACCACCTGTTCCCCGACTTCGTGGGCGGCAAGAACGACGCCGTGCACCACAAAGCACTGGAGGACGGCAAGCGCGTCATGACCGAGATCATGAAGATCAGAGGCGACGGTCCCTACCTCGCCGGACGGGACCTCGGCCTTGCCGACCTCTATCTCGCCCCCATCATCGCCTATGTGACGATGACGCCCCATCGACAGGAGTTCCTGGCGATGCCCGGCGTGCAGGCCTGGTGGGACAAGGTGTCGAGCCTCGACAGCTTCAAGTCCACACAGCCCTGACGAGGTCCGCCCCGGCCTCGGCGGTGACGCCCGTCCACCCGCCTTCGACCCGAGACCGTTGCATGTATCTTGCCAAATACGACCTTCGGGGCCGCACCGCCTTCATTACGGGCGGCGGCCGCGGCATCGGGCTCGCGTCGGCCGAAGCGCTGCATGAGGCGGGTGCCGGGCTCGTCATCGCGGATCTCGATCCCGACATCCTCGCGGCCGGCCAGGCCCATCTCGCGGCCAAGGCCATCGCGGCCGAAGCCGTGCTGCTCGACGTCACCCGCACGGACGACGTGGCGCGCGCCGCCGAGGCCGCCAACACGAGGCATGGCGGCGTCGACATCCTGGTGACCAGCGCCGGCATCGCCATGCCGGACCGGCCCGGCGAGTCCATCCCGGACGCGCTCTGGCTGAAGATGATCGACGTCAACCTCAACGGGGTCTACTGGTGCTGCCGCGCCTTCGGAGCGCCGATGCTGGAGCGTGGGCGGGGCGCGATCGTGACGATCGGCTCGATGTCGGGCCTGATCTCCAATAGGCCGCAGCGCCAGGCCCACTACAATGCCTCGAAGGCCGCGGTGCACCACCTCACGCGGTCGCTCGCCGGCGAATGGGCGGAGCGCGGCGTCAGGGTCAATTGCGTCGCCCCCACCTACGTCGACACGCCCATGTCGGCCCACAGCTTCGGCGACCAGGCCCTCTACCCGGTGTGGATGGAGAACACGCCCATGCGACGCCCCGCGCGCGGCGACGAGATCGCCTCGACGGTGCTGTTCCTCGCCTCCGACGCGTCGAGCGCCATGACCGGAACGGTGCTCACCGTCGATTGCGGCTATACGATCTGGTAAACAGCACTTGCCTCGCCGCCGTCATTGGACCGTCGGCTCGTCGAGGGTCGTTCCGTAATGTCGCGTGGCCTCTGCCGGCGACACCAAGCCGTCCGCGACGTCCCGCGCGGCCGCCGCCGGATCGCGCTCCCGCGGGTCGCCGAGGCCGCCGCCGCCGGGCAGCATGAGAAGCAGGCGTTCGCCCTTGGGGATGATCTGGAAGCCCTTGGTGCGCAGCCGACGATCGCCTTGGCCGACGCCGTCGCGATCGGCTGAACGGCCCGCGAGGCCGACCCAGCCGGCAGCGCCGTCCCCGCCGCCGTCGCGGCCCTTCGGAGCGTTGGCGACGCGGTCGAAGGTGGCGTTGACGGCGAATTCCGCCTCGCCCTTGGCGCCGACCTCCATGATCTGTCCGGCACCGCCGCGGGTCCGGCCGGCGCCGCCGGAATCGGGGCGGAGTTCCTTCCGCCAGAAGATCACCGGCGCGACGTTCTCGGTCGCCTCGACCGGCACCGTGCGCACGCCGGAGGGAAACGCGGTGGCGTCGAGGCCGTCGCGCGCCGGCCGTGCCCCGGTGCCGCCGGAGTTGAAGGTGGTGATCTCGAAATTGGGCAGTTCGGCGTCCGCACCCGACACCTGCGGGCCGCCGCGCAACGGCGGGATCCACAGGCAGGAGGAGCCTTCCGCCGTGACGCGGTCCGGCACCGCCCGATGCAGGCAGCCCATCATCAGGTCGGGCAGGAGCTGGCCGATGACGTGGCGGACCGCCACAGGATAGGGCCGCGGCGCGTTGAGGATGCAGCCCTCCGGAATCGCCATCGCGAAGGGCGCGAGGCTGGCCCAGTTGTTGGGGATCCCGGGCGCCACCACGCATTTGATGCCGAAGCAGGCGTAGGCGCGCGTATAGGCCGGCGGCACGTTGATGCCGCGCCCCGAAAGCCCCGAGGTCCCGGCGAAATCGACCGCGATGCGGTCGGCGTGGATCGTCATGGCGGCCCGGAGCGTGACCGGTGCCTCGTAGCCATCCGACCGGATCTCGGCCGCGTAAGTGCCGCGCGGCAGCTTCGCGATCTCGGCCAGCGTGGCGCGCAGCGAGCTCTCGAAGATGTGCTCGGCCAGCGCGTCGAGGCCGTATTCGCCGAGCATCTCGGTCAGGCGCCGGGCACCGGCGTCGTTGCAGGCACAGAGCGAATAAACGTCGCCCTCGAGTTCTACCGGGGTGCGGACCCCGGACCGGATGAAGTCGAACAGCGTCTCATTGGCGACGCCCCGGTCGAAGCATTTGACGATCGGGATGTAGAGACCCTCCTCGAAGACCGAGCGGGCCTCCGGCCCGAGGCCGAGGCCGCCGACGTCGATGACATGGGCCGTGTTGGCGAAGAGGCCGACCATCCTGCCCCGGTGGAAGGCGGGCGTCACCACGGTGAGGTCGTGGAGATGGCCGGTGCCGAGCCAGGGATCGTTGGTGATGAAATGGTCGCCGGGCCGCATGGTCCCGGCCGGGAATTTCGCCAGGAAATGCCCGACGCTCTCCATCATGGAATTGACGTGTCCCGGCGTGCCGGTGACGGCCTGGGCCAGCATGCGGCCTTGAAGATCGAAGATGCCGGCCGAGAGGTCGCCCGCCTCCCGCACCGTGGTGCTGAAGGCCGTGCGGATCATGGTCTGGGCCTGCTCCTCCACCACGGCGACGAGGCGGTCCCATTGGATCTGCCGGCGGATGGCCGACAGCGCATCGGCTTCTCGCGGATCTCGGGCCATCAGCAGGGCTCCCGCACGAGTTCGAGGGTGCCGAGGCCGTCGACGCGGCACCGCCAGCCGGGGCCGACCAGCGTCGAGGTCTCGGGTTCGGCCACGATGGCGGGTCCGTGCAGGGTGGCGCCAGGCGGGAGGTCGTGGCGGTCGTAGACGGCCCAGTCCGACAGGGTGCCGGTCGCGGTGTCGCGGACCGCCTGGCGACGAGAGGGGGGTGGCGCGGGGCGGTCGGCCGGCTCGGCGACTCTCTCGACCTCCGCCGCCTCGGTCTCGACCGTCACGGCGAAGCTCAGCACCTCGACGTCGCTGCCCGGCACCGGGCGGTCGTAAAGCCGGCTGTAGGCCGCGTCATAGGCGGCCCGGATGGACGCGACATCTGGCTCCGCCAATCGCCGCGGCGGCAGCGTCACGGCGATCTCGTGCCCCTGGCCGACGTAGCGCATGAAGGCCGTGCGGGCCTGCACCAGCGCGGCCCCGAGGGCAGCGGCGGCCGCCACGGCCTCCGCCTCGGCCGCCATCGCGTCCACCAGTGCGTTCACGGCGCCGACGTCGAAGGCGGAGAAGCGCTGGTACAGCGACCCCACCACTTCG
>CAXUCF010000247.1:0-4442 GCA_964249275.1 uncultured Lichenihabitans sp.
TGCGCGAGGAGCAGAACCGCGCCGGCGCCATCGAGATCAAGATGCCGACCGTGCAGCCGGCCGAGCTGTGGCGCGAGTCCGGCCGCTACGACGACTACGGCAAGGAGATGCTGCGCATCGCGGACCGGCACGGGCGCGAGATGCTCTATGGCCCGACCAACGAGGAGATGGTGACGGAGATCTTCCGCGCCGCGGTCCGCTCCTACAAGGACCTGCCGCTCAACCTCTATCATATCCAGTGGAAGTTCCGGGACGAAGTGAGGCCGCGTTTCGGCGTGATGCGGTCCCGGGAGTTCCTGATGAAGGACGCCTATTCGTTCGACCTCGACGCTGCCGGCGCCCGGCACAGCTACAACAAGATGTTCGTCGCCTATCTGCGCACCTTCGCAAGGCTCGGCATGACGGCGATCCCCATGGTGGCCGACACGGGGCCGATCGGCGGCGACCTCAGCCACGAGTTCATCATCCTGGCCTCGACCGGCGAAAGCGAGGTCTTCTGCCACAAGGACTACCTCGGCTTTGCCCCGCCCCCGGCGACGATCGACTTCGACGATGCCGCCGGGCTGCAGGGCGTCGTCGATCGATGGACCGCGCTCTTCGCCGCCACGAGCGAGAAGTTCGACAGAGCCGGGTTCGAGGCCGTGCCCGAGGAAGCGCGGGTGTCGGCCCGCGGCATCGAGGTGGGGCATATCTTCTATTTCGGCGCAAAATATTCCGCGCCCATGCGGGCCGTCGTCAACGGGCCGGACGGCAGGGAGGTGCCGGTCCACATGGGCTCTTACGGGATCGGTCCGTCGCGTGTGGTGGCGGCCCTGATCGAGGCGGGACATGACGACAACGGCATCATCTGGCCCGACACGGTCGCGCCGTTCACGGTCGGTGTCGCCAATCTGAAGGCCGGCAATGCCGAAACCGACGTGGCCTGCGAGACCCTCTACAAGGCATTGCTCGCCGCCGACATCGACGCTCTCTATGACGACCGTGACGAGAGGCCCGGCACCAAGTTCGCGACCCTCGACCTGATCGGTGTGCCGTATCAGGTCCTGGTCGGCCCCAAGGGCTTGGCGGACGGCAAGCTCGAACTGAAGCACCGGCGGAACGGGGCCAAGGAACTGCTGTCGCCGGACGAGATCCTGGCGCGGCTTCGGGCTCTGGCGCCGACCGTCTCGCACTGATGCTTTCCAAGGGATCGACGCCATGACGATGGCCCACGCCGAAGCGGCCGCTCCGCCGCGCACCGGCTCCCGCGCGACACGGCCCTTCTCGGGTTTCGAGTGGATCGTGGCGCTCCGCTATCTCAGGGCAAGGCGCGCCGGGAGCTTCGTTTCGGTGATCGCCGGCTTCTCGTTCCTCGGCATCCTGCTCGGAGTGGCGACGCTGATCGTCGTCATGTCGGTCATGAACGGCTTCCGCCAGGAACTCCTGAACAAGATCGTGGGCATCAACGGCCATGTCTTCGTGCAGGCCACCGATACGCCTTTCACGGATTACGATGCGGTGACGAAGCGGCTCGAAGCCGTGCCGGGCGTCAAGCTCGTGATCCCGATGATCGAGGGCGCGGCCGGCGTCTCCTCGCCGTTCAACCAGTCGGGCGCGCTCGTGCGGGGCATCAAGGAGGCCGACCTGAACCGCCTGCCGGGCATCGAGGGCCACGTGGTGCAGGGCACGCTCGACGGCTTCGAAGCCGCGGGCGGGGTGGCCATCGGCCAGCGCCTGGCGGAGTCGCTCGGCCTCAGCATCGGCGACAACATCTCGATCCTGACCGCCAAAGGCGCGCAGACGCCATTCGGGGTCGCGCCGCGCATCAAGTCCTATCCCGTGACCGCCATCTTCCAGATCGGCATGTCTGAGTTCGATTCGAGCTTCGTCTACATGCCGCTCGGCGAGGCGCAGAGCTACTTCGGCAAGGACGGGGAGGCTTCGGTCGTCGAGGTCTTCGTCGACGACCCCGACCACATGGACGCGGTGCGGCTGAAGCTCGACAAAGCCATCGACCGTCCGGCCGTGATGACCGACTGGCGCCAGCGCAACAAGACCTTCTTCGACGCCCTCAATGTCGAGCGCAACGTCATGTTCATCATCTTGACGCTGATCGTCCTGGTAGCGGCCCTCAACATCATCTCCGGGCTGATCATGCTGGTGAAGGACAAGAGCTCCGACATCGCCATCCTGCGCACCATGGGAGCGACTCGCGGCTCCATCCTGAGAATCTTCCTCATCGCCGGAGCCTCGATCGGAACCTGCGGCACCTTCGCGGGGCTGCTGCTCGGGGTCGTCGTGGCCAGCAACATCGAAGGCATCCGCAACCTCCTCAACGGCCTGATGCACACGAATCTGTTCCCGTCCGAACTCTACTTCCTGTCGCATCTGCCGTCGGTGATCGAGCCCGGCGACGTCGTCGCCGTGACCGCGATGGCGCTGGCGCTGTCGTTGCTGGCCACCGTCTACCCGTCCTGGCGCGCCGCGAACCTCGATCCCGTGGAAGCGCTGCGGTACGAATGATGGCCCAATCCCCGGCCCTGACGCTGAGCGGAGTCGTGCGCCGCTACAGGCAGGGCGAGACCACCCTCGACATCTTGCGTGGCGCCGACCTCCTGCTATGGCCGGGCCAGTCGGTGGCGCTCGTGGCGCCCTCGGGTGCCGGCAAATCGACCCTGCTGCATGTGGCGGGTCTGCTCGAGAAGCCGGATGCCGGCGAGGTCTATGTCGGGGCGTCGCCCACGGCCGCCATGGGCGACCCGGCCCGTACCGCGCTGCGCCGCACCGCGATAGGCTTCGTCTACCAGTTCCACCATCTCCTTCCCGAGTTCACGGCACTGGAGAACGTGATCCTGCCGCAGATGATCGGCGGCCTGAGCCGGCGCGAGGCGGGCGAGCGGGCAGGGGAACTGCTGTCCTTCCTGGGGCTCGGCCAACGCTATCGGCATCGCCCGGCTGAACTGTCGGGCGGTGAGCAGCAGCGCGTCGCCATCGCCCGCGCGGTCGCCAACGCGCCCGGTATGCTGCTGGCCGACGAGCCCACCGGCAACCTCGACCCGCATACGGCCGATCACGTCTTCAACACCCTGACCGCGTTGATCAAGGCGACGGGCCTCGCGGCCCTGATCGCGACCCACAACATGGAACTCGCGTCCCGCATGGACCGCCGCGTGACCTTGCAGGACGGGCTCGTGGTCGAACTTGAGTAGTAGCTCGGCAAGGAGGATTCGGCGGGTTGCCTGGGCACCTTTCCTGGCTGCTCAGGCCTGATCCCGCCGGGTTCAGGCCTCTTGGACTGGCGGCTTTGGGTGGGTTGGAGACGGGCGGCTTTCGGGAGACCGGAGGTAGGAAGCCGACGCTTGCTCAGAAGCCCATGAGCTCATGCAAGAATCGCTTCCCGCTCCTTTCGCGATCCCGCCATGCGAGCACGCGCAGCCGCGATGACGGATGGCGAACAAGTGCCTGGGAGACCCGAGCCGAAGGGCGGTTCCGGCGCGTATTCCAGCGAGAGCTGAATCGTTTCGGCCTCTTCCCGCCCTAGAAGCTCCGCGACGATGGTCAGGCCGAAGTCGATTCCGGAGGTCACGCCGCCCGCCGTGATGACGGGTCCATCCCGAACAACTCGCTCTTCGGCCGGGACCGCGCCGAAACGCGAGAGAAAATCATGCGCGTTCCAATGGGTGGTGGCGCGACGGCCCGCCAGGAGGCCAGCTCGGCCGAGAACCAGAGACCCCGTGCAGACGGACGTCACGAAGCGTGCCTTTGAGGCCTTGTCCCGAATGAAAGACAGCGTTTCCTCGTCGGACAGTAGCGCGTTCACACCGGAGCCGCCGGGTATGCAGAGAACGTCGAAGTCCGGCGCGTCGACAAAGCGCATGTCGGGCTTGAGCCAGAGGCCAGTCGAGGACCTAATAGGTTCAAGCTCTTTCCAGACAAGATGGACCTCGGTGCCCTCGGCGGAGGCGAAGACTTCGTAGGGACCGGTCAGATCGAGTTGCTGGATGTTGGGGAAGCAGAGAATGCCGAAGCGAAGGGTCATGGGCCTTTTTCCTGTCTTGACGGATCGAGCCTATCGCGGAATGGGATGGCCGTTGCGCCAATCATCGCTCGCTTCATGCCAAACGCTTTCCCCCATCGTATCGAGATCCTCGCGTTTTCGGACGCTCAGATTCTAGACGTGACAGGGCCGGCGCAGGTTTTCGCCACGGCCAACGACCTGACCCCAGCAGGTGTGCCCAAGCCCTACGAGATCGCGATCGTCTCGGCGCAGGCTGAGGTCGCCACGAGTTCCGGCATTGTTCTGCGGTGCGCAGCGCTTCCAGAGGACGAGGGCAGCTTCGGGACTCTGATCGTCTCCGGGGGATACGGCGTGAATGTCGCCTGCCGCGACACCCACCTTATCGAATGGGTCCAACGACGCGCAGCTCTGGCTTCGCGCACCGCTTCTGTGTGCAGCGGTGCCT
>CAXUCF010000247.1:4452-7347 GCA_964249275.1 uncultured Lichenihabitans sp.
GCGGTGCCTTTCTCCTTGCTGAAGCCAGGCTTCTCGACGGGCGCTGCGCCGTGACGCACTGGCAGCGATGCGCCGAGTTCGCGGCGCGCTTTCCCGCCGTTCGACTCGACCCCGATCCGATCTTCGTACGCGACGGACCAATCTGGACTTCGGCGGGCGTCACGGCGGGCATCGATCTGGCGCTGGCGATGGTGGCAGCGGACAAGGGCAGGCCACTGGCATTGGCCGTCGCACGCCAGCTCGTCGTCTTCCTGAAACGACCGGGCGGACAGGCCCAGTTCAGCGCCGCGCTCGCCTTGCAGGAAGCTGATGGGATGTTTGATCGGCTACATAGCTGGATCGCGGTACATCTCGGCCGCAATCTGTCGCTCGAAGCGCTGGCCGATCAAGCGGGCATGAGCCTTCGTTCCTTTTCGCGGCGCTACCGTCGAAGCACGGGCCGCACGCCCGCCGAAGGTGTCGAGATGATCCGCGTCGAGCTTGCGCGCCGGCTTCTGGAAGACGGGTCAAGTGTGACAAGGACGGCCACGCGGTGCGGCTTCGGCTCGACGGAGACCATGCGGCGCGCCTTTCTAAGGCGCCTGGGAGTGAGCCCGAATGACTACAAGGACCGCTTTCCCGGCTGAGAGGATCCGATCTGCCCATGCCGAGATCCGCTTTCGAGCAGGATCGCAGCGTTGTCTACGGCTCGAGTGAGTCGAACTCGGCTGTCCCGCCGCGCTTCGCCTTCATTGAGGGTCGATCGGTAAGACAGCCGGTGATTCAACCTGTCCCGAGCCAACAGAAGCCGCGCAACGCGACCGTCGCCCTGACCGAGCCCATCAATCCGGTTCGAACGTCAACGCGACCCCGTTGATACAATAGCGCAAGCCGGTCGGCGGCGGGCCGTCGTCGAACACGTGGCCGAGGTGGCTGCCGCAGGTCGCGCAATGGACTTCCGTGCGGACCATGCCATAGGCGCGGTCGACCGATGTTTCGACGGAGCCCTCGACGGGATCGTTGAAGCTGGGCCAGCCGGTGCCGCTCTCGAATTTCAGCGTCGACCGGAAAACCGAAGTCCCGCATCCCGCGCAGGCGAACCGGCCGGGCCGCTTCTCGCGCAACAGGGCGCAACTGCCCGGTGCCTCGGTGCCGTGCGCCCTCATGACGTCGTATTGCTCCGGTGTCAGGATCGAGCGCCATTCGGCGTCGGTGTGCGTGACCGGAAAGGTTGTCGTCAGCATCGCAATGTCCTTGGCAGGGGCGGCTCGGCCGATCGTGCCGAGTGTAACTCACCGGATTCTACGCGCCCAGCCCCTGGGCTGTTCCCGGCCAGGGCGTGCAGTCGCGCGTTCCGGCCCGCATTGCGCCGCTCCTCCGCCTCCGCCATAAGGCACCCATGTCGCAGCCCGTCGTCCGTTTCGCGCCCTCGCCCACGGGCCGCATCCATATCGGGAATGTCCGTACCGCGCTCCTCAACTATTTGTTCGGCCAAGCGCGTCGGGGCCGCTTCGTGCTGCGCTTCGACGACACGGATACCGAGCGGTCACGGGTCGAATATGCCGAATCGATCGAGACCGACCTGCAATGGCTCGGCGTAATGCCCGACCGCGTGGTGCGCCAGTCGGACCGGACTGCGCTCTATGTCGAGGCGGCCGAGAGGCTGAAGCGCGATGGCCGTCTCTACCCCGCCTACGAGACGGCCGAGGAACTCGACCGCCGTCGCAAGCGCAAGCAGGCCCGCGGGCTGCCGCCCGTCTACGACCGCGCTGCGCTGAAGCTGTCGGCCGAGCAGGTCGCGGCCTTCGAGGCGGAGGGCCGGCGTCCCCACTGGCGCTTCAGGCTCGACCACCGGCCGGTGACCTGGGAGGACGCGGTGCGCGGGGCGAGCCACATCGACTGCGCGTCGCTGTCGGACCCCGTGCTGGTGCGGGCCGACGGATCCTATCTGTACACGCTGCCGTCGGTGGTCGACGACATGGATCTCGGCATCACCCATGTGATCCGGGGCGAGGACCACGTCACCAATACGGCCGTACAGATCCAGATCTTCGAAGCCCTCGGACAGTCTACGCCTCCGGCTTTCGGCCACCACAATCTCCTGGTCACGGCATCGGGCGAGGGCTTGAGCAAGCGGTCGGGCGCGCTGTCCGTCACGGCGTTGCGCCACGACGGCATCGAGGCCCTCGCGGTGGCCGCCATGGCGGTGCTGACGGGCTCCTCGTCCGCGGTGCGGCCGGTCGCCTCCCTGGCGGAACTCGGAGTCGACCTCGACCTGTCGCGCCTGTCGCGCACGCCGGCCAGGTTCGACGAGGCCGAGCTCCGCACACTCTCGGCCAAGACGCTGCACGGCCTGCCGTTTGCCGCCGTCGCGGCCCGGCTCGCGGCCCTGGGCATCGTCGGCGACAAGGCCGACGCCTTCTGGTCGGCGGTCCGGGGCAACCTCTCGCGTTTCGCGGAGGCCGCCGAATGGTGGGCCGTGATCGAGGACCGGGTGACGCCGGTCATCGAGGATCGCGCCTTCCTCGACGCCGCCATGACGGTGCTGCCGCCCGAACCCTGGACCCTCGACAGCTGGGCGGCTTGGACCGAGGCGTTGAAGACGACGAGCGGCCGCAAGGGCAGGGCGCTGTTTCATCCGCTGCGGCTCGCCCTGACGGCGCGCGAGACCGGGCCGGACCTGAAGCACCTGCTGCCGCTGATCGGTCGCGCTAGAGCAGCGGCGCGGATTGCCGGAATTGCCGCGTGAGATCTTCGCCCGGGTTCGGGGTCGAAGCCTGGGCGCCTCCGGATGATGCCGCCGGCGTCTGGACGGGGGGCGCCGCAACTTTCCTCGCGGATTTCTTCGCAGCTTCGGACCTGCCCGGCACGGGGGTCGCCGGGGGTGGAACCGTCGGCCGCGTCATGGCCGCGACC
>CAXUCF010000248.1:0-7325 GCA_964249275.1 uncultured Lichenihabitans sp.
CGTCGGCCTCGGGCAGCTTCGGCGCGTAGGACTCGGTCGACACCTCGTCGACCATTTCGACCGTGTAGTCCGGATGCTGTGCGAAGACGGCGAGGCCGTCCTCATGGATCTTACCGGCGATCAGAACGTGCGGCATGTTCAGTAACCCCCCACACCGCCCGCGACGGTCTCGGACGGTGCATCGAGCAGCTTGCGGAACTGCGCGACGCTGGCCTCGGCGGCGCCCGCCAGCAGGCGAACGTCGTTCGATACGGTGACGAGGTCGAAACCCCATCCCACTGCCTTGGCGGCGTAAGTCGCGGAGCCGCTGTGCAGGCAGGCGCGCTTGCCGGCCCGGTGCGAGACCTCGAGGATATGGCAGATGGCGTCGACCATCTCGGGTTCCTCGCGGTCGAAGCCCGTGCGGTACTTCGTGCCTGTCAGCCCCAGCGTCAGGTCGGCGGGCCCGATGTAGAGCCCGTCGAGGCCCGGCGTGGAGGCGATCTCCTCGACGCGTTCGAAAGCCTCGCGCGTCTCGATCATGGCGAGACACACGATATTGTCGTTGGCCTCCCCTCCGTAGTTCGCGCCTGCCGAGAAGTTGACGCGCGTGGGCCCGAAAGAGCGGGTACCAAACGGGGGGTAGCGGACGTAGGAGACGAGGCGCTCCGCTTCCTCGCGCGAGTTGACCATCGGGCAGATGATGCCGTAGGCGCCAGCGTCGAGAGCCTTCATGACGGCGCCGGCATCGAGCCAAGGCACGCGGGCCATCACGGCGACGCCACTGGCGCGCATGGCCTGGAACATCCCCAGCGCCGCCGCATAGTCGAAGGCACCGTGCTGCAGGTCGGCCGTGATCGAATCGTAGCCTGCGGAGGCCATGATCTCGGCCGTGAAGCTGTTGCCGACGGAGAGCCAGCCGTTCATGGCGGGCTTACCCTCCGCCCAGAGAGTCTTGATGCGGTTCGGGATCATGGTAGCGCCACCTGGCCAAGCTTGACGTTGGAATAGTCCGCGATGCCCTCAGTGCCGCCTTCGCGTCCCATACCGCTATATTTGATGCCACCAAAGGGCGCCTCGGCCGCCGCGAGCGCGAAGGAGTTGATGCCGACCATGCCGGACTGGATGCGGGCCACCGCTTCCCGCGCCCGGGCGGGGGAGCGCGTGAAGGCATAGGCCGACAGGCCGTACACGCTGTCGTTGGCCCGCCTGTAGACCTCGTCGTCGCTGCCGAAGGGCGTGATGGCGGCGACGGGCCCGAAATTCTCCTCCGCCAGCGCCCTGGCGTCGTCGGGGAGGCCCGTGATGACCGTCGGCGGGAAGATGACGCCGGCGCTCCTGTCCGCCGGGCGTCTTCCGCCGGCGACGACCTCGCCCCCCTTCGACCTCGCATCCTCCACGACGGCCTCGATAGCGTCGCGACGGCGCTTGTTGATCAGCGGCCCCATCTGGCTCGCGTCGTCGAGGCCGGGCCCGACCTTCAGGCTCCGGGCACGGGCCGCGAAGCCCTCCGAGAACGACTTATACAGGGACTCGTGGACGTAGAAGCGGTCCGGTGTCACGCAGACTTGGCCGGCGTTGGCGAACTTCGTCGGAACCGCGAGGTCGAGCGTCTTCTCGAGGTCGGCGTCGTCGAACACGATCATCGGCGCGTTGCCGCCGAGCTCCATGCTGACGCGCTTCATGGTCTGGGCGGCGTCGCGGATCATCTGCTGGCCCACCTCGGTCGAGCCGGTCAGCGACACCTTGCGGATGGCGGGCGAGTCCATCAGGACCCGATAGGTGTCACGGGTTGCCCCGACCAAGAGGTTCGCGACGCCGGCCGGGACCCCAGCCTCTTGAAGGCAGGCGAAGATCGCCATCGCGACGCCGGGCACCTCGTTCGATGGCCGCACCACCACGGTGCAGCCCGCCGCGAGTGCCGGAGCGACCTTGCGGGCGATCAGGACTGCGGGGAAGTTCCAGGCCGTGAAGGCGGCCACGATGCCGACAGGCTCATGGGTGACCTCGATGCGCCCGCCGGGCGCGCGGCTCTCGACGATGCGCCCGTAGATGCGGCGGGCCTCTTCGGCATACCAGCGGAACTGGTCGATCGAGAGCTGCCATTCACGACGGGACTGGGCCAGCGGCTTGCCGGACTCCAGTGTCATCGTTCGAGCCGACGCCTCCGTATGGGCGATCATGGCGTCTGCGACCCTGTGCAGGATATCGGCTCGGGTCCAGGCCGGCGTGACGCTCCACGACAGGAACGCACGGCCCGCGGCCGCGATGGCTTCGCGCGTGTCGTCGGCCGACGCCATGGGAGCGAGGCCGAGCGCCTCGCCCGTCGCCGGATCCAACACCGGGTTCTCTCCCGCACCTCCCGTCCGACGCCACGCGCCGTCGATGAACAGACCGCGTTCGGAGTACATGACTGTTCCCACCCTGATCGCGGCTTCAGCCGCTCGATGGACGCAAGGCTAGCGAGGCGTCTACGGTCTTGCAAGTCGATTTGCGATAAAGTCGAAGGTGCATTTATTTTTCTGGACCAGGATTCGGGCATGGCTTCGATCGAGAGGACGGCCGGCAGTGGTCGCCCGCCGCCTCGCCGATGCCACTTGACAGCGAACCCGTTCCGTGAGCGATTTCTATAAATCGCGAACAAGCAAAAAATGTTGTCGCGATTGCTGTTAGGGCACCTTGGGAGGAGATGGGACATGAGGCACGGCATGAGGGCCGCTTCGGCGATGGTCATCGGCGCGGTGGCGGGTCTGGGCGCCATGACGGCCGGCCCGGCCAGCGCACAGGACAGGGAACTCACCTTCGCGGTGATCACGCACGCTCAGCCCGGCGATACGTTCTGGGACATCATCCGCAAGGGTGCCACGGCGGCGGCCGAGAAGGACCATGCCAAGCTGATCTACTTGGCGGCGCCGGAAGGGCCCAAGGAAGCCCAGCTGATCCAGAACGTGATCGATCAGCATGTCGACGGCATCGCCCTGACCCTGGCCTTCCCCGACGCGGAGGCGTCGGCGGTGAAGGCCGCACAGGCGGCCGGCATTCCGATCGTCGGCTTCAACGCCGGCGTCAATCAGTGGAAGGCTCAGGGTCTGATCGGCTACGCCGGCCAGGACGAGACGGTCGCCGGCAAGGCCGTCGGCGAGCAGCTCAATAAGGACGGCGCCAAGGCCGTCGTCTGCGTCGACCAGCAGCAAGGCGCGGTCCAACTCGAAGCGCGGTGCCAGGGCATCAAGGACACGTTCAAGGGCAAGGTCGACGTGCTCTACGTCACGGGCTACGACATGCCGACCGTGAAGGCGCGCCTCCAGGCCAAGCTACAGCAGGATCCGTCGGTCGATTACGTGGTGACGCTCGGCGCTCCGTTCGCGCCGGTGGCCCTCGATGCCGTCAACGCCGCCGGAAGCAGCGCCAAGGTCGGCACCTTCGACATGACGCCGGTGGTGATCGATCAGATCGCCCAGGGCAAGCTCCAATGGGCGATCGACCAGCAGCCCTATGTCGAGGGTTACGAAGCGGTCGACATGCTGTGGCTCTCCATCAAGAACGGCGACACCGTCGGCGGCGGCGGCCCGATCCTGACCGGCCCTTTCTTCGTCACCAAGGACAATGCCGCCGCGGTCGCCAAATACGCCAAGGCTGGAACGCGCTGAACGGGCGCGATCCGGCCGTCCAGACCAAAAACGTCACGACGCGCCCGGCCGGGAGTTCCGCTTCCGGTCGGTCCAGCGGCCGCCGATGAGGGGAGGGCAGCACGATGACCATTGCCGATACGACGCCCTTGGGCCCGCGAGCGCAGCCGCAGAGCAGCTGGAAACGAGTCCTCAAGCGGCCGGAAGCCGGCGCGCTTGGTGGCGCCATCCTGGTGTTCCTGTTCTTCTTCTTCATCGCGCCGCCGTTTCGGCAGTTGCCCGCCTTCACGACCGTGCTCTACCAGGCCTCGACCATCGGCATTCCCGCCGTGGCGGTCGCGCTGCTGATGATCGGCGGGGAGTTTGACCTTTCGGCCGGCGTCGCGGTCACGTCGATCTCGCTCGCCGCCTCGATCTTCGCCACGCAAGTGGCCGGGAACCTTTGGGTCGGCGCCGCCTTCTCGCTCGCCTTCGCGCTGGCGCTCGGCGCCACCAACGGCTGGCTGCTCGTCAAGACCAAACTGCCGAGCTTCCTGGTCACGTTGGGCTCCTTCCTGATGCTGCAGGGACTCAACATCGCCATCACCAAGCTGATCACCGGCAATGTCGCGACCCAGGACATCTCCGGCATGACGGGCTTCGACACGCTGAGCACCATCTTCGCCGCGAGTGCCAAGTTCGGCCGCGTGCAGATCTCAATCGCGATCGTCTACTGGATCGTCCTGGTCGGCGTTGCCACCTGGATCTTGCTGCGCACCAAGGTCGGCAACTGGATCTTCGCGGTCGGCGGCCAGGGTGATAGTGCCCGGGCGGTCGGGGTGCCCGTGAAGCAGGTGAAGATCGGCCTCTTCATGACGGTCGGCTTCGGCTGCTGGTTTCTCGCGATGCACCAGCTCTTCGCCTACAACACCGTGCAGTCGGGCGCCGGCATCGGCAACGAACTGCTCTACATCGCCGCCGCGGTGGTCGGCGGCTGCCTGCTGACCGGCGGCTACGGTTCGGCCATCGGCTCGGCGCTCGGTGCCTTCATCTTCGGGATGACCACCGAGGGCGTCATCTACGCCGACTGGGATCCGGACTGGTTCCAGTTCTTCGTCGGCGCCATGCTACTCCTCGCGACTGTCGTGAACCTCTGGATCCGCACCCGCGCCAGCGGAGGGACGTGAGATGGCCAGTTCCGCACATCCCATCATCCAACTCACCGATGTGGGCAAGAGCTATGGCAACATTCAAGCGTTGCGCGGCGTCAGCCTCGTGGTGCGGCAGGGCGAGGTCACGTGCATCCTGGGCGACAACGGCGCCGGCAAGTCGACGCTGATCAGCGTCATCTCCGGCCTCGCCGGCCATAGCGACGGAACCTACGCGGTCGACGGCAAGCCGATGCACTTCGGCTCCCCGCGCGAGGCGCTCGATCTCGGCATAGCGGCCGTCTACCAGACCCTGGCGCTCGTCCCGCTGCTGCCGGTGTGGCGCAACTTCTTTCTCGGCTCGGAGCTCACCAAGGGGGCCGGTCCGTTCAAGCGCCTCGACGTGCCGACCATGTGGGCCGAGACCGACGGGGCGCTGCGCAAGATGGGGATCAGTCTGCGAGACCTCGACCAGCCGGTCGGAACGCTGTCGGGTGGTCAGCGGCAGTGCGTCGCGATCGCGCGCGCGATCCATTTCGGCGCCCGCGTCCTGATCCTCGACGAACCGACGGCGGCGCTCGGCGTCAATCAGTCCGGCATCGTGCTGAAATACGTCGCGGCCGCGGCGCGCGAGCAGGGCATCGGCGTCATCTTCATCACCCACAATCCGCATCACGCCTACATGGTCGGGGACCACTTCATCGTGCTGGCGCGCGGCACGATCGAGACGGACGCTCCTCGTTCGCAGCTTTCGCTCGAAGACCTGATGTTCCACATGGCGGGAGGCGCGGGGCTGCAAGCCCTGCAGCACGAGCTGCACGTCAACCGTGTCCCCGCGCCCGGTCTGTCGTGAGCGGGGCACCCGAGGGGATGTCCCGGGAACGCGAAGTGCAAGCGACGGCCACGTCGCCGCTACTGACCCTGCGCGGGCTGGCCAAGTCCTACGGCTCGAACACGATACTGACAGGGATCGACCTCGTGGTTGAACGGGGCGAGATCCTCGCGCTCGTCGGTGAGAACGGGGCGGGCAAGTCGACCCTGATGCGCATCGTAGGGGGTTATGCAACGCCCACCGGGGGCGAGGTCACGTTTGACGGGAACCCGCGACCCCGCACCGTCGCCGAGGGCGAGGCCCGCGGGGTCGTGCTCGTGCACCAAGAGCTGAACCTCGCGCCGCATCTGTCCGTAGCCGAGAACGTGTTCCTGGGACGGGAACCGACCAAGGGCATCTTCGTCGACCATCGTCGGATGAGACGCGAGGCGGCCGAGGCGCTCGCCGAGTTGGGCTGCCGCCTCGACCCACGGCGTCTGGTCTCGGACTGCGCGCTCTCTGACCTGCAGATGATCGAGGTTGCGAAGGCCCTCAAGCGCATGCCGCGCCTGTTGCTCATGGACGAGCCCACGGCCGTCCTGAGCTCCGTCGAGTGCGAGCGACTGTTCCGGCGCCTTGATGGCTACCGGGCGACGGGAGGCAGCGCCGTGTTCACCTCGCACAAACTCGACGAGGTCCGACGTGTCGCCGACCGCGTCGCCGTGCTCCGTGACGGGGCCATCGTCCGAGTGGCGCCGGCCAGCGCCCTCTCGGAGGCGGAGATGGCCACGCTGATGGTCGGGCGACCCCTCAGCACCCTGTTCCCGCCGAAGCCGCGGAGGCCCGCGCTCATCGACGAGGTGATCAAGGTCGACGGCCTCACGTCGCCGGGACGCGTCGAGCACGCGAGCTTCGCCGTGAACGGTCGCGAGGTCCTCGGCATCGCTGGACTGGTCGGCTCCGGGCGCACCGAGATGATGGAAGCCCTTCTGGGTCTGAGGACCTCGACCGCCGAACGCTTCGCCCTGCGCGGGAGCGAGCGAGCGCTGCCGTCGGCGCGTGAAGCCTGGAGGCTCGGGCTCGCCTACCTGACCGAGGACCGGAAGGGCAAGGGGCTCCTGCTCGACAAGGGATTGCGAGCGAACCTCGCCCTGACCTCCGGCGCGCTCGCCGGGCGGGCCTGGATCGACGACGAGGAGGAGCGCCGCGACCTTCGCGAGGCAATCAACCGGTTCTCGATCCGCGTGCGGGACGAAGGAGTCCCAGCGCGCTCGCTGTCGGGCGGCAACCAGCAGAAGCTGCTGATCGCCAAGACACTGAGGTCGAACCCCGATCTCGTCGTATTCGACGAGCCGACCCGCGGCGTCGACATCGGTTCGAAGCAGCAGATCTACCAAGTCATCGCCGACCTCGCGGCCGAGGGGAAGGCCTGCGTCGTCATATCGTCCGAGATGAACGAACTCGTGGGGCTGTGTCACCGCGTGCTGGTGATCCGGCAGGGTCGCATCGCGGGCGAACTCAGCGGGTCCGAGGTCACAGAGGAGCGCATCGTGCGCCTCGCGATGGGCGTCGACGGGAGCGGGGCTCATGGCGGACACTGAGGTCTCCTCCCGATCGGTCCGACGCCCGGACCTGGGGCGCTACCTCGGGGCTTTCGGGCCCATAGCCGCTCTGCTCGCCCTGCTCCTGCTCGGCCTGGCCATCAACCGGACGTTTCTCAGCCCCGAGATCACCGCCATTCCGAAGCTTCTCGAGATGATGGCGATCGAGGGAGCGACC
>CAXUCF010000249.1:0-524 GCA_964249275.1 uncultured Lichenihabitans sp.
AACTCTGTGCTGTGACCGTCTCTCAAGAGGACGTCCACTATCGCTAGATGCGGTGTTTCTCGTCGCAGCAGCGAGATCGCGCTGACGATGGTCGTGGCGGGTCCCAAGACGCGGTAGCCAGCCGCGGCAAGCGTGCTGCAGACATCCAGGCCGATGAGCATCTCGTCTTCGGCTAGGAGCACCAACGGCATGACAGGATGCGTTAGCATCGGCACACTCCGAGAACCGTTGCTGACAATCTTGCGAAAAGGGTCTTCCGGTCGTGCCGTTGAGATTCACTCTCCCGTCTTGCCTGAACCGAGATCTCATTCGGCAGAGACGACGGAAATCGCGAAAACGTCGACAGCGTTGCTCTCATTCATCAATCTCCTGGCTTCCGGGAGCCATCTTCTCGAATCCGGGCAAGAGGTCCGTTTTCCCGGTCCCTTCGTTCCGCCGAAGCAGTGCCGCGAGGAGACCGTTGGCTCGGAGATGACGGCTTGGTGAGTAAAATGAGAACTGCTGCTCGGGCAGGCGCGTGTTCC
>CAXUCF010000249.1:534-7313 GCA_964249275.1 uncultured Lichenihabitans sp.
CACCTGCGCCGGCTGAACGACGGAAGTCAGCTGACGGGCTGTGACACTGTTTTCGCCGCACCGGACAGCCTGCTTCCGTGCCAAGATTTCAGAGGTTGAAACCTTAAAGTTGAAGATTTCGGCGCTGCAGGCCCTATCCTATGTCAGGGCCAGCGACCGAAATGCCGCCGTCAGATAGGCCCCACAGGGGGACATCTGATGAGATTGGCTTCGGCGGCTTCATCCGCCATGCACGCGATTACATTGGATCGCGCGGCGGATAGCAAGTTTAGAGTGAGCGAGGTGCAAAGGCCGCGTGCACGTCGCGACGAATCGCTGGTTCGCGTCGCGGCCGTGTCATTGAACCCGAAAGAAATCATGGACGCCCTTTCCAGCGGCGTTGACTCGGAGCCACTCGGCTCGGACCTCGCGGGTACTGTCGAGGTGTCCGCTGCGGATCACTCGGGGCCAAGAATAGGTTCGCGCGTCGTGGGTCTGGTCCGCTCCGCAGCCTGGGCCGAGCTCGTCGCCGTGCCGTCGGACGCGCTGGCGGAGGTCCCCGCCTCCGTCTCGTTGGTGGAAGCCGCGACGCTTCCGACAGCAGGGCTGACCGCACTTCACGCGTTGAGCTACGGCGGCCTACTTGCCGCCAAGCACGTGCTCGTCAGCCGCGCCACAGGCGGTGTCGGCTTGTTCGCTGTACAACTCGCTCATACGTCCGGAGCTTGCGTCACTGCGGCGACATGCAAGCCCGAACACGCGGCCCTCGTGGAGGAATACGGGGCCGACCATGTGCTCACAGGAGACGTCGGCGTGCTGGGCCCGTTCGGGCCATACCACCTCATATTGGACGGGATAGGTGGGCCGACGTCGGTAAAGTTTATGAACCTCTTGCGTCCGCAAGGGATCTGCGTGGTCTATGGTAGCGAAAGCCCTCCGACGCCCATCGCCGGGAACGCCATTTTGTCGATCGAGGGCGCTAGCTTGCACGGTTTCAAGCTGTCTCAGGAACTTGGGATAGAACCGGCGTGCGAAGGGCTCCGCCGCCTGCTTACCCTCGTCAAGACACGTTCGTTAACGCCACACGTGGAGGTCGAGGCGCCCTGGACGGACGTTGCCGCGGTGGTCCAACGTTTGCTCAACGGAGATTACGTCGGCGAGGCCGTACTCCACGTTCGATCCGAAGCATAAGCTCTGGCAAGGTTTGACTGTCGGCAACAGGCGAATCGTCCGTACACGATCGATGCTTGACAATGTTCTCGAGCACGACGACGAGATTGGCGATTTGGTCGGTCTAGACATGATCCAGTGGTTGCGAGCGGATCGGTTCGAAGCTCCTGGCTAGGTCGCTAGAGCGGCACGCCGCCGAAGAACGCGAAGGCCGAGACGTGGCCGTCCAGGAAGACCTCCGTGGTTTCCCGAGCATAGGCCTTCGCGAAGCAGGGGTCCGAGTGTGGCAGGTCGAAGCAGAAGAGGTGGACCTTCTGGCGGACGCCACCGATCACCGCCAGCGCCTCCCTGTCCACCTGGCCGCGGCCCGGCGGGTGGGACAGCGGCACTGCGCCCGCGCCCGGCAGACCCGCACGTGATCCTTCACAACGTGTAGCCGCTGGCGAAGCCATGCTCGTCCCGCAGCCTCGCGAAAATCCTCTTGGCCGAGTGCCGCTGCTTCATCAGCGCATCGTGGTCCGCCTCGAGAAACCGCGTCGATCACCAGCAGCATAGGCGCCAGCTTCGGCTTCTCGAGCGGCTTCGTGCGCGTGTACCCCGGAGGCAACGAGAACCGGCACATCTTCAGCACCGTCTCGCGGTTCAGCCCGAGGACCCGCGCGGCCTCCTGGCGGCCAAACGGCGGCGTAGATCTCCACGACAAACATCCCGGTCCCCAAAACGGGCAGCCTATCCATTGGCCCGACTTCAATCCGCCCGCGTCAGCAGTTCGCCGGCGCTACATTGCCTGGTTTGTCACCGCCCTACACAGTTCGTCAGGCACACCGGCCGAGTTTGTCGCCTCCGGCCCGGAGGCCGCCATGATCCTGTCGACCATCGCTGTCAAGCTGAAGCGCTTGGCGACGGAAGAACACCTCAAGGGTCCAACTTCGAGGCGGGCTGGCTCGCCGGATGTCGTGTTCGTCGCCATCAAGGTGCCGTACGGCCCCGTGATGGAAAACCCGATGGAGCGGGTTTTTGCGGCTCTGCGCGCCCAGGCCTTTTTAGGCTCGTCACGCTCGCAGCGCTTTTTTCAAACCAACTCGCTGCCGAGCCGCTCCCGAAGCAAGTGAAGGACGTCGCTCAGCTGGTCCCCGAGCAGATTCACATGCTGGATCATCAGGGCTGCGGCTCCCTCCCCGTCGCCGGCGAGAATGGCGTCGATGATGGCTTGATGCTCGGGAACCGACGAAGCCATGCGTCCAGGCCGAAAGGTTGCTAGGTAACGGTACGGCGCGACGATCAAGCCTGCCGTATGCAATTGGCTCTGCAAGATACGATTTCGGGAGGCTTGGATGATCGCATTGTGGAAGGCGGCATTTGCCTGAACGAAGCTGTCTTCGTGGCCGGTTGCGTTCGAGGCGACGCAACGGTCCTGCGCAGCCAGGATAAGATCCCGTTCCGCTGGGCGGATGCGACGTGCAGCAAGGCGCGCCGCCATGCCTTCGAGTTCGGCGACGATGAAGAAAGCGTCGAGAATGTCACTGACCGGGAAGCTCGCAACCTGCGCTCCCTGACGGCCGCGCAGGATAATCAGCCCGCGTTCCGAAAGCCGGTGCAACGCTTCCCGTACCGGGGTCCGGGATACGCCGAACTCGTCAGCGAGAGCGCGTTCGTCAAGCTTTGCGCCGGGAACTCGCCGGCCGAGGACAAGATCTTCTTCAATCCTCGCCACGATGTCCGCGGCGTGCTTCGCGCCCTCTTGGGCATGGTGTGATCCAGGCGACTTCACAACAGTGGATCTCGGCAATCCCAGAGTGATGGAGCGTCTCGAAGCTGCAACGGAACAGGCCTCTCGTTGCCGATGGCGACGCGCGTCGTCGCGTTCATCCGCATGCGCAATACCCTCCTTGTACGCCAAACTCACGAAACCGCAAAGAATATTTTGCTTTTGGTATACCGAACAGAGGCCTTTGGTGTTGCGAGCGGGCGGTGCACTCCGTATGCTGCGGCACGCGGTCGTGGTGTCCCGAACGACCGAGCATCGTCGATCTATGGCGGGCGATCACCGAAACAGTGCAGACCATGGCGCCCGCGTGCATCAGGCCGGTAAATCGCATGAATGTCAGAGCACGAGCGTATGTCGTTCCAGGGCGGCGATGGCACGACCCTCGCCACCGCTTCGGCTGTCGACCGCGCCGAGTTGGGCGCGCTGTCGCGGCGGTACGCGCCGAATCCAAGACATGGCGCTACATCAATCCGCCCAGTGACATTTCTCCAGGACATCAACACGAGTTCCATTTCATCGGACATGCGTCTTAGGGAGGGAAAGATGCTTACCTGTGAGAACCTGAACGGGGATTCCACTCGTTTGACCCCGATTGCTTTGGCCAGTCTGCTGCCGACTCAGCCAGTGCTCTCTAGCGGCTCGGGCAACTGGAAGGATCTTGTTCTTCAACGTTACAAACAGCCGCCGGCTAAACTAGACGTTCCCGGGATGCGCGACCATCTACTCATTCTGCATTTGGCCGGGCCTGTCATGATCGAACATTTGGAAGGCGGAGCTCGTCAGAAGTGTTGGTACCCGAGCGGTTACATGAACTTGCTTCCTGCTGGACAGCCCGTATCCCGCGTATTGAACGGGCGTACGGACACACTCTGCATGCACATCGCTCCGGACTTGTTGGCCGAGGTAGCCGAGCAAGCCTACGACGTCGACCCAGCAAGGGCGTATCTCGTGCCGCAACTCGCGATGCCTGACGAATCGTTGCACCGCATCGGTCGATTGCTTCTGACCGAGGCTGAGACTGGACTGCCGGCTACCCGATTGATGGCTCAATCGCTTGGTTGCGCGCTAGCTCTGCACCTCCTGCGCTGCTATTCCAACTTGGGTACCGCTAAGCCCGAGAGGCCCCATCCTATACCGGGGGGGCGGTTAAAACGTGTCATCGCGCACATGCGGGAGCATCTAGACGAAGACCTGACGCTGGCTCAGCTTTCCAGCGTTAGCGGGTTGAGCCAATCTCAGTTCACGCGGGCGTTCCGCGAAGCCACTGGCCACCCGCCGCATCGGTTCCTGATTACCATGCGATGCGAGAGGGCCCGTGAGCTGCTTGAACAAACCAGTCTGTCAGTGATCGAAATCGGCATGCAATGCGGTTTCGAGCGACCGAACCACTTCGCGACGATCTTTCGAAAGGTTACGGGCATGAGTCCTCGTGCTTGGCGAATTGCCCGGCGCATTTAGAGCTGCTGCCTTTCAGGTTGGATCTTCAGCGACGTACCTGCACGGCAGAGCAGTAGTGATACTTGTCCGCTTCGAAAGGGAAGGCATCGCTGTCAAACGACCTGGAAAGGGACTCCTGATCGGCGTGGATTTGGAATAGGGACCCGCTGGTGCCCTTGAACGCGAGCGTCGGGCTGGCGGAGCTGGTCGGGGTTGCGCAGACCGGCGATCGCGGTGGGTTTAGGCTCGGTTCTTGAAGCGCCGGCCGTCGTTGCCGGTCTCGAGCATCTCGCAATAATGGGCAAGGCGATCAAGTAGCGCGGTGGTCATCTTGGCGTCGCCGTCATCAGGGTCTGCCCCCATCTTGGACCGGGTGATCCGTGAGGTCACGGTCATTGATCCACGTCACCTGCTTCGGGGCGAGCGGTCGGCGCTGCTATCGCTGGCGTGCAGCCGAGGTCCGAATTTCATCGCAGTCGGTCTCACGGATGGCCGACGACGCCTGATCCGCCGTGGCGCGACCGACCTTGATCAGCCCACGATGATCGAGCCGGTCGTTCAGCGCGTTTCGGTCCGCACCTTGCTGCCGCTGGCGCGTCATCTTCGGCGCATTCTGGCCGCCTCTCAGGAGGAGGCCCCTCTTGTTGAACCCGCACAATCCTCTCCGCGACGGCGGCAACGTCGACCATGCCCAATGTCGAATGAAGCGCCCGCGGCCCTGGCCCTCGATGACATCGGAAACGCAATTGCAACTGGCCCAGCAGATGGCCCGATTGCTGTCGCGTCTTCGTCTGGAGGGCGCGCGCCATGCTGACCGTGCCGTATGAGGGCGCCGAGCGGATCGCCGCCGCTCACCGCGCCAAGTTCGCCTACATCTACGTCCGCCAATCCACGGCCGGTCAGGTGCGTCAGCAGCAGGAAAGCACGGAACTGCAGTATCGCCTGGTTGATCGTGCTGCCGGTCTCGGCTGGCCGCGCGAGAGGATCACGACGATCGACGAGGATCTCGGCAAGTCCGGCACGTCAATTGCCGAGCGGCAGGGCTTTCAGCGATTGATCGCCGAGATCGGCCTGGGCAAGGCGGGGCTCGTCGTGAGCCTGGATGCGTCGCGCCTGGCGCGCAACAATCGCGACTGGCACCAACTGCTGGAGCTGTGTTCCATCTTCGGTGTCCTGATCGCGGACGGCGAGCGCCTTTATGATCCCGTCGTCTACCACGATCGCCTGCTGCTCGGGTTGTCCGGCATCATGAGCGAAGCGGAACTGCATCAGATCCGCATGCGCCTTCACCAGGGCGAGCGCCAGAAGGCGATGCAGGGCGAGTTGCGCCTGCCACTGCCGGCGGGCCTTGCCTATGCGGACGACGGCAGGATCGGTCTAACTGGCTGATGAAAAAGAGCAGCGAGCAATAAAGCAACTTGGGGTCGGCAAGCACCGCCAGCAGGCCGCGCGTCGAGCCGTGGGCCGCACGGGCCGGGCCGGACCCTTTCGCGTCCTCCTCCCGTGCCAGCTCCGCTTCCAGCGTGCGGCGCTGCGGCGCGGTGAGCCAGGCGGCGTCGGCCGGGCGGTCGGTCAGCCACCAGCAGGCGACGACGCCGACCAAGCTGGCGAGCAGACCCTCCACCAGGAACAGACACTGCCAGCCGTGTAGGCCGGCCACGCCCTCCAAATCCAGCAGCGCGCCCGATGCCGGGCCGCCCAGCACGAACGACAGGCACAGGCCGAAGTAGAACATGCCGAGCGCCTGGGCGCGGACCCGGGCGGGGAACCAGAACGTGAAGTAGAGCGCCACGCCCGGGAAGAACCCGGCTGCCGCCACGCCCAGCAAGAAGCGGAGGCCGTAGAACACCTCGGCGTTGCGCACGAACATGGTCGCCGTGCTGACCAGGCCCCAGGTGACCATGATGCGCGACATCCACCGCCGGGCGCCGACGCGATACATGATCAGGTTGCTCGGCGTCTCGAACAGGGCGTAGCCGATGAAGAACAGGCCGAGGCCCAGGGCGAAGGCGGCGTCTCCGATTCCGGCGTCGCCCTGCAATCCCTGCTTGGCGAAGCCGACGTTGACCCGGTCAAGGAACGACAGCACGAACATGAGCGTGGTGAACGGCACGATGCGGCGGATCGCCTTGGCCGTCGCGCCACGCAGGACCTCTTGTTCATCGTGCATGCTTCTCTCCCCTTCCGCCCGGTGCGGCGCGCCCGTTCAGTGAGCTTGAGCGCATCGTCCGGGCAGGCGCGGGGCAAGGGCCATAGCGCCGTGCGAATGACTGCCATAGACGGGGGTGATTGGCCTGGCCGATCCGTCGTTCCGATGTTCGGGATGGCAATGGGATGTGAAACGACGTTTGGAGGTCCGGTTGTCACGAGTGCCGTTGGTCCGCCCCGAGGACATGACGCCCGAGCAGCGGGCGCAATACGACCG
>CAXUCF010000250.1:0-6818 GCA_964249275.1 uncultured Lichenihabitans sp.
GTCCTGCAGGGCCTTGAGCGCGAGCGGGTTCACGCCGCCCTTGGGCTGACCCCCGGCCGAGAGGGCGCGAAAGCGCCGGCCAAGGCCCGCTCGGTCGCGCCGACGTACCAGTCGACGAACTGCATCACGCCGGATTCGTGCTCGATCGAGTAGGGGCCCGGTTCATAGGCCGGCGACAGGATCCCGCGCTGGTTTTCCTCCACCACGGTGCGGTCCTGGTCGTTGGTGGCCATCCAGACCCTGCTGAGTTCCTCGAGATCGTAATCGACACCCTCGACCGCGTCCCTGTTGACCAGCCATTTGGTCGTCACCTGGGTCTGGGTCGGGCCGATCGGCAGCACGCGGAACGACGTGCAGACGTCACCGAGGACGTGGTTCCACGTGGACGGATAATGGAACAGCAGCAGGGTTCCGATCGACCTCTCCGTGACGGTCGGAGTCAAGGGAAGTCTCACGGCCCGGCCACCCGACATGGTGTAGCTTTCGGCGCCGTCGATCAACGGCGCGCGGGTGACCCTGTATTGCCCGCTCGATGCGATCTGGAAGGTGCTGGGCAGGCCGACCGACTCGCAGCGACCCCAATGAGCCTGCATGACGGGATCGCTCATGACCGCATCGACGCCCGTCGCGGTTGGTGTTTCGGGGAAGGTCCGGCACAATTCCGGGTGGTTCGCGGCGCAGTGGAAGCATTCACGATTGTTCTCCCACACGAGCTTCCAATTGCCGTTCTCGACGATGGTGGAGGAGAGCGCGACCTTGGTGTCGGCGAGATCGTGAGGCGTGAGGTAGGGCTCGACCGTGGTGCGGAACGCCTCCCAGGCGGGCGCCTGATGGCCCACGCAGACGAAGATGTAGCCGCCCACACTGCGGCAGTGCACGGGTTTCAGACCGAACTGCGCCTTGTCGATCTCGCCATCCATGTGGCGCGCCCGGGCGAGGCGGCCGTCGAGGTCGTAGGACCATTGGTGATAGGGGCAGACGAGCCGCTTCGTCTTGCCGTGGACGGCCGTGCAGACGCGCGAACCGCGATGCCGGCAGCTGTTGTGGAAGGCCCGGATCTCGCGGTCGTTGCCCCGTACCACGACCACCGGATAGTCGCCAATCTGCAGGGTGAAGAACTGGCCCGGCTCCTTGATCTCGCAATCGTGCCCGGCAAACAGCCAATCCCGATAGTAGATGTTTTCGAGGTCTAGTCTGTAGAAGTCGGGGTCGTGATAGAAGGCGCCCGGCAAGGAAAATCCTTTCCGACGGGACTGCAGTTCGGCGAGCATGGTCTGGTGCGGGCTCATGGACGATCCATGACAGGCTCGCCGCCTGGGCCGCGAGCGTGGGGAAAGAGGATGACGTCCTAGCACGAACCGGCGCGGGCGCGGTCTCCCACACGCGCCATTCTGGCTCGGGCGCGACGTCCGGGCCGGATCTCGTGCGGGCCGGTCCCGCTACATCTCGCCGCCCGGTCCGTCCGCTTGACCTCCACGGCCCGACGAGATGCCGCCGGCTCCGGCGGCCGGCGCATCCCGGTTCCACGTCATGGACGCCAGTGTCCACCGATCCCCGACCTTCTGCCAGAGCATCATGTAGCGAAAGAAATTCCGCTCCTCCCGCTGCTTCGGCCGCAGGCTCAAGGTACCAATGTCACGAACCACGCCCTCGGCAATCGGTTCGATATCGGTCGACAGCAGTCTGACGCTCTGCATGGCCGTGGCCAGGCTGCGCCAGAACTCGACAACGCCCTGGCCTTTGATGGTGCGCCGGCCCGGGGGTAGGACGAGCGTGGTGTCGGTCACGAAATCGGTGAGGGACGAGATATCGCCGGTGCTGAGCCCTCGGGTCAGCAGATCGGCCGCAGCCTCGATCGCAACGATGTCCTGGCGCGCGTTCGGCACGTCATCCTCCTGGCCCATAGTCACAAAAAGGCATGCCCCGTGGCCCCGCCGCGCGGCAACGCACCGGGTCGATCAGGCGGCGAGCTTGCGCACGCCCTTCATCCAATCCTTGTGGATCGCGAAGAAGGCACCGCCGCGCTCGGGGTCGATCTGGTAGCCGAAGGAAATGGCGCTGCGGAATCCGGGACCCACGACCGGAGTCGTGGCATGGATCACCTGAGACGCCAGGTTCAGCCAAGCGTCGCCGACCGAAACCGCGATGGGCACGTTCTCCATCAGCGGAACGCAGCCGCCCGGTTGGCTGACCAGCACGTTGATGCGGACGTGCCGCCTACCAGGCAGGTCGGGGTCGGTGTGCGGATGAATGGATCCGCCTTCCGTGATGTAGCCGACGAAATCCTGGAGGTTGGGCGGCACCACGTATTCGCCGAGTTCGAAGTGCTGAGCCAGCTTCTGCTTCATGGCGTAGAGCACCTGGTCGCCTGCCGGCGACACGTAATCCATCTTCATGAACTTGCGGGCACCACTGGCCTTGTTGCCGGTGAACTGATCGATGTTGCTCTGGATCAGATCGTTGACATAGGTGCAGAAGCTGTCCGGGACGGCTTGCTTGAGCGTGAAGGGGTACGGCTGGGGTTCGATCATAGGCACCTCCGGCGAACATGAGTCTCGGGGATCCGAGGTCCATCAATGGCCGACCGGCACCCTCCGTCGCAATTGCCGGACTCGTTAGCGCACACCTCCCAACGAGGCAACAGCATAGATTGGACCGCCAAGCCTGTCCGCCGCGGACCGTGCGGACGGCGGCGAGGCGTGGGTCTCAAGGACGACCGGCCGAGGCTGGGCGGCAGTCCTGCTCAGCCCTTCTTCTTCGGTGCGATCGGGGCGAGCTGCCCCTTGAGCGGGGAACTCGCTGCGGCCGCGGCCGGTTTCTCCTTTTTCGGCTTCTTGATCTCGCGATTGCTTTTCTGCTGACCCTTGGCCATGACAGTCTCCTTGGTGGACGAAGTTGTGCGACACGGGATGCGCGTCGGCGGAAAGCTGCCTTCGCGACAGCCACCGACGCCCCGCCGTCAAGCAGCATAGGCTGCGATCGCGCTATGCTACCATCGATTATCGATTCGGTCTCGATCGACGTGACGTGCCGGATCCAAGGCGCGGCGGGGCCGTTGCCGTCGAGAGGATCGGCTTCGAGGGCACCGGCATGGCCGTCCGGCGTATAGGCCACCGTGTCCACCACCGATTCTTCCAGGGGAGCTGCCATGAGCGTCCATCTCGATCAAGACAATACGCATGTCCGGGAATCCGAACGCGAAGCGGCGGCCCTCCGGGAACTCCTGAACAAGGCCAAGAAGACGGAACTGGCGGACAACAAGCTCGCCATCCTGATCGATGTGGTCGACAGCCTGATCGAGCAGTTGGCGCGCCAGGCGCGCGCCATCGACGAACTCCGCAGCGACCTCACCCACAAGCAGGGTATCGTGACCAAGATCGGCGGCGGAGACTTCGCGGGCTAGCCGCCCGTTCATCCGACGAGCCGACGTCGGCCTCGCGGGAGCCTTACGGCTGGGGCTGCGGCGCGAAGACTGGCGCTCTCGGCCCTGCGCTCCACGCTTTCAGGCGGGACGGGGTCGCGCGGCTCGGGGCGCCAATGACGCCACGGACGCTAGGAGGTCGGCACCGAATCGTGCTTCCATCGGGTGCCGGGGCTCCCGGCCGAGAGGCGGGTTCCGCAATGGCGATCAGATACGTGGATATCGTGGCGGACGACGGCAAGCCGCCACGGCGGCCCGACACGGCGAGGATCGGGGATCCCAAGCTTCACGAGCCCGAGGTCGCACCGCGGCCCTCGCCATCGGACGACCTGCCCGCCGCCACCGGCAAACCGAAGCGCAGCAAGCGGTAGCTCGCCCGATCCTGGCCGAGAGCGATCGCGGTCCCGCCTTGGAACGCGAACCCGGCGTGAGACGGCCCCTGGAGCCTGTTCCGACCCCGCCATCGCTCCGCCTCGACCACGCCGGGCGGGTTTCTGCATTGTCTTGACGCCGCCCGCGCCCACGGGCCATGTCGCGCCATGCTGTTCGTCATTCCCTATCCGGTGTTCGACCCCGTGCTGGTCGACGTCGGGCCATTCCCCATCCGCTGGTACGCGCTGGCCTATGTGGCCGGGATCGTGCTCGGGTGGTTCTACATGAAACGGCTCTGCGCGGCCGATCGCCTGTGGGGCGCCATTCCCCACCCGACGCCCGCGTCGATCGACGATCTCGTGGTCTATGTGGCGCTCGGCATCGTGCTGGGCGGGCGGCTCGGCTACGTGCTGTTCTACAACCTCTCCTACTACCTTCAGCATCCGCTGGAGGTCGTGGCGGCCTGGAACGGCGGCATGGCTTTCCACGGCGGGCTCATCGGTACGCTGATCGGCATCTGGCTTTTCGCGCGGCGCGTCGGGGCGTCGCCCCTGTCGGTCACGGACGGGGTCGCCGCCGTCGTGCCGATCGGCCTGTTCCTCGGCCGCGTCGCCAATTTCATCAAGCCGGAACTCTGGGGTCGCGAAGCGCCGGATGTCCTCTGGGCCATGCGGTTCCCGGGCGCCGGCGATGTGCCCCGTCACCCGAGCCAGCTCTACGAGGCAGGCCTCGAAGGCATCGCCCTGTTCGTCGTGCTGGCGGTCGCGATCCGCCTCGGGGCGTTGAAGCGGCCGGGGCTGTCGAGCGGACTCTTCGCGATCGGCTACGCCCTGGCCCGCATCGTGTCAGAATTCTTCCGCCAGCCCGACGCGCAATTGGGGTTCCTGTTCGGCGGCGCCACCATGGGGATGCTGCTGTCCCTGCCCCTGCTGCTGCTCGGTGTGGGGCTCATCGCTTACGCGGTGACCCGCTCCCGGCCGGCGCTCGCATGACGACGGAGCCGGCATCGGGCCGGCTCGCCGCCGAGATCGCCGCCATCATCGCGGATGGCGGTCCGATCGGTGTCGACCGCTTCATGGCCCTGGCGCTCGGGCATCCGGTCCTCGGCTACTACGTCACGCGCGATCCTTTCGGGGCCGAGGGCGATTTCACCACGGCGCCCGAGACGAGCCAGATGTTCGGCGAACTCCTGGGGGCCTGGGCGGCCGATGTCTGGACCGCCATGGGGAGGCCCCCGACGGTCAGGCTCGTCGAAATCGGGCCGGGCCGGGGCACGCTGCTGGCCGACGTGCTGAGGGTGGCGCGTCGCCTGCCCGGCTTTGTCGAGGCCATCGACCTCCACCTCGTCGAGATCAGCCCTGCCCTGCGCGAAGTCCAGCGCCGCACCTTGGCGGATTGCGGACGGCCGATGTCCTGGGCCGCGAGCCTGGACGACGTGCCGCCGGGGCCCGCGATCGTGCTGGCCAACGAGTTTTTCGACGCCCTGCCGGTGCGCCACTACGTCCGCAAGCCGCGGGGCTGGCACGAGCGGCTCGTCGGCCTCGGCGACCGCGCCCTCGTGTTCGGCCTCGCGCCCGAACCCGAAGCCGGCCTCACGCTCGAGGCTCCCGAGGGAGCCATCCTGGAAATCGGCCTCGCGGCCCAGGGTCTCGCCAGGGGGCTGGCCGAACACCTCGTTCGGAACGAGGGGGCGGCTCTCGTGATCGACTACGGCTACATGGTGCCGGCCTTTGCGGAGACCCTGCAGGCCGTGCGACGGCATCGCTTCACCGACCCGCTCTCGGCGCCCGGCGACGCGGATTTGTCGGCCCACGTCGATTTCGGGGGACTGACCCGTGCGGCCCGGGAGGCCGGCGCCGTCGTGCACGGACCGGTGCCTCAGGGGACCTTTCTGCGCGGACTCGGGATCGAAGCCCGCGCCGCGGTCCTGAAGCGCCGCGCCACGGCCGAGGTTGCGGCCGCGATCGATGCCGCTCTCGACCGCCTGACCGGGGCCGGCACGCCGGAGCGGCCCGGCATGGGGCAACTCTTCAAGGTGCTGTGCATCGCGGCGCCTGGCCTGCCTGTTCCACCCGGCTTTTCCTGATCATGACGCTCGCCCCCATCACGGCTCCGGCACTGGACCATTCCCGGATCGCGCATGGCTTCTTCACCCGCCAGGGCGGCGTCTCGGGCGGGCTCTACGCCTCGCTCAACGGCGGCACGGGCTCCCGTGACGACCGCGCCGCGGTCATCGAGAACCGCCGCCGCATGGCCAAGACCCTGGGCGTTGCCCCCGACCGCCTCGTCCTCCCCTACCTGGTCCATTCGCCCGACGCCGTGACCATCGACACGCCCTTCGATGAGGCCGACCGGCCGCGCTGCGACGGCCTCGCGACCCGCACGCCGGGCCTGGCGCTCGCGGTGACGGGCGCCGATTGCGGCCCGGTTCTCCTGGCCGACGCCGAGGCCGGGGTGGTCGGGGCCTGCCATGCGGGCTGGAAGGGCGCGCTGGGCGGCGTGCTCGAATCCACCCTGGCCGCCATGGTGTCGCTCGGCGCGCGGCTCGCCGGCATCACGGCGGTGCTGGGGCCGACCATCGCCCAGGCGTCCTACGAGGTCGGTCCCGAGTTCCGCGACCGGGTGATCGCGCACGACCGCCTCTACGCCGGCTTCTTCGCGCGCTCGGAGCGGCCCCATCACCACCTCTTCGACCTGCCGGGTTTCATCGGCCATCGGCTGCGGGACGCAGGCGCGGGCCGCTTCGTCGATCTCACGCTCGACACCTACGCGGACGAGGCGCGCTTCTATTCCTACCGGCGCGCCACGCACCGCGGCGAGGCCGATTACGGACGTCTCGTGGCCGCCATCGCGCTCCGGGCGACCTGACGCCGGAAGGAACCCTCGGCATGTATCTCGGCATCGACCTCGGGACATCGTCGGTTAAGATCGTCATCGTCGACGCTCTCCAGCACGTCCTGGTCGCCGCCGACGAGCCGTTGCGCCCGCGCCGGCCGCGGCCACTCTGGTCCGAGGACGATGCCGA
>CAXUCF010000250.1:6831-7270 GCA_964249275.1 uncultured Lichenihabitans sp.
GGCTCGACGCGGCCGACCGGCCGGTGCGCCCGGCGATCCTGTGGAACGACGGCCGGGCCGCGGGTCAGGCTGACGAACTCGCCGGCCTCGATCCCGACCTCGCGCGGGCCGCCGGCGTGCGGCCCATGCCGGGCTTCACGGGCCCGCTGCTCGTCTGGCTGCGCCGCCACGAGCCCGCGACCCTGGCCCGCGCGCGCCGTCTGCTGCTGCCCAAGGATTACATCCGCCTGAAGCTCACCGGCCAACACCTCACCGATCCCAGCGATGCCGCCGGCACCTGGCTGCTCGATCAGGAGCGCCGCGCCTGGTCGCGGGCCGCCGTCGCGGCCTGCGGGGTCGATCCGCAATGGCTGCCGGCGATCGTGGATTCCACCGCGGTCGCGGGCACGATCCGAGCCGCGATCGCGGCGCGCTGGGGCCTGCGGCCGGGGACGCCCGG
>CAXUCF010000251.1:0-442 GCA_964249275.1 uncultured Lichenihabitans sp.
CGGCGAGTTCGTCCATGGCGTAGCCGGCGGCCGCCGGGTCCCAGAACTGGATGTAGTCGATGTCGCCGTTCTTGATGTACTGGCCCGCCACCGAGACGAGGCCTGTGCCGGAGAAGAACACCTTGCCCTTGAGGTTGCGCTCGGCGATGAGGCGGCCCGCCCCCGCCGAGGTCGGCATGGGGGCGCCCAGGATGCCGGTGACCTTGGGGTAGGTGGTCAGCGCCTCCTTGAGCTTGTTGTAGTCCTGGTTGGCGTCGTCGTAGGTTTCGAGCCGGTTGGTAACCAGCTTCATGTCGGGGAAATGCTCCTTCTGGTAAGCGACGGCGCCGTCGATCCATTCGTTCTGCGACTTCGACGTCAGGCTGCCCACGGTCGCGACGTAGTCGCCCTTGCCGCCCATCTGCTTGCCGAGCATCTCCATCAGCTTGGCGCCGTAGGCCTT
>CAXUCF010000251.1:452-7264 GCA_964249275.1 uncultured Lichenihabitans sp.
GTTGTCGAAGGCCTCGATGTCGAAATCGACGTTCTGAATGTTGGACGCCTCGTGGGAGATCACCACGATGCCGCGGTCCCGCGCCTTCTTCAGCACGGGCTCGACGGCCTCGACCGAGAACGGCACCACGCAGATGGCGTCGACCCCCTGGGCGATCAGGTTCTCGATGATCTCGACCTGCGCGGCAGCGTCGGCCTGGCTCGGCCCGACCTCGTAGGCGTCCTGGCCAGTATCCGCCTTGAACTGCTTCACACCCTCGCGCATGCGGTCGAACCAGGCGATGCCATCGACCTTCACCACGGTGGCGATCGTATAGCTCTTGCCGGTGGCCGCAACCCGGATGTCCTTGACGACCTTGGACGTATCGAGCGGCCCTTCAGCCCGTGCGACACCCATGGCGAGCACCAGGGCCATGGCGGCGGTCGACATCAGCTTCAGCATCGACGTGTTCTCCCGACAGCTTGCATTTTCTTGTGAAGATCGTATCAACGGTGTGAAGATTACATCGTCCGGTGGGACCGTCAAGCGTGTCCATCTCGATCAAGATGCCGAACACCAGCGGTGCGGCAGCGCCGTTGAAGCCCCGGCGTCACGCCGACCGCGTCACCGTGCTGGCCGAGGCGCTGAGCGGGCCCGGGGTGCTGCATCTGCGCGAGGCAGCCCGCGTGCTCGGCGTCTCGGAAATGACCGTGCGCCGCGACGTCGCGGGAGTCCCCGACCGGTTCAGCTACCTCGGCGGCTACATCGTGCCACGCACGGCGAACCGTGCCTATGTGATGGCCGAGGAGCAGGGCGCGCATGCTTCGGCCAAGAGCGCCATCTGCGCGCTGGCGGCCGGATTGATCGAGGACGACGACACCGTCTTCATCGATTGCGGCACGACCATGCCGTACCTCGTCAAGCAGCTGCGGCCAGGGCGCGCCATCACGGTGGTGTGTTACGCCTTGAACATCGCGGTGCCGCTCTCCACCCTGCCACACGTCCGGCTCATCGTGCTGGGCGGGCTCTTCAACGGCTCGTCCGCGTCCTTCGCCGTGGAGGACGGTCTGGCGACGTTGGGCCGGCTCGGCATCAACAAGGCCTTCATCTCGGCGGGGGGCGTTCATGCCGAGAAGGGCGTGAGCTGTTCCAATTTCCACGAGGTCGCGGTCAAGGCGGCCGCGATGCGCGTGGCCCTGGCCCGCTGCCTCGTGGTCGACGGCAGCAAGCTCGGCAAGGTCAAACCGGCTCCTTTCGCCGACCTCGCCGCCTTCGACACCGTGATCACGACCGACGCGCCCGGCGTGTCCGGTATCCGGGCGAGCTTCCCGGGACGTTTCCTCCTCGCCTGACGCCCTTCCCCCCACGTCCGTGGGGACATCAAGATCGGACCGGAGCCATGGACGATCGCACCGACACCGCCCGGCACGCCATTGCCGACCATCCGCCGGTCCAAATTGCGGGCGTCGACCACCGCAACCCCGGCACGGCGCTTCGGCCCGACTGGTTCGAGGACGTCGGGGTCAACCTCAGCGCCGCCGAGCGCCGGGCCGCGACGCTCGGCACGCGGCGGTCCGTCAAGAAGGACTATCAGGCGGCCTGGCTGGTCAAGGCGCTGACCTGCATCGACCTCACCACCCTGGCGGGCGACGATACGCCGGGCCGGGTGCAGAGGCTCTGCGCCAAGGCGCGCCGGCCGCTACGCGACGACATCGTGCAGGCGCTCGGCCTCGCCGATGCCCCCCCGACCGTCGGCGCCGTCTGCGTCTATCCGACCATGGTGGCGCCGGCCGTGAAGGCGCTCGGCGGCTCCGGCATCCCGGTGGCGTCGGTCGCGACCGGCTTCCCGGCCGGACTGACGCCCCTGGCGCAGCGCCTCGACGAGATCCGCTACGCGGTCGGCGAGGGCGCGGCCGAGATCGACATCGTGATCACCCGGTCCCACGTGCTGCTCGGCCGATGGACCGCGCTCTACGACGAGGTCGCGGCCATGCGGGACGCCTGCGGGCCGGCCCATATGAAGGCCATCCTGGGCACGGGCGACCTCAGGACGCTGCGCAACGTCTACCGGGCCAGCGCCGTCGCCATGCAGGCCGGGGCCGATTTCATCAAGACTTCGACCGGCAAGGAGGACGTCAACGCCACCCTGCCGGTCAGCCTCGTCATGGTCCGGGCCATCCGCGACTACGGCGAGCGCACCGGCGAACGGGTCGGCTTCAAGCCGGCCGGCGGGCTCAAGACCGCCAGGGATGCGCTGAACTGGCTGGTGCTGATGAAGGAGGAACTCGGCCGCCCTTGGCTCGAACCCGCGCTGTTCCGCATCGGCGCCAGTTCCTTGTTGGCCGATGTCGAACGCCAGCTCGAGCACCACGTCACGGGCCACTACGCCTCGGCCGAACACCACGCCATGGCTTGACGTCACGTAACGATCGACGGGGACCCCGATGCTGCAGATCAGAGAGATCCTCGAGACCATGGATTACGGCCCTTCGCCCGAAGCCGCCGAGGTCGTCAAGGACTGGCTCGCCGCCCATGGCCGGAGCTTCGGGCATTTCATCGACGGCGACTTCACGGGTACGGCCGAAAGCGGGACCTTCCCGGTGCATGATCCGGCCACCGGCGCCGTGCTGGCCGACGTGGCCCAGGGCTCGGCGGCCGATGTCGACGCGGCCGTCGCGGCCGCCAAGGCGGCCTTCGCGGATTGGTCGGCGACGCCCGGTCACGTCCGCGCCCGCTACCTCTACGCCCTGGCCCGGCTCGTGCAGAAGCGCGAGCGCTTCCTCGCGGTCCTGGAGACGCTCGACAACGGCAAGCCGGTCCGCGAATCCCGCGACATCGACGTGCCGCTCGTGGCCCGGCACTTCTACCACCACGCGGGCTGGGCCGAACTCGTCGCGAGCAAGTTTCCGGACCAGGCCCCGCTGGGGGTCTGCGGCCAGATCATCCCGTGGAACTTCCCGCTGCTGATGCTCGCCTGGAAGATCGCGCCGGCGCTTGCGGCCGGCAACACGGTGGTTCTGAAGCCCGCCGAGTTCACGCCCCTGACCGCGCTGGCCTTCGCCGAGATCTGCCGCGAGGCGGGCCTGCCGAAGGGCGTCGTCAACATCGTCTGCGGCGACGGCACGACAGGCGCGGCGCTGGTCCGGCATCCCGAGGTCGCCAAGATCGCCTTCACGGGCTCAACCGAGGTGGGCCGCGCCATCCGCGAGAGCACCGCGGGCTCGGGGAAGAAACTGTCGCTCGAACTCGGCGGCAAGTCGCCGTTCGTGGTGTTCGAGGATGCCGACCTCGACGGCGCGGTTGAGGGCGTGGTCGACGCCATCTGGTTCAACGCCGGTCAGGTGTGCTGCGCGGGGGCCCGCATCCTCGTGCAGGAGGGCGCGGCAGAGCGCTTCTACGCCAAGCTCAAGCGCCGCATGGGGACGCTCAGGACCGGCAGCCCGCTCGACAAGTCGACCGACGTCGGCGCCATCGTGGCGCCGGTGCAGCTGCAGCGGATCCGCGATCTCGTGCGCAAGGGCGTGGCCGAGGGCGCCAACCTTTACCAGGCCGGCGGGGACCTCCCGGCCGAGGGTTGCTTCTTTGCCCCCACGCTGTTCACCGAGGTCGCCCCGGCCTCGACCATCGCCGAGGTCGAGATCTTCGGCCCCGTGGCGGTCGCCACCACGTTCCGCACGCCCGACGAGGCGGTGGCGCTGGCCAACAACACAAGATACGGGCTCGCGGCCTCGATCTGGTCCGAGAACGTCAATGTCGCGCTGGACGCCGCGGCCAGGATCAAGGCCGGCGTGGTGTGGATCAACGCCACCAACCTGTTCGACGCCGGCGCCGGCTTCGGCGGCTACAAGGAAAGCGGCTTCGGGCGGGAAGGCGGCCGCGAGGGCCTCGCCGAATACCTGACGGCGGTCCGGACTACGGACGCCACCCCCGCGGCGGAAACGACGTCGCCGGCGCTCTCGGCTGTCCCGGCAGATGCGGGCGTCCCGACCGCGACCGGCGCGGCGGAGGGATTGCCCGGCATCGACCGCACGGCGAAGCTTTACATCGGCGGCAAGCAGGTCCGCCCGGATGGCGGCTATAGTTTCGCGGTGCGGGATCCCGCGGGTGCAGCGCTCGGCCTCGCGGGCCTCGGCAACCGCAAGGACATCCGCAACGCCGTCGAGGCGGCCGGCAAGGCCGCCACCTGGGCGGCCGCCACGGCGCATAACCGTGCCCAGGTGCTCTATTACATGGCCGAGAACCTGTCGGCCCGCGCGCTCGAGTTCGCGCGCCGCCTGTCCGCCATGACGGGCGCTGCCGCGCCCGAGGCGGCGCGCGAGGTCGAGGCCGCCGTGGCCCGCATCTTCTTCTACGCGGCCTGGGCCGACAAATACGACGGGCGGATCCACGCGACCCGCTCGCGGCACGTCACGCTGGCCATGCACGAGCCTTTCGGCATCATGGGATTGGTCTGCCCCGACGAGGCGCCCCTGCTCGCCCTCGTGTCGCTGCTGATGCCGGCCATCGCCATGGGCAACCGGGCCGTCGTCGTGCCGTCGCCGGTCCATCCGCTGGTCGCCACCGACTTCTACCAGGTGCTCGACACCAGCGACGTGCCGCCGGGGGTCGTCAACATCTTGACGGGCGACCGCGACACGCTGTCGAAGACGCTGGCCGAGCACCACGATGTCGCGGCCATGTGGTACCGAGGCTCCCGGGCCGGCGGCACGGCGGTCGAGAAGGCCTCGGCCTCGAACCTCAAGCCGACCTGGATCGGGGATGGGCACGTCCAGGACTGGTTCGACCCTGCATTGGCGCAAGGCCGCGCGTTCCTCGACCACGCCACACAGATCAAGACGATCTGGGTGCCCTACGGGGACTGAGCGATACCGTTTCCGCCTGAATGCCTTTCCCGGCGGTCATTCCGGGCGAAGCGAAGCGCGACATCGTCGCGCCAGCGAAGACCCGGAACCCAGACGCCCGACGCTGCAGGATGGTCCGGGGCGGCCGTGCGCTGTTCCTGGGAGCCCCGAGGTCTGATCCCGGATCTGCGCGCCCGTCGGCGCTGGTCCAGGATGACAACCGGAATCGATCATGCGGCAACCGTATGATTGGGCCACCCTCAATCGAGCGACGCTCGTCGCCGCATGGAACAACCTGAACCCCAATCTCGCCATCTGAACGGAGCCCCGCATGCTCGATGTACCCCGGATCGAATCCGTCACCACCATCGGCCCGACCACGGTGACGGTCGCCTGGAAGGGCGGGCGCGAGTCCACCGTCGAGCTCGCGGGATGGATCGGCTGCGGCAACCCGCGGATCGCGCCCCTGCGGGATGCCGAAGTGTTCAAGCGCGCTTCCGTGGGGGCCTGGGGTGGCAACATCACCTGGGATGGGGACGAGGGAGACCTCGCCATCGACGCCATCCACCTCGCGATGATCGCCGATGATCAGGAGCCCTTCCGGGCCGCCGACGCGGCAGCATGGCAGGCGGAACTCGGCCTCTCCAATCAGGAGGCCGCAGGCCTACTCGGCGTCGTCCCGAGCACCTGGAACGCCTACAAGGCCGGCGCCACGATCCCGGCCACGATCGCCCGGCTGTGCCGCGCGGCCCACCGCGACCCCGTCATCCTGCATGCGCATTTGAAGCCCCGGAAGCCGTGACGCCCGAAAGGCACCGGCGCCCCCGCCTGAGAACGGGTGCTGGCGGACCGAGGACAGCGCCCCCTGCCCTTCCGCAAATCGGATCTGGCCGGCCGGTCAAACGGGTCTATGACCTCGAGGATCCGATAGAGCCCCGGTCACAAGCGTCGCCGAACCCTTTCCGCATCCGGCCGGCGCCGGGTAGGATCATGGGAGACCGACAATGAGCGCCGCCAGCATGCCGCCGATCAGCAATGCCCGCATGTATGCCGTGACACCTGCGGTCGAGGCCGCTTGGCGCGCGCTGCTGGACCACGTCGCGGCCGAGGCGGGCGTCGCGCTGGGCTATACGCCCTACCCCGCACCGCAACCGCTCGACGTCCTGTGGCAGAGGCCGGATCTCGGCTGCGTGTTCATGTGCGGGTTCCCGATCGCCATGCGACTGGCCGAGGTGGTGCCGCTCGCCTCGCCCATCCCGGCCGCCGCTTGGGCCGGCGGCCGGGCGCTCTACCGTTCGGACTTCATCGTCCGCGCCGACAGCGCGTTCCGGACGCTCGCCGACACGTTCGGCGGCACCATCGGCTGGACCGTCGAGCATTCGCATTCCGGCTTCAATGCGCCGCGGCACCACCTTCTGGAACTCCGACCGGCCGACGGCCGGCCGTTGTACCGGCGCAGCGTCGGTTCGCTGGTCACGGCACGCGGCATCCTCGACGCCGTGATCGACGGGCGGATCGACGTCGGGCCGCTCGACAGCTACTGGCACCTGCTCTTGCGGCGCCACGCCCCCCACCTCCTCGCGGGCGTCCGCACGGTCGCCTCGACCGATCTCGCGCCTCTGCCGGCCCTCGTCGCCTCCCCCGGCACTCCCGGGCGAGTGATCGCGGCATTGAAGGATGCTCTCGCGAGGGCGGGGTCCCGCCCGTGGTTCGCGGGGCTCGCCGAAGCCCTATGCATCGCGGGCTTCGAAACCGTGAACCACGACAGTTTCGCCACGACGGTGCGTTGGGCCGACCAGGCGGAGGCCGCGGGCTATGGGGCGCCGGGGTAACCGATCGCGGCGGACGCCTATCTCTGCGCGGTTTCCCAGTTTGGAGCCCGATAGAACGGTGCGTTCGAGGGCGGCAGCAGGCGTGCGCCGCCGATATGGTCGGCCGCCTTCTCGGCCAGCATGATGGTGGGAGCGTTGAGGTTGCCGGTCGTGATGGTCG
>CAXUCF010000252.1:0-7240 GCA_964249275.1 uncultured Lichenihabitans sp.
CGCCGCAGGGGTGCGCGCCGTCGGTTTCGGGCGCACCACCGGGCCACACGAAACCCCAACTCTTCCTCCGTCTCTCCGCCATGAACATCCACGTGCCCGCTGCAGATGCCGCTTCCGTCGACCTCAACGATTACGCGCGGCGCATCCTGACGTCGCGCGTCTACGACGTCGCGACCGTGAGCCCCCTCGATCCCCTGCCCGGCCTGTCGCGCCGGTTCGGCAACGCGATCCTGCTGAAGCGCGAGGATCTCCAGGCCGTGTTCTCGTTCAAGATCAGGGGGGCCTACAACAAGATGGCGGGCCTGCCCCGCGACGCGCTGGAGCGTGGCGTCGTCTGCGCCTCGGCCGGTAACCACGCCCAGGGCGTCGCCTTCGCGGCCCAGAAGCTCCGCATCGCCGCCACCATCGTGATGCCGCGCACGACGCCGGGCATCAAGGTGGCGGGCGTCAAGGCGCGGGGTGGCCATGCCGTGATCCACGGCGACACGTTCGACGAGGCCTACGGCCACGCGATCGATCTCTGCGCCGCGCGCGGCCTCACCTTCGTGCACCCTTACGACGATCCCGACGTGATCGCCGGCCAGGGCACGGTCGGCACCGAGATCCTGCAGCAGCATCCGGGCGCGCTCGACGCCATCTTCGTGCCGGTCGGGGGCGGCGGCCTGGCGGCCGGCGTTGCGGCTTTCGTCAAGTTCCTGAGGCCCGACGTCAGGGTGATCGGGGTCGAGCCCGACGACGCCGCCAGCATGAAGGCGGCACTCGCGGCCGACGAACGGGTGGTGCTGGACCGCGTTGGGCTGTTCGCCGACGGTGTCGCGGTGCGCCAGGCCGGAGCCGAAACCTTCCGCATCTGCCGCATCTGCCTCGACGAGGTGATCACGGTGACGACCGACGAGATCTGCGCGGCCGTGAAGGACATCTTCGATGAGACGCGCGCGGTCGCCGAGCCGGCCGGCGGGGTGGCGCTGGCGGGGCTGAAACGCTACGCCGCCGAACACGCCCTGCGCGACCGCGCCCTCGTGGCCATCAACAGCGGCGCCAACCTCAATTTCGACCGCCTGCGCCACATCGCCGAGCGGGCCGAGATCGGCGAGCGGCGCGAGGCGCTGCTCGCCGTCACGATTCCCGAGGAGCCCGGCAGCTACCGGCGCTTCATGCAGGTGCTGGGGCGCCGCTCGATCACGGAGTTCAACTACCGCTACGCCGGCGCGGGCGCCCCGGCGCACATCTTCGTCGGCGTCGAACTGCGCGACGGCGACCGGGAGAAGCGCGAGATCGCGGCACTGCTGGCCGCGAGCGGCTACGCGGTCGAGGACCTCAGCGACAACGAGATCGCCAAGACCCACGTGCGCTACATGGTGGGTGGACGCGCCGCGGGGCTCGACGACGAGGTGCTGTACCGTTTCCAGTTCCCCGAATATCCGGGCGCGCTGCTCAAGTTCCTGGACGGTCTCGGCCAGGGCTGGAGCATCTCCCTGTTCCATTACCGCAACCACGGCGCCGACTACGGCCGCGTCCTGGCCGGGATCGTGGTGCCACGGGCCGACCGCGCGCGCTTCGCCGAGGCTGTGGAAGGGCTGGGGTACCCGTGCTGGGACGAGACCGACAACCCGGCGTTCCGGCTGTTCCTCGACGGCAGCGGCATGGGTTGACGATCGCGGTGCCCCGCTCTGCATGTTGTGCACCGACCCAAACGGAATATGCGCCTCGCGTCGGGGAGATTCGGCGTGACCCCTCGAAGCCGGTGGGCCGACCGATCCGGACGCTTCTGGCAAGTGTCTGGGCGGACCACCACGCTATGGTGAAGAGGCATCGTCGAGCGTCGCAATGACGCGACGGATCGGCTACGGTCGGATCGACGGCCGCCAATGGACAGGCGCTGGACCGCATTCGGGTTTGTTGGCTATCCGCCCATAGGGGCACACGGCACGCGGCCGCTCACCGTTCGCGCAGCGCCGTGGTGGCAACCTGCAGGATGGGCGAGAACAGGTAGCTGAGGATGCGGCGGGTGCCGGTCCTGATCTCCACCGTCACGGCCATGCCGGGCACGAGCGGCACCTCGGTGCCCTCCGAGCGCATCGATGCCTTGTCGAGGCTCAGCGTCACGGGGAAAACGAGGTTCTGGGTGCGCTGGGCGCCGCCGAACATGGTTTCCTTGGCGGCTTGTGCGGGGTTCTGCTCGCGTTGCTCGGCTTCGGGCTGCGCGATCGCGTCGCGAGCCACGCGGGTCACGTGTGCGTCGACGGTGCCGTAATCGGTGAACGGAAACGACTCGACCTTGACGATGGCCTGCTGGTCCTTGTGGACGAAGCCGACGTCGCCGTTGGGCAGGTAGCACTCGATCTCGAGTTGGGAGTCGAGCGGCACGATCTGCATCACCTGCTCGCCCACCGTCACGACCTGGCCCACCGACGTGATCGTGAGGCCCGACACCGTGCCGTCGATCGGGCTTTTCAGATCCATATGGCCGGTCTTGATCCGGGCCTTGGCGAGTTTCTCCGTGTTCTCGTCGATGAGGCGCTCGGCGTCGGCGAGCTTCTGGGAGTTCTCGGCCGTGAAGCTCGCGTAGCTTTTCTCGATGTCGCGCGCGATGCGGCCGAGGCTCGCCTCGATCTCACCCAGTTGGCCCCGCTCGGACGCCAGCGTCGCGGCCTGGGTCTGCATGAGTTCGAGCGCGTCGATCACCTTGGCGCGCGATTCGGACCTCGATGCCAGAAGCGTCTCGCGCATGTCGACGCGCTCCTTCAGCGTGGTGATCAGGGTCTGCTGCGCCGCGATAGTGCCGTTCAGGCGGTCGCGCTCGGCGGTCTTCTCCCTGATCTGGCCCTCGAGGCTGCCGACGGCGCTCGCGAGTTGGCCGATGTCACCCGCCAGCACACGCTGCTCGCGTGCCTCGATGGCGGGCGGCGTACCCGGCCCGAAAGCGATCGGCGGAACGGTGCCGAGCGCGCGCTTCGAGGCCAGCATCAGTGCCGCCGTGCGGCGCACGACTTCGGCCTTCTCGGATTGCAGGTCGGCCTGGAGCGTCCCTTCGTCGGCCTGGGCCTCTCCCGGATCCAGCGTCACCAGCACGTCGCCGGCCGTGACGCGTCTGCCGTTCTCGACCGCGATCGACAGCACCTTGCCGGTCTCGATCGGCTGGATCGTCTTGGTTCGGCCCACCGGCTGGATCTTGCCCTGGGCCACCGCGATGATGTCCACCCGCCCGAAGTACGACCAGGCCAGCGCGATCACCACGAAGGCGCAGATGGTCAGGATCATGACGGAGCGGATCGGCGAGAGCGGCGTCTCGAGGATCTCCAGCGCGGCGGGCAGGAACTCGTGGTCGCCGCGGTGGAGTTGGATGCGGCGCGGAGCCGGGGGTTTCGGGGGCTGGGTTGCGACCGGAAGCGTGCTCATGCGCGGACCTGTTCGTTCTGCAACGCCCACAGCTTGCGATAAAGGCCGTTCTGGCGGCCGATGAGCTCGTCGTGCGGGCCGGCCTCGATGATGCGTCCGTCCTCCATGCCGATGATACGGTCGCAGGGCCTCACCGCCGCGAGGCGGTGCGCGATGATGATCACGGTGCGGTTGCGCACGATCTGGCGCATGTTGTTCTGGATCACCCGCTCGCTTTCGTAGTCGAGAGCGGAGGTGGCCTCGTCGAAGATCAGGATCGGCGGATTGGTGGCGAGCGCCCGGGCGATGGCGATGCGCTGGCGCTGGCCGCCCGACAGGTTGGCGCCGCGTTCCTCGATCATGGTGTCGTAGCCGGACGGCAGCTTGGCGACGAATTCGTCGGCGCCGGCCAGCTTGGCGATGGCGATGACCTGGGCGCGCGGCATGGCGGGGGCCGCGAAGGCGATGTTGTCGTGGATCGACCGGTTGAACAGCAAGTTCTCCTGGAGCACCACGCCGATATTGGTGCGCAGCCAGGCCGGGTCGACCTGCGTGAGGTCGGCACCGTCGAGCAGGATCTGCCCGTCCTGCGGCATGTAGAGCCGCTGCATCAGCTTGGTCAGGGTCGACTTGCCGGAGCCGGACGGTCCCACGATGCCCACCACCTCGCCGGGCTTGATGGCGAGCGTCACGCCCTTGACGACGTCGGCGGACCCTGGACGATACCGGAAGGTGACATCCTTGAATTCGATCAGCCCGCGGGGCGGCGGCAGCACCGTGCGGGCCTGGATCACCGGCTCGCTGGGCGCATTGAGGATGTCGCCCAGCCGCTCGACCGACACCTGCACCTGCTGGAAGTCCTGCCAGAGCTGCGACAGCCGCAGCACGGGGGCCGTGACCTGGGCCGCGATCATGTTGAACGCCACCAGGGCCCCGATGCTGAGTTCGCCGTCGATCACGGCCTTGGCGCCGAACAGCATCAGGAGCGCGGTCGTGACGCGACTGATGTATTGCACGCCGTTCTGGCCGAAGGCACCGAGCAGCGTCACCAGAAACGATGTCTTGACGTAGGCAGCGAGCCGTTCCTCCCATTGCGCCTGCATGATGGGTTCGACGGCCGAGGCCTTCACGGTCTGGATGCCGACCACGGCCTCGACCAGGAACTGCTGGCTCATGGCGCCGGTGTTGAACTTCTCTCGCACCCGCTCCTGCAGAGCCGGGCGCAGCCCGAACGCCACGACGAGGTAGAACGGGATCGCCGCTACCACGATCAGCGTGAGCTTCCACGAATAGGCGAACAGCACCGCGATGAACACGAAGGTGAACAGCAGGTCCAGCGCCGAGAACAGCCCTTGGCCGGTGAGGAAGGCGCGAATGTTCTCGAGTTCGCGCACCCGCGCGACGGTCTGGCCGGCAGCGCGCGTCTCGAAGTAGCTCAACGGCAGGTGCAACAGGTGGCGGAACAGCCGCTGCCCGAGTTCGACGTCGATGCGGTTCGTCGTGTGGCTCAGCGCATAGGTGCGCTGGTATTGAAGCACCACATCGAACAGCCCCACGATCACGATGCCGATCACGAGCACGAAGAGCGTCGAATAGCCCTTGTGAGACAGCACCTTGTCGACCACCACCTGGAAGAACAACGGCGTCACCAGCGCGAAGATCTGCACGAAGAACGACGCTAGCAGCACGTGGCCGAGCGGCCGTCGGTAGCGCCAGATCGAGGGTAGGAACCAGCGGAAGCCGAAGCTCTTCGGATCGTATCCGATCCCGCCGACCTTCCGGCCCAGGAGGAGGAGCTGCGGCTCCAGTTCATCGAGGAACTCGTCCGCGCTGAGGGCCCGGTCGATGCTGGTGACCGGGTCGACGATGCGGAGGCGGCCGTCGGGCAGGCGACCGCCGAACACGACGAAGCCGCCGCCGCGGAGCCTGGCGATGGCTGGCGTCGGGGTCGCGACGAGCTGCTTCTCGGTCGTGCGTGACACGCGGCGCGCCTTGAGGCCGATCGTCTGGCTGGCCCGCATGAGATCGGTCAGGCCGGCCTCGCGTCCGATCAGCGCCAGTTCGCGCTGAAGATGGACGGGATCGGCAGCGATCCGGTAATAGGCCGCGATCCCACAAAGAGCGCGAAGGCCTGAATCGGCCTTCGGGGTCGGTGTCAGCGGAGCGGCAGCTTCCAACATCGTGACGCGCGAGCCTGAAATGACGGCTGCGGTCGACCCGCCGAGCCATGAACCATCATGTCTTCCGATGGGAGCATTAACAAACCGCGCCCACCACGGATATGACGGACGCGTCCGGTCGCGGCATGAGCCGCGTCGGGAACCCAATGGGCTCGACTCCTACTCCGGGTTGCTCCATTCTGGCAATCTATCGCAAGCCGCGCCGAGGGGCCGACGTTTCCTCCCTCGGGCCGGTGCGGCTCCCCACGCCGAATGCCGCCGCGTTTCCGTCTCGGCGCTCGCCGGGGGCGATACCGGCCCAGGACCGCGTCGGCGGGTGACAAGCGGGGCGATCCGCACTAGCTCCCACAGGGCGGCCGACCAGGCTTCGTCTTCCGCGGGCCACGTCCAAAGGAACCCACCATGTCCTTGACCGGCGACATCCTGATCGGCTCCGAACGTCTGTCCGGCGTCGGGGCGACCTTCAAGGCCGTCAATCCCGCGACCGGGGAGGCCCTCGAGCCGGCCTTCGCCTTCGCGGGAGCGACCGAGGTCGACCGCGCTTGCGCGCTGGCCGCGGCGGCCTTCGACATCTACCGCGAGACGGCGCCCGAGGCCCGCGCCGCCTTCCTCGAGTCGATCGCGGACGAGATCCTGGCGCTTGGCGACGACCTCGTGGGGCGCGCCTGCGCCGAGTCGGGCCTGCCGCGCCCGCGGATCGAAGGGGAGCGCATGCGGACGGTCGGCCAGCTGAAGGTTTTCGCGGCCGTGGTCCGGGCCGGCCACTGGCTCGATCTCAGGGTGGATCCGGCTCTCCCGGCCCGCAAGCCGCTGCCGCGCCCCGACCTGCGCCAGCGCCACATCGCGCTCGGGCCGGTGGCGGTCTTCGGTGCGAGCAATTTCCCGCTCGCCTTCTCGGTGGCGGGCGGCGACACGGCCTCGGCGCTGGCGGCCGGCTGCCCCGTCGTAGTGAAGGGCCACCCGGCCCATCCGGGGACGGGCGAACTCGTGGCCACGGCCATCCTGAAAGCGGTCGCGGCCCACGGGCTGCCGGACGGCACCTTCTCGCTGCTGCTCGGCGCCAACGAGACGGGTGCCGCGCTGGTGCAGGATCCGCACATCAAGGCCGTGGGATTCACCGGGTCGCGGAGTGGCGGCATGGCGCTCTCGGCCCTGGCGGCGGCACGGCCTGAACCGATCCCGGTCTATGCCGAGATGAGCAGCATCAACCCGGTCTACCTCCTGCCCGGCGCGCTCGCGGCGCGGGCCGAGCAGCTCGGGCGCGACTTCATCGGCTCCGTGACGCTGGGGGCCGGGCAATTCTGCACCAATCCGGGACTGGTGCTGGCCGTGGCGGGCCCCGGCCTCGACAGCTTCATCGCATCCGCGGCCGCGGCGCTCGCCGATTACGCGCCCCCCGCCATGCTGACCTCCGGCATCCATCTGGCCTACGAGGCCGGCCGTCACGCGCTCGCCGAGAACGGGCGCGTCGATCGCGTTGCCGAGGGGAAGGTCGGCGAGGGAATCAACCGGGGCACGGGCGCGCTGTTCGTCACGGAGGGCATCGACTTCCTTGCCGACGAGACTCTGAGCCACGAGGTTTTCGGCGCCTCCTCGCTGGTGGTACGGTGCCGGGACGAGGACGAACTCCTGCAGGTCTCGCGGAAGCTCGAAGGGCAGCTCACCGCGACGCTCCATCTCAC
>CAXUCF010000253.1:0-7207 GCA_964249275.1 uncultured Lichenihabitans sp.
GTCCCGGCGTCGCCGCCGAGCGCCGTGACGGTGCCGTCGGCCGGCGACGGGATCTCGACCGTGGCCTTGTCGGTCATCACGTCGGCCAGGACCTGATCCTCGCGCACCGCGTCGCCGACCCTGACGTGCCACGCGACGACTTCCGCCTCGGCCACGCCCTCGCCGATGTCCGGGAGCTTGACGATGCGGACCGCCATTTCAGGCCTCCATGATCTCGACGAGCGCCCGCGCCACGCGTGCCGGACCCGGGAAATAGTCCCATTCCTGCGCGTGCGGATAGGGCGTGTCCCAACCGGTGACGCGCAGAACCGGGGCTTCGAGGTGGTAGAAGCAGGAGCCCTGCACCAGCGCGGCCAGTTCCGCGCCGAAGCCCGAGGTCAGCGTCGCCTCGTGCAGCACCACGCAACGCCCCGTCTTGCGCACCGAGGCCTCGACGGTGTCGAGGTCGAGCGGCAGCAGCGTGCGCAGGTCGACGATTTCGGCGTCGATCCCGCAATCGGATGCCGCCGCCTCGGCCACATGCACCATGGTGCCGTAGGCCAGCACCGTCACGGCCGAGCCCTGGCGCCGCACCGCGGCCCGGCCGAGCGGCACGCGGTAATGCCCATCCGGCACCTCACCGAGCGCATGTTTCGACCAAGGGATCACGGGCCGGTCGTGGTGGCCGTCGAACGGGCCGTTGTAGATGCGCTTCGGCTCCAGGAAGATGACCGGGTCGTCGTCCTCGATGGCCGAGATGAGCAGCCCTTTAGCGTCGTGGGGGTTCGACGGCACCACGGTCTTCAGCCCCGCCACGTGGGTGAACAGCGCTTCTGGGCTCTGGCTGTGGGTCTGCCCGCCGAAGATGCCGCCCCCCGTCGGCATGCGGATCACGAGAGGGGCCGTGAAGTCCCCGTTCGAGCGGTAGCGCAGGCGCGCCGCCTCGGAGACGATCTGATCGTAGGCCGGGTACACGTAATCGGCGAACTGAACCTCCACGCAAGGGCGCAAGCCGTAGGCCGCCATGCCGACCGCGGCCCCGACGATGCCGAGTTCGCTGATCGGGGCGTCGAAACAGCGGCTCGGGCCGAACCGCGCCTGAAGCCCTTGGGTGCAGCGGAACACCCCGCCGAAATAGCCCACGTCCTCGCCGAACACCACGACGTCGTCGTCGCGCTCCATCGCGACCGCCATGGCGTCGCGGATGGCCTCGATCATGGTGCGGCGCGGCACTAGTACCCGGCCTGCTGGCGCTGGCGGCGCAGGTGCGGCGGCATCTCGGCGTATACGCCCTCGAACATGTCGCGGGCCGAGGGCTTCGGGCCGGAATGGAGCGTGCCGTGGGCCTCGGCCTCGCGCTGCGCCGCCACCACCTCGTCGAGGATCTCGGCCTCGCCCTGCCGGTGGCGCTCGTCCGACCAGGCGCCGCGGGTCACGAGGTGGCGCTTAAGCCGTTCGACGGGGTCGCCGAGCGGCCAGGCGTCGAACTCGGTCTTGGGGCGATAGGCCGAGGGGTCGTCCGAGGTCGAGTGGGCGCCGGCCCGGTAGGTGACGTATTCGATGAGTGTCGGCCCGAGATCGGCGCGGGCGCGCTCCACCGCCCATTTGGCCACCGCGTGGACCGCAAGGTAGTCGTTGCCATCGACCCTGAGCGCCGGGATGCCGAAGCCGTGGCCGCGCGCCGCGAAGGTCGACGACGAGCCGCGGGCGATACCCTGGAAGGTCGAGATCGCCCACTGATTGTTGACGATGTTGAGCACCACCGGCGCCCGGTAGGTCGACGCGAAGACGAGGGCGGCGTGGAAGTCCGATTCCGCCGTGGCGCCATCGCCGATCCAGCCTGCCGCGATGCGGGTGTCGCCCTTGATGGCCGATGCCATGGCCCAGCCGACCGCCTGGATATACTGCGTGGCGAGGTTGCCCGAGATCGAGAAGAAACCGAACGCCTTCGACGAATACATGATGGGGAGCTGCCGGCCGAGCAGGGGGTCGCGCTCGTTCGAGAAGATCTGGCTCATCATGGTGGTCATGGGATAGTCGGCCGCGATGAGCAGCCCGGCCTGGCGGTAGGTGGGGAAGTTCATGTCGCCTGGGCCGAGCGCGCGCTGAAACGCCGTGCTGACCGCCTCCTCGCCGAGGTGCTGCATGTAGAAGGAGGTCTTGCCCTGGCGCTGGGCCATCAGCATGCGGGCATCGAAAGCGCGCAGCTTCATCATGTGGCGCAGCCCGAGCAGCACCTCGGCGTCCGTGAGGGTGCCGGCCCAGGGGCCGACGGCATTCCCGTCGTCGTCCAGCACCCGGATGATCGTATAGGCGAGGTCGCGGATGTCGTCGGCCGCGACCTCGAGGGGCGGGCGACGTACCGCGCCGGCCTCGGCCGTGGCGACGTCGCTGAAGTTCGGCGTGCCCCCGGGGCGGACCGCGGGCTCCGGGACGCGGAGCGTCAGGGGCCTCACGTCCGTCATCCCGCGCCTCCCCTGATGCGACCGGCCGCCGGCCGCGGGATCCGCGGCGGGTTGGGGACCATTGCCCAGGGCGAGCCTAGGACGGGGCGCGGCGGAGATCAACGATGGGCCGGGCCTACGGCCGCGTGCGGCAATTTCGCCGAGATCGGCCGCTAGTGAGGCGGCGCCGCGGTCTTGAAGATGGCGGCTGAACGACGAGTTCGTCCTGATCTCTCCGAGGCGTGCGGTCCCGGACCCGCACATGGCATGAGGAAACCCGATGGGCCGCATCACGACGCGACGCTACGATCCAACCACGATGGCGCTGCATTGGGCGACGGCCCTGCTCGTCGCCATCCTCTGGATCATCGGCCAGACGGCCGACTGGATCCCGGACGGTCCCTTCAATTCAGCCTACTGGTCCACCCACATGGTGCTGGGCTTCGCCCTGGCGGCCGTTCTGGCCTGGCGCCTGATGTGGCGGTCGAGCGGCGGGCGTGGCCTGCCGGCAGCCGACACCGGCATGCTGCACGTTGTTGCGAAGGCAACCCATTACGGGCTCTATCTGCTCCTCATCACGGTGGTGACGTTGGGGGTGATCAACGCCTTCGTGCGCGGCTATTCGATCTACGGTTTGTTCCGGCTGCCGCAATGGGGCGATCGCGAATGGCGTCACCCGATCACCAACTGGCACGGTCTCGCGGCCAACGTCATGCTGGCCCTGGCGGGCATCCATGCCGCGGCCGCCCTGGTCCATCAATATCTCTGGCGGGACGGCCTGCTCGGCCGCATGATTCCTGGCGCGGATGTCGGCGGGGGCGCGACGGCACCGGATTGAGCCGCTACGACAGCCTAGCGGCCCCGAGATAGAACCGGGCCGCGTTGGTGGAGAACAGTTTCTCCATCTCGGCCGGCCCGAAATGCCGGGCCGCCAGGAGACGCGCCGCGTTGTTCACCTCGGCATAGGAGGCGGCCAGGGTACAGACGGGCCAGTCGCTGCCGAACATCAGCCGGTCGGGGCCGAAACAGGCGACTGCATGGTCGACATAGGGCCGCAGGTGGTCGGGCGTCCATGCGCCGGTCGGCGCTTCGGTGACCAGGCCGGACAACTTGCAGGACACGTCGGGCAGGGCCGCCACGGCCGCGATGCGCTCGCGCCAGGGATCGAGCGTGCCGGCCGCGATCTCCGGCTTGCCCATATGGTCGATCACGGCCCGCAGGCCGGGCGTCAGCGCGAGCGCCTCGCGCACGTGCGGCAGGTGGCGTGGAAAGATCAGGACGTCGAGCGCCAGCCCGCGATCCGCCATGAGCCCGAGGTGGCGCAGCACGCGGGGGTGCAGGATGAAGCGGTCATCCGGCAGGTCCTGGAGCATGGGCCTCAGCCCGACGAATTTGGGCGAAAGACGAAGATGCTCGAGCCGTTCCGGAAAGGCGTCGCTGTCCATGTCGAGCCAGCCGACCACGCCCGCGATGAAGTCGGTCCGCTCGGCCAGTTGCAGGAGGAACTCGGTCTCGGCCTCGCTGGCGGCCGCCTGAACCGCGATGGTTCGGGTGATGCCGGTCCGCGCCATCAGGGGCGCCAGATCCCCCGGCATGAAGTCCCGCAACAGCGGCGCCACATGCGGACCCATCCAGCCGTAGTCGCCGCGCGCGATCATCCAGAAATGCTGATGGCTGTCGATCATGGCGGTTCCCTGGCCCTACCCGATCGCCCTATGGCGCGGCGCTGCCTCGGCCCGGCAGCCCGCCCGCGTGGCTCGCCGGCAGGCGGTCGCCCCGCGTGAAGAGCCTGTGGCGGAGCGAACCGTCGCGATAGGCCGTCTTGTGGAGGCCCCGCTCCTGCAGGGCCGGCACCGCGAAGGTGACGAAGTCTTCCCAGCACTCGGGCACCACCGTGCGGGTGAGATTGAAGCCGTCGACCTCGCCCTCGACCATCCAGGCCTCGAGCTCCGCCGCCACCGCCGCGCCGTCGCCGACCACCAGCGGGTAGCGGCCGCCAAGCGCGAGCTGATCCAGCAGACGGCGCTTGGTCAGGCCGCCCTGGAGAGTGGCCTGCGTGGTCGACTGGATGGCGTTGGTGGGCCCGGAGGCGATCGTCTCGTCGAGGCCGTACCGCGACAGGTCGATGCCGCTGCCGGCGCCGAAATGGGCGAGGCCCGCCTCGGGGCTGGCGTGGCGCAGGTAGTCGGCGTGCTTCTCGCGGGCGGCCGCGGCGGTCGCGCCCGTCACCACGCTGATCCCGACCAGGATCCTGATGTCGTCAGCACTGCGCCCGGCCGCCACCACCTCCTGGCGCAGGCTGCGCGAGGCCTTGCGCGCCGCCTCCCGGTCGGGGGCCGAGATGAACACGCATTCCGCGTGGCGCGCCGCGAAGCGTTGGCCGCGCCCCGACGTGCCGGCCTGGAACAGCACCGGCGTCCGCTGCCGCGAGGGTTCGGCGAGATGGTACCCGCTCGACCGGTAGAACGGGCCCTCGTGACGGATCGCGTGGATCTTGGCCGGGTCGGCATAGACTCTGGAATCCTTGTCGCGGCGCACCGCGTCCTCGTCCCAGCTCGCCTCCCAAAGGGTGTAGAGCAGGTCGAGGTAGTCGTCGGCCCGGTCATAGCGGCGGTCGTGCTCCGCCATGGCGTCGAGGCCCACGGCCCGCGCGGCGCTGTCGAGGTAGCCCGTGACGACGTTCCAGCCGATGCGCCCGTCGGTCAGGTGGTCGAGCGTCGAGAAGCGCCGCGCGAAGGTGTAAGGATGCTCGACCGCGATATTGACCGTGACGCCGAAACCGAGATCGCGGGTGACGGCCGCCATGGCGGGCACCAGCAGGGTCGGGTCATTCACCGGCAGCTGGACCGCTTCGCGGGCCGTGAGGTCGATCCCGCCCCCGTAGACGTCGTAGACCCCGACGACGTCGGCGATGAACACGGCATCGAAGAGGCCCCGCTCCAGCGTCCGGGCGAGGTCGGTCCAGTGGTCGAGGCGGGTGTACTCGTGCGAGCGGTCGCGCGGGTGCGTCCAGAGGCCGTGGTTGATATGGCCGACGCAGTTCATGGTGAAGGCGTTGAGGATCATCTCCCGGCGGCGCGTCATCGCTGTCTCCCAAGCCGCCCACCATCAGCACCGCGGCCGAGGGTCGTTCAGCATAGCCGAGACGACGAGGGCCGCCATTCCTTTCCATCGCCGAGGCCGGCAGGTTCCGCAGGGAAACACTGACGTCCTCGCTCCGGTCTTTCTCAAAAAGGATCGAGTTTTGAGAAATTGAGCTTGGATTTGCAATGTGTCGGGGTGGGGCATCAAGCCAATGCAGCGAGCCGCTCACGCAGCCAGCCTTGTGCCGGATGATTGGTCGTACGGTCGTGCCAGATACTCGCAATAACGAACCCGGGTATAGCGAGCGGCGCTTCCATCACCTGCACCCGATCCGACCAACCCTCTGCGATCCGGCGCGGGATGAGTGCGATCATGTCGGACCGGGATATGATCTCCGGCACGATCAGGAAGCCCGGCGTCGATAAGGCCACGGTGCGACGGCGGCCGATTGCCTCCAGCGCAGCGTCGGCAGGTCCAGCAAAGCCACCACCCTGAGGCGATACGACGACGTGGTCCAGCGCGCAGAACACGTCCAGATCAAGACTACCCTGCACAGAGGGATGCCCCTGTCGCGCGATAACCGCGTAACCCTCCTCGTAGAGCTGGCGCTGACGCATTGCGGCTGGCGCGTGTTCGGGCGCCGCCAAGGCCAGGTCCACCTCGCCACGCTCCAACTGCGTGGGAAGCGCCATCACGTCGAGCGCTCGCCAGGCGATGCGGATCATGGGCGCCTCGGCCCGTAGTGCGACCGAGAAGCGCGCCAGAAGCGCATACTGGACGTAGTCACTCGCCGCGATCACCAGCGTCGCCTCCATGGTCGCCGGATCGGGGGGCGCTCCGTCTTCGACGACGCGACGCACACGTTCCAACGCCTCGTGCAAGGGCTGCTGCAGCTCGAGTGCGCGTTGGGTAAGCACCATCCCGCGCTGGGCCGGGACCAATAGCGCATCACTGAACGCCTCTCGAAGCCGCGCCAGCCGTGCCGACAAAGCAGGCTGACTGAGGTTCAGCCGACGCGCGGCCCGCGTGACGTTTCGCTCCGCCAGCAAGGCTTCAAGCGTGACGAGCAGTCCCAGATCGAGGTTCCTGGTATCCACCTGCTCGATGACAACACGTAAAAGGTTCGATTTCAATACCGCGAGTGGCCGCGCCATACCCTCTGGGGCGGGCGGATTCCCGTGAAATTCAATCGATGACACGGATACCAGCTTGCCTGAAGCGCCCGCCCTGCCATCACCGCCCCGCGCACCGATCGCCTTCCCGCTACTCGCGATCACCCTGTTCCTGTTCTTCGTGTCAGCGAGTGTGCCCTCCCCCTTGTTCGTGGTGTTTCAGGGACGGTGGGGGTTCTCCCCGGGCATGCTGACGCTCGCGTTCAGCATCTACTCGCTGGTGCTGCTGGTCACGCTGCTCGTGGCCGGCTCGCTATCCGATCATCTGGGCCGCAAGCCGGTGATCGTCGCGGCGCTGATCATCCAGGTCGCATCCATGGCCCTCTTCCTCAGGGCAGACGGCATCGGCGGATTGCTGGCCGCTCGGATCGTCCAGGGGCTGTCCATGGGCGTGGTCAACGGCGCGCTATCCGCTGCGGTGATCGAGGCGGCGCCCCCGGCTCGAAAGGCGCTCGGCAGCTTGCTGACCAGCATCTCGCCCCTGGCCGGGCTCGCGACGGGTGCCCTCGTCACCGGCGCCCTGCTCGG
>CAXUCF010000254.1:0-4700 GCA_964249275.1 uncultured Lichenihabitans sp.
TTTCATCGGCCTGCCGCAGGCGATCCTATTCCAGATCGTGCTCGCCGCTATCTCGCCGATCATCGACCTGGCGCTGCTGGTCAGCTTCGTCGCGACCTATCTGGCGGTGGAGGCGCATGGCTGGGCGCAGACGTCGCACGATGTGGAGAAGATGCTCGCCTATTGGCTGGTGTTCACCGCGATCGATCTGCTGGCCGCGTTCATTGCCTTTGCCTTGGAGCGGCGCGAGCGGTGGCGGCTGTTGTGGCTGCTGATCCCGCAGCGGGTCGGCTATCGTCAGGTGATGTATTATGTCGTGCTCAAGGCGCTGACCCAGGCGGTGCGCGGCCCGCAGGTCGGCTGGGGCAAGCTCCAGCGTAGCGGACGGGTGGCGGAGGTGAGCGCCTGACCGGGCGGCTCGTCTTCGCGCTGCTGGCGACGCTCGCCGCCGCCGCGCAGCCGCGCGCGCCGGGCGAGCGCAAGTTCCTGGTGTAGTTCCTGGGCGGCCCGCTCGAAGCCTTGCCGTTCGGCACCACGCCGGAGCAGGTCGTGTCGACGTCGCGCGGCAGCTTCGGCCCCTACAAGCTGACCGAGGCCGTGGCCGACGGGGTGCCGGGCCATTGGATGACGCAGTTCGACCTCGTCGTCGAGGGATCGGACCCGGTGGAACTGCGGTGCTTTCTCAAGAGCGGCGACAAGATCCTGACCGAAACCTGGCTGTTCCAATACCACCCGTTCTGATCCTGCTTGGCGCCGAGTGTCGTCGGCCGGGGCAAACCCGTCCATGACCGGGTGGCGGATGCGGCGTCGACCCGGGATCGCGAACCATCCCGGTCGGGACGATTGACGGTCCTCTATTTGTTCTCTATTTGTTCCTGAGTGGCCGCCGACCGTGGCGTCGGCAGGCCGGTCCGAACCAGGAGAACAGCGATGTCGCTTGTCGTCGACCGGGACCGAGCGCCGGTCCTGCGGCCGCCGGTCGCGCTCCGCGGCGGCGCCAAGGGCGGACGCGCCACGACGGCGAATAGCCTGTCGCTCGATGACGTGCTGGCCGGCCGGCGGCGTGGTCGCGGCGCGGTGTCGAACCCGACCGGCCGCTTTGAGCGCGAGACCCGCGAGGCGGACATGGGGGATGAGGCCTCCCTGCCCGACCCGGCGAGCTTCGTGACCGAGGTCACGGTCGAGAAGCCCAAGACCCTCATCACCCGCAACGATTCGCCCGATATCTCCTTCGACCGGTCGATCAACCCCTATCGCGGTTGCGAGCACGGCTGCGTCTACTGCTTCGCGCGCCCGACCCATGCCTTCGTGGGACTGTCCCCCGGGCTCGATTTCGAGACCAGGCTTTTCGTCAAGGAGGGTGCCGCGGGCAAGCTCGAGCGGGAGCTTGCGGCGCCGAGCTACAGACCGCGCACCATTGCGATCGGCACCAACACCGATCCCTACCAGCCGATCGAGCGTGAGCGCCGCGTCATGCGGTCCATCCTGGAGGTGCTGGCACGCGCCAACCACCCGGTCGGCATCGTCACGAAATCGGCCCTGGTGGCGCGCGACGTCGACGTCCTGGCGCCGATGGCCGCGAAGGGGCTGGTCAAGGTGGCGCTCTCCGTGACGACGCTGGATGCCACCCTCGCCCGCGCCATGGAGCCGCGCGCCCCCACGCCCGCCAAGCGCCTCGACGCCATCCGACGGCTGTCCGAGGCCGGCATCCCGGTGACCGTGATGACGGCCCCCCTGATTCCGGCCATCAACGACCACGAGGTCGAAGCTCTCCTGGGCGCGGCCCGGGAAGCGGGCGCCGTCGAGGCCGGTTACGTCGTGCTGCGGCTGCCGCTCGAGGTGCGGGACCTGTTTCGGGAGTGGCTGCTGGCCCATTTCCCGGACAAGCTCGGCCATGTCATGGGGCTCGTGCAGGCGATGCGCGACGGCAAGGACTATGACGCTACCTGGGGCAAGCGCATGACCGGCACCGGCCCCTATGCCTGGATGCTCGGTCGCCGTTTCGAGATCGCGGCCGCCAAGCTCGGCTTCCCCAAGACACGCGCCAAACTGCGCACCGACCTGTTCCAGGCCCCGACGCCGCACGGCCGGCAACTCAGCCTGTTCTGAGTGCGGCGGCTCGCGACGGAACTCCCGCCTCGTCTCGGTCAGGCCGCGTGGTGTTCCCGCTCCAGCCGTCGGGCGATCTCGCGGGCGACGCTGCACCAGTGGCCGTGGCCATCCACCTCCCCCGCTGCCGTCGCGCCGAGGCGAGCCATCCCGTAGGCACCGCGTCCGTGGGCCGCGATCAGCCGGTCGGCGTCCCGCATCACCGCCGGCCTGAACAGGCAGCGCCACAGCCTGTCGAGCATGGGGGACCCACTTGAGTTGCAGTTCCGATTTGATAGGACCTGCCGGAGCGGGGCGCCACGCGCAGAACCGCACAGCGGCATCATGGGCCTCGGTGTTCCCAGGGGAACGATCGTTTCGAGCCACGGGCTTCGCCACAGAGCCGGATCCGGATGAGGCGAAGCGGTCATTCCCGTGGGAGCCCTTGCCGCACGCGACGGGCCGTCAAGCCGTCGCCCTTGCGGCGGCCTGGGCCGCAGCGACCTCGCCGGGCGTCAGGATCCGATATTGCCCGGGGCCGAGGTCGTCCGGGAGGCTCAGGGCGCCTATCCGGTCGCGGTGCAGCGCCACCACATGGTTCCCGAGCGCAGCGAACATGCGGCGCACCTGATGGTAGCGTCCTTCGAGGAGCGTCAGCGATACTTCCACGGGCGACAGAACGTCGAGAGCGGCCGGCAGCAGCGGCCTGCCATCGCCCGCCAGCGTCAAGGTGCCGGACGCCAGGATGCCGGCCGCGTCGGGGCGCAGCGGTTCCGCCAGGGTCGCCCGGTAGCGCCTGGGCGCGTGGCTCTTCGGCGAGATGATGCGGTGCAGCAGCGGCCCGTCGTCCGTGATGAGCAGCAGGCCCGACGTTTCCTTGTCGAGGCGCCCCACGGTCGAGAGCGGCGGCCGGCGGCGGCACCAGCGGGGCGGCAGCAGATCGTAGACCAGGGGGCCGGCCTCGTCGTGCGAACAGGTGTGGCCGAGCGGCTTGTGCATCATCAGCACCATGCCGGGCAGCGGGTCGAGCGCCGCGCCCTCGATCGCGAGTCGCGCCGTGAGGTCGTCCGCGAGCTGGACCTTGCGGTCCGCGGTCGCCACCCGGGCCCCGTCGAGCATCACCCCGCCGGCCCGCACGAGCCCGGCGACCTCGCGCCGCGACCCGTAGCCGAGGTTGCCGAGCAGCCTGTCGAGCCGGATCGCGACGCTCATTTGTGGGCCGCGAGGACCTTGAAGCCGCGCCCCTCTGCCCGGGTCTCGACCTTCGCAAAGAGCGGCTTCAGCACGGTCTCGTAGGGCAGATGACGGTTGGCCGTCAGCCACAGCACCCCGCCGCGCCGCAACGCCTTCGCGGCCACGGCGACGAAGCCATGGCCGAGTCCCTGATCCTCGATGCCGCCCTCGTGGAAGGGCGGGTTCATCACCACGAAGTCGAGGTTGGCGAGCCCGCCGGTCCCGGCCCGGAGGTCGGCCCAGCGGATCTCGGCCCTCGGGTCGTCGACGTTGCGGCGGGCCGTCTCCACGGCGCGGCGGTCGATGTCGATCAGCGTCAGGGCCTTGACCTTGGGCGACGCCAGCGCGGCGTGTGCCAGGACGCCGATGCCGCAGCCGAAATCCGCCCCCTGGCCGGACAGCGGCGGCAGGGTCTCGATCAGCAGGGCGGTGCCGGGATCGAGCCGATCCCACGAGAAGAGCCCGGGCTGCGACCAGAGCCCGAGCGCCTCGACGAGCCGCGGTGCCCCCGCCGCAATGGCGGCAACGAGGCCCTCGGGGTGCGCGGGTCGCCGGCCCGTACAGATCCGGTGATGGCGCTTGCCGGCCTCCTCGAAAGTGCAGCCGAAGGCGTCGAGCTCGTGCGCCAGCCGCGAACCGCCCTTGTCCTTGGGCGCCAGGACCGTGAAGGGCGCCTCGGGCGCGAGCGCCTGAAGGCCCAGGGCGAGAGCGTAGCGGCGCTCGGTTGTGCCGGGGGGCGCCACCATGACGAGTTCCGACAGCGAGTCGGCCGCGAGCCCCTCGAGTGTATCGGCGCCGGGCACCAGCGGCGACAATTGCACGGCTTCCGCCACGTCGAGCTGCAATCCTTCCGCCGGGCTGCCGTACACGCCCCTTCGCCTTGCCGCGTCCACTTGGTCCCTTTCACCGTCGATGGTCGGTTCTATAGGGCTGCTCCGCTCCCGACGCCATGACCACGAGGGCGCGCCCGCCTTGCATCCGGAGCCGGCCGGGTGATCTATGCGGCCCGTGCAGGAGCGCGCCCATGATCAGGGTCCTGGTGATCGAGGATGACGGCGAGACGGCGGCCGAGATCGTCGAGGATTTTACGGCGGCGGGTTTCGCGGTCGACCGCGAGGTCACCGGCCGGGACGGGCTGCGCCGGGCCCAGACCGACAGCTTCGATGTCATCACGCTCGACCGCATGTTGCCCGGGATGGCTGGGCTCACGCTGCTCGACCGGCTGCGCGCCTCCGGTGTCAGGACGCCGGTGCTGGTGCTGAGCGCCCTGTCGAGCGTCGACGAACGCATCCGCGGGCTGCGGGCCGGCGGCGACGATTATCTGTCGAAGCCCTTCGCGGCGGCCGAACTCCGCGCCCGGGTCGAGGTGCTGGCGCGTCGGCCGCCCGACCGGGAACAGC
>CAXUCF010000254.1:4710-7194 GCA_964249275.1 uncultured Lichenihabitans sp.
AGACCTCGCTGCGCTGCGACGACCTCGTGCTCGACCTTCTCGGGCGCGTGGCGCGCCGCGGCTCGCGGGTGCTCGACCTCGTTCCCCGCGAGTTCAAGCTGCTCGAGTTCCTGGTCCGCCACGCCGGCCAGGTGGTGACGCGGGCCATCCTGTTCGAGCAGGTGTGGGGGTACCGGTTCGACCCCGGCAGCAATCTCGTCGATGTCCACATCGGCAAGCTGCGCCGCAAGGTCGACGGGCCGCACGACGCCCAATCGATCCACACAGTGCGGGGCACCGGATACGTGCTGAGGATCGCCGGCCCGGAACCCTTGGACGCGCCCCCGTCCGAAACCATGCGATCGGGGGTCCCATGCGGCTGAGACTCTTCCAGACGACGGCCTTTCGCTGGACCCTGGGGTCGGCCGCCGTGCTGGCGCTCAGCCTGACCGCCATGGGCGGCTTCTTCTATTGGCAGACCGTGGGCTACCTCACCCGGCGGACCGAAACCGCCCTCGTCCTGGATGCCCGGTCCCTGGCCACCGAGGAACGCCGCGTGGTGGTGGCGAGGATCGACAGGGCGCTGTCGGCCGATCCCCGCGGCATCAAGCTTTACGGTCTGTTCCTGCCCTCGGGCGAGCGGCTCGCCGGCGATCTCGACAGCCTCCCGCACGAGCTGCCGCCGGCCGACCATGCGGCCGACGTGACGGTGATCTCGTCGCGCCCGGGCCGGGCCGGGCCCGTCCCGGTCCGGGCCGTCTCGACCACCCTGCCGGACGGCTCGGTCCTGTTCCTGGGCCGGGCCGCCGGCGACCTGCAGGAGATCGACGAGATCGTGACCCGCGCCATGATGCTGGCCGTGATCCCGGCGACCGTCCTGGCGCTGCTGGGCGGCGCCGTGGTCAGCCTGGGGACGCTGCGGCGGGTGGAGGGCGTGCGGCGCGCCTGCAGCCTCATCATGGAAGGGCAGTTCCACAGGCGCCTGCCGGTGCGGCGCAACCGCGACGAGTTCGATCGGCTGTCCGAGATGGTCAACCTCATGCTGGACGAGATCGAGCGGCTGGTGAGCGAGGTGCGGGGTGCCGGCGACGCCATCGCGCACGACCTGCGGACGCCGCTGACCCGGATCCGCGCGCGGCTCGACCGGGCGCTCGATCCCGACGCGCGCCATGCGCCCGTGCCGGAGGTGCTGCAGAAGTCGATCGCCGACGTCGACCAGTTGCTCGCGACCGTGACGGCGATCCTGCGCCTCGCGGAAGTGGAACAGGGCCGCCGCGAGAGCGGCTTCGGCCCCGTCGACCTCGATGACGTCATCGAGGCGGTCGGCGAACTCTATGCGCCCATTGCCGACGAGAAGGGGATCGGCTTCGCGGCGGGCGGCGACCGTGTCGAGGCGATCCGCGGCGACCGTGACCTCGTGTTCGAGGCGGTCGCCAACCTGGTCGACAACGCCATCAAGTTCACGCCCAACGGCGGCCGGGTCGGGATCGAACTACGGGGCGACCGCACCGGCGCGGTGATCCGGGTCTGGGATACCGGGCCCGGGATCCCGCCGGGCCGGAGCGAGGCCGTCATGCGGCGGTTCCACCGGCTCGACCCCAGCCGCCACCTGCCCGGCACGGGGCTCGGCCTCAGCCTCGTGGCCGCCATTGCGCGGCTGCACGGCTTCGTCCTGACCATCGGCACGCGCGACGGCGGCGGTTGCGAGGTCGTCATGCGGTGCCGCACCCCGGAGCCGGCCGGCCCGGAGCCCGCCCGCGGGAGCGCGCCAGCCCCAACGCCGCAGTTGGCGGGCGGCGCCTGACGGGCAGGCGCCGGGGGATTGCCGCTCAAGCCGATGGCGGATGCAGCTTCGCCTGGATGTCGCTGCGGGACAGTTGCGATCCATCCGCGAAGGTGAACTGTTGGATTCCGTCGTAATCGGCCGAGGTGAACTCGCCCGCGATCGTTATGGCGCGTCCTGTTCCGGCGATGGCGATCACGAGATCGTTGTTCTGCTGGGCGAAGCTGAGGTCGGCGACATTGAGGTCGGTGAGCTGAAGCGTGTTGGACATGCTCCTGTCCCACCAGTTGTCGTGGTCACTGATCGTGAGATTGCCGTCGGCCTTGGCGTAGACGAAGGTGTCGTCGCCGTCGCCGCCGGGGAACGTGTGGTTACCGGCCCCGGCCTCCAGGGTGATGTTGCCGTCAGGGGCCTGGAGGGTCGCGTCGGTGTCGCCGGCCCGGAGCGGGGCATTGGCGGCGATCTGGTCCCGGGTCCACACGGTGCCATCAGCAAAATGGATCGATCCTACGTCGTTGAATGCGTTACCGGCGTATATCTGGCCCGCCAGCGTGAGGACCTTCCCGGTCACCTGATTGGTGATGACAAGATCATCACCATCACCGTGTTGGACTCGAGTAAAAGTCACATCTGAAGGGTCGAGATCCGTCAAATTGAGCACGCTCAGAGTAATTACCCAGGGGGTGGCGTTAGGCGGTCGGCGTCGGGTGAGGGCGGTCGAG
>CAXUCF010000255.1:0-2227 GCA_964249275.1 uncultured Lichenihabitans sp.
CCCCCGCCCCGCTCGCGCGGGAAAGTCGCATCGGCCAGCGCGCGGTAGCGCCAGCCCTGGAGGGCGCCGCGGGCGAGGAGGAAGCCGAGGAGGGCCGTCCATAGGCCGGCATTGCCGAACGGCTTGAGCGCGAAGAACAGGGCGAGGTAGAGGCCGAGGGCCGCCAGCATGAGGCGCTTGTCGCGGGTCCAGGTGGCGCCGATGAAGACACCCGTCGAAGTCGAACGCCATGGCGCCGCAGACGGGTGTCAGCCAAGCGCCGTGCGGTCCTATGCGAAAACCCTGAGGCAGTGGAAGCGGAGGCCGAGGCTTTCACCGACCCGGTGCCGTTCCGGATCGGGCAGGTTGACCTCGATGCGATGCGGGACACCGTCGACCGTCACCTCGGCCCGCATGCCTCCCGAAGCCCAGAGCACGGTCTCGAGACGCGCCGGCACGCCGTCGTCCACCGGCGACATCGTGACGTCGCCGGGGCGAAGGAACTGCCGGGCCGGACCGTCGGGCAGGGCGTCGGGCGCGGCACCCGATATCGAAGAGACCGAGACGCACCGGCCGCCCGTGACCACCACGTCGAGCGCCATTCGCGATCGGTCTTGAGCGCCTGAGTGCCCACTTGATGTTGGGCAGCGTGACCGTGAGGGAGCAGCGGAGGCCGCCGGCCCCCAGCGTCAGAGCCGTTTCCGCATCGGCCCGACCCTGTTCCTCCATGAGGGGGATCAGTTCGCGGGAGACGAAGGGAATGTACTCCGGCTCATCGGTGATCATCGAACTCCTCACACGAAGCAGAAGACCTTTTCATTGCTGTCAAGAAGAAACCAGCGTCGTATCTTTGCTCCTGTTGTGTCTTCGTCGCTGCGTCGCCACGCTGACGGGCTTCATAGACTCGTGAAGCGGCCTGTACTTCTGGACCAACAGCCAAAACTCGGCGCTTTTCAGCCATAAGGTTCTTCTTCGACTCCGCATTTCCGCCATGCAGGACGGGCACTGAAACGGGGTCGGCCGCGACTCGGCGGACCGATAGAAAGTGGGCCTCATGGATCCGCCGGAAAGTCAGGGCCTCTATTCGCCCGGTGGTGAGCCGCCACCCAGCCGTCTGGGACGGGGCTCGCTGCGGCGGTGGGCGGGCACGTTCCATACCCGCGAACTGGCGATGGTCCATTCTGTCGCGACCCGGGCGCAAGGCCCGCTCAGCCAACGGTCCGCTGTCCTGATCAGCCGATCGGGGAACGGCTGGCTCTACTCCATCATCTTGTGCGTGGTCTTCTGGCATCTCGGGTTCGGCGCCGTTCCGGTCGGCCTGGTGGCCATGCTCAATGCCGCGACGATCCATCTGTTCTTCCCGAAGCTGAAACGTGCCGTCGGACGGGCGCGTCCGTTCCAGTCCGATGTCACTCTGCGGTCGCTCTTCAGTCCCTTGGACCAGCATTCGTTTCCGAGTGGACACACGATGACGCTGACCGCCACGCTGATCCCCGTCATCTATACGAGTCCCGGCCTGGGGGTGCTCGGGGCCGGGACGATCACGGCCATGTGCTGGGCGCGGGTTGCATCGGCCCACCACTATGTCAGCGATGTCGTCTTCGGCGTGATCTTGGGCAGCGTCGTCGGATACCCGATCACGGTCCTCATGCTGAGGCAGACGTGAAGGGCTCGCGACGCCGGTCGCCGTCCCCTCGTCCGGCGATCTGATGCAGTGCCGAGCGTCGGCGACGCCTCGTCGCCGCAAGCCAGCGGGGTGGTCCGAAGTCTCCAGGCGCTGGCTTCGGCGGCCGCAGCCCTCGGCGCCGATATCGAGCCGTCAGGCGGCGGCGCGGACCCGCTCGGCCAGGAGATCGCGCAGGCGGGCTGTCCTCGACCAGCAGCGGTCTCATGCCATCCTCGCGTTCCCGGCCGCAGCCCGCAACCTACCGCGACCGGGCCGCCGATCCGGGGTTTTCTCGTGGCCTCGACAGGAGATCGACAGGCACCGCTGCTGGCGCGCTACGAGCGCCGTTCGTTCAGGCGCCGCCACGCCAGCCAGGCGACCGCGATGGCGGCGCCGACCACGATGGCGAGGTCGAAGCGGTGCAGGACGTCGCGCAGCCTCGGGTCGCTATCCCAATGCGAGCCCAGCAGGTATCCCACATAGGCCAGCGCGTAGCACCACGGCCAGGAGCCCACGAAGGTGTAGATCTGGAACGGGAGTTGCGGCATGCGGGCGATGCCGGCCGGCAGGGCGATGAAGGTC
>CAXUCF010000255.1:2237-2529 GCA_964249275.1 uncultured Lichenihabitans sp.
AGGTCCGCACCACCGGCAGCAACCGTCCGATCAGGACGGCCGCAGCGCCGAAGCGCCGGAAGAAGCGCTCGGCCCGATCGAGGTCGCCCGGGCCGAGCAGGACGAAGCGGCCCCAGCGCTCGACGAAGCTGCGGCCGCCCCGCGCCCCGACCGCGTAGGCGAGTGTCGAGCCGACGTTGCAGCCGAGCGCGCCAGCGGTAGCCGCCAGGGCGAGGTTGAAGCGGCCCGTCGAGGCGAGGTAGCCGGCGAACGGCATGATGATCTCCGACGGCAGCGGCAGGCAGGCGGACTC
>CAXUCF010000255.1:2539-7171 GCA_964249275.1 uncultured Lichenihabitans sp.
CCATCAGCCCGGCGACCCCGGCGTAGCCGGCCGTCGAGATGATGCCGACGATCCACGCCGCGACGAGCGCGATGATGCCGCTCAACATGTCTGTTGCTCCTCAGGCCGTCAGGTCCGGACGTCCCTTGATCGATCAAGCCCGGGCCCATGCTGGGCCGCGCTCGAGGCCTCCGCGACGCTGGCCGGGAACGCGATGGCTGCCGGGAAGTGGAGCACCACCATGAGGCCGGGGCCCGCATCGGCGAGGTCGATCCGGATGCCGTGCAGGTCGGCCACGGCCTTGACGAGCGCGAGGCCGAGGCCGTTACCCTCGCCGGGCCGGGCCGGATCGAGCCGGACGAACCGGCCCAGCACACGCTCGCGGTGCTCCGGCGGGATACCGGGACCCGTGTCGCACACCGCGCCGCGCAATTCGGCGCCATGGCGGCGCAGCCGCAAGGCGATGTTGGTTCCCGGTCCGGCGTGGCGGATCGCATTCTCGACGAGGTTCGCCAGCATCTGGGTGAGGAGGTCGCGGTCGCCGCGCATCATCAGGCCCGGCTCGATTTCCGTCGAGATGCCCTGGCCGGTGTCCTCCGCCACCGGCCCGTAGACTTCGGCCATGGCTGCGAACAGGGCCGACAGGTCGAGGTCCGCGAAGCCGCTCCGCCGCGTGCCAGCCTCGACCTGAGCGATCCTGAGCAGAGAGGCGAACACCCGCAGGATCGTGTCGGCGTCGTCGCTCGCAGCGTCGATGGTGTTCTCGTAGGCCTCGATCGTCCGGGGCCCCTGCCGGGCCGCCTCCAGACGCTGACGGAGATGCGTCAGCGGCGTGCGCAGGTCGTGGGCGATGTCGTTGGAGACCTGCCGCAGCCCCTCCATCAGGAGCTGGATGCGATCCAGCATCGCATTGGTGTTCGCCGCGAGCCGGTCGAACTCGTCGCCCGTGCCGCGCGTCGGCACCCGGCGATCGAGGTCGCCCTCCATGATGCCGCGCGTGATGGCGTTGATCGATTCGACCCGACGCAACGCGCTGAGGCTCGTCAGCACGCCGCTCAGGATGGCCAGCAGCATCGTCACGCCGGCGGCCAGCCCGAAGCTCTGGATCAATTGTTCCTTCACGTCGTCGACGTCGCGGACGTCGCAGCCGACGGCGATGACCTCGCCGCTCGGCAAGGCTTGGAGCAGGGCTTCGATGCTGTGCGGCTCGTCGTCGGAACCGCCCGGGCGATGGGCCGAGGCGGACAGGTCGTGCCAGCCAGGTTCCGCGCCGGCGACATCGAGGACACCGGCCAAAACCCGGCCGTCGCCCGCCAGCAGGGAATAGGAGAAGCCCTGCGGAGCGCGCTCGCGCGTCCGCCTCTCGACGTCGGCGACGAGTTCGGCCAGTCCGTCCGTGCGCCGCTCCTCCGCCAAGGTGGCGAGTTCCGCCGCAATGGCCGTCCTGAGCTGGGAGCGGGCGTAGCCGGAGAGACTCCAATAGACCGCCGCGAACAGCACGGCGGCGGAGGCCGCGAACAGGCCGGCCTGCAGCAACGCGAGCTTGAACGTGACGGTGCGGACGAGTCTAGGCAGCCGCACGGAGCACGTAGCCTGCACCCCGGATCGTGTGGATCAACTCGGGGGCGAAGTCGCGATCGACCTTGGCGCGCAGTCGGCTCATGTGGGTCTCGACCACGCTGGTCTGCGGGTCGAAGTGGAAGTCCCACACCTGTTCGAGCAGCATCGTCTTGGTCACGACCTGGCCTTCGCGGCGCACGAGGTACTCGAGCAGCCGGAACTCGCGCGGCTGCAGCAGGATCGCCGTACCGCGCCGTGTCACGCTGCGCTTGGCACAGTCCATCTCGAGGTCCGCGACCCTGAGCAGCGTCGTGCTGGCGCTCAAGGGTGGCCTCCGGGCCAGGGCCGCAACCCGGGCCACGAGTTCGGCGAAGGCGAAAGGCTTCACGAGATAGTCGTCGCCGCCCGCCTCGAGGCCCTCCACCCGGTCGTCGATGCCGCCCATCGTGGTGAGGAACAGGATGGGGGCGACGAGGCCGGCACCGCGCGCCACCTTGACGAGCGATAGCCCGTCCAACTCGGGCAGCATGCGATCCACGATCAGGAGATCGTAGCTTTCGCCCTTAGCCAGGAACAACCCGTCCCGGCCCGTGCGGGCCACGTCCACGGTGTGGCCCTGGCGCGTGAGGCCGTCGGCCGTGTAATCGGCCATCCTGGTGTCGTCCTCGACGAGGAGGATCTTCATGCCCAGCCTCCATCGCGGCCGCCCTCGGCAGCCCGTCGGAGCCAGTAGCAGAGCATGTCCCGCCTGTCAGGCTGGGCCGCCGGCGGCTTACCAAAAAGTAAAGCCCACGTAAGGCAGAGCCAAGGCCGACCACACTAACCCTGTGCCCCAAGACGGCGCGCACCCGGTCCCATCGACCGTCCGACGAAGCGCGGCCCGGAGGGTGGACATGGACATCGCAACCGGATCACGGGGTCGGGACCTGCTCAACAAGGTCCCGGAGGTCACGCTCTGGTTCTGGCTCATCAAGATCATGGCCACCACCGTGGGCGAGACGGCCGCCGACCTGCTGTCGGTGCGGCTCGGCATGGGCCTGACCGTCACGTCGCTCATCATGACGGCGGTGTTCCTCGCAGCCCTCATGCTGCAGGTCCGGGCACGGCGCTACGTGCCGACCCTTTATTGGTTCACCGTGGTGGCGATCAGCGTCGTCGGGACCCTCGTCTCGGACAACCTCGTCGACGGCCTCGGGATCAGCCTCGTCACGACCTCGATCGCTTTCGCGATCGTCCTCGCGGTGGTGTTCGCGGCCTGGTACCGAAGCGAGCGGACGCTGTCGATCCACTCCATCTTCACGACCAGGCGCGAGCTATACTACTGGGCCGCCATCCTGTTCACCTTCGCCATGGGGACGTCGTTCGGCGATCTCCTGGCCGAGAGGCTGGACCTCGGCTACGGCCAGGCTGCGATCGTTTTCGCCGCCATGATCGCGGCCGTGGCGTTCCTCCGCTACGTGGCGAGAATGGACGCGATCCTCTCGTTCTGGACCGCATACATCCTGACGCGGCCGCTCGGCGCCTCCATGGGCGACCTCTTCGCGAAACCCGTCATCGCCGGCGGCCTCGGCCTCGGCACCGTCACGACGAGCCTGATCTTCCTCGCCGTGATCCTCATGCTCGTCGTCTATCTGACGATCAGCAAGACCGACCGGCTCGACCCCGCCGAGGTGCGGGGCTGAGACGCCGGCCGAACCCGGGCCGCTTCGGCCCTCTTCCGATGCGAAAGACTGTCCCATGAAGACCAAGACAACCATGACCGCCCTCGCCGCCATCGCCCTCGTCGCGGTCTCGGCAAGCGTCGCGCGCGCCGATTGCGAGAGCGACATGATCCAGCTCGAGGACGCCATGAAAGCGCCGAACCAGACGCCCGCCATCAAGACGGCCTTCCAGGACGCTGCGACGGCCTCCGCGGCGGCTATGCGCAAGGACGACGATGCGGCCTGCCACAAGGCCATCGGGGACGCCATGGCCAAGGCCGGCAAGTCCCTGAAGTGAGCCATTCCTCTCCGACATCCAAGGACGACATCGTCATGTCGGCGATCTCCAATCTGAGCCTTGCGGCTCTCGTCGCCCTCTACGCCGCTTCCTCCCCGGCCAGCGCCGGAGCCTCCGCAACCTCGCCGCACATCCAGACCGCGGCGTCCACGCTCGGCGACCTCGCGCCCTAGCGCACCATTGCGGCCGACACGCTGAAGATCGTCGACAAGGGCGACGTCGGGGCTGCCAGAACGCGCATCAAGGATCTGGAAACGTCCTGGGACAAGGCCGAGGCGACCCTCAAGCCCAAGGATCCGGCAACTTGGACGATGCTCGACAAGATGATCGACACGGCCCTCATCGACCTTCGGAGGCCCTTGCCCAAGCCTGCCGACTGCGCCGCGAGCCTCAAGGCACTGCTGGCCAAGATGGACGACGTCGGCCGGGCGTGAACCCATGCCGACGACCTTCGATCACTGGCTGATCACCCTCGTGGGGGCGCCCAGCGACCTTGGCGGCTCGTCCTTGCTGGCCGCCATCGTCGTGGCGCGATGGGCCCTGTTCCTCGGACCGGCGCTGCTGGCGGCACTGTGGCTCGGCGGCGATGCCGAAGATCGTCGGGCCGCCGTCGCGGCGGCGCTTTCGGCCGGGGGCGCCCTCGCGGCCGCGGCGGCCCTGTCGTCCCTGATCTTCGAACCACGGCCTTTCATGGAAGGGCCGGCGCGGAACTATCTCGATCACGTGCGCGACAGCGGTTTCCCGAGCGACCATGCCACCCTGCTGTTCGCGCTCGCCTTCTCGTTGTGGCTGCGCCCCCCGCCGCGGCTGAAGCGGACCTGGATAGCGGTCCTCGTCCTGGCGGCGGCCGTCGGATGGGCTCGCGTCTTCCTTGGAACCCACTATCCCGTCGATATCGCCGGAGCCGCGCTGGTCGCGCTCGTCGCGGCCCTGATCGTGGCGAGCCCCTGGGGCCGTGCCGCGACCGAGCGCGTGACCCGGCTCTGCGAGACGTCGTCGGTCCGCCTCCTCGCGGCCGTCCGGCCCCGGAAAAGCGGCTGAGAGGCGGTTTGACAACTTTGACAAGGACGGCCTGACGTGATTCACGCTGTGGAT
>CAXUCF010000256.1:0-7059 GCA_964249275.1 uncultured Lichenihabitans sp.
ATCCGAGGCCTCGACCAGGGCGGGGAAGTGTCCATCCCGGTCGATGGGGTGCGCGAGCCCCGCCTGCGCCGTTCCTCCAAGGGCGGCGTGCGGGAAGGGCTGTTTCCCGGCAACAAGAAGTTCGTCGAGGGCGACACCATCCCGCGCGACCCGTCGGGCGGGGGCGGGCGCGGCCATGAGGGCGCCGAGGACGGCTCGGGCGAGGACGACTTCCGCTTCGTCCTGTCGCGCGAGGAATATCTCGACCTGTTCTTCGACGACCTCGAACTGCCCGACCTCGCCAAGAAGAAGCTGGCGACGGCGGAGTCCCAATCGCTGAGCCGCGCCGGCTATTCCACCGCGGGCTCGCCCGCCAACATGTCGCTCAGCCGCACCATGCGGAACTCGCTGTCGCGGCGCATCGCGCTGAAGCGCCCCAAGGGCGAGGACGTGAAGGCGCTGGAGGCCGAAGTCGAGGCGCTGGCCGGGTCCGGGCTCGACCCCGAGCGGCTGGAAGCGCTGCGGGCCGAACTGGCCCACCTCCTGGAGCGGACGCGGCGCGTGTCCTTCGTGGACCCGATCGACATCCGCTACCGCCGCTTCGACCCCGTGCCGAAGCCGGTCGCCCAGGCGGTGATGTTCTGCCTGATGGACACCTCGGCCTCGATGACCGAGCACATGAAGGACCTCGCCAAGCGGTTCTTCTCTCTGCTCTACATCTTCCTGAAGCGCCGCTACAAGAACGTCGACATCGTCTTCATCCGCCACACCCACGAAGCCAGGGAGGTCGACGAGGAAACCTTCTTCTCCTCGCCCGAGACCGGCGGCACGGTGGTGTCGTCGGCGCTCGACGAGATGATCCGCGTCGTCGAGTCGCGCTACCCGACCGGCGACTGGAACATCTACACCGCGCAGGCGTCCGACGGCGACAATTCGTCGGGCGACACGGAGCGCACCGCCACCACCCTGCGCGACGGCGTGCTGCCGCTGTGCCAGTATTTCGCCTACCTTGAAGTCGGCCGCGAGAACGAGACGCCGCATATGGGCTTCGTGCAGCGCCAGACTGAGCTGTGGCGGACCTACGAGGCCGTGGCGAAATCGGGCTCCGACTTCGCCATGTGCAAGGTGCGCCACCGCGCCGAGATCTACCCGGTGTTCCGCAAGCTGTTCGAGCGCAGGAGCCAGACCGCGAAGCAGGGCACCGCATGAGCAGCACTGCCGACACGGGCGACCTTCTGTTCGATGGAAGCGATTGGAACTTCTCCACCATCCAGAACATCCACGACGCCTGCGAGACGATCGCGCAGGACGAACTCGGTCTCAGCGTCTACCCGAACCAGATCGAGGTGATCACGACCGAGCAGATGCTCGACGCCTATTCGTCGGTCGGCATGCCGCTGTTCTACAAGCACTGGAGTTTCGGCAAGCATTTCGCGCACCACGAGGCCGGCTACCGCAAGGGGCTGCGCGGCCTCGCCTACGAGATCGTCATCAACTCGAACCCTTGCGTCAGCTACATCATGGAGGAGAACACCGCCACGATGCAGACGCTGGTCATCGCGCATGCGGCGTTCGGCCATAATCACTTCTTCAAGAACAACTACCTGTTCAAGCAATGGACCCAGGCCGAGGGCATCCTGGGCTATCTCGACTTTGCCAAGACATTCATCACGGACTGCGAGGAGCGCTACGGCCACGTCGCGGTGGAGCGGGTGCTCGACGCCGCCCACAGCCTGCAGACCCATGGCGTGCATCGCTACCCGCGCAAGCGCAAGCCCGACCTCCTGTCCGAGCAGCGGCGCGAGCGCGACCGGCGCCAGCACCAGGAGCAGGTGTTCAACGATCTCTGGCGCACCGTGCCCGACAAGGAGAAGGGCAAGCCAGGCAACCTCAGCGAGGAGCGCCGCAAGGCGCTGCTCGAGCTGCCGCAGGAGAACATCCTGTATTTCCTGGAGAAGTCCGCGCCACGGCTGCAGCCCTGGCAGCGCGAGATCATCCGCATCGTCCGCCTGATCGCCCAGTATTTCTACCCGCAGGGCCAGACCAAGCTGATGAACGAGGGCTGCGCCACCTATTGCCACTATCAGATCATGGGCCGGCTCTTCGAGAAGCGGCAGATCTCGGAAGGTTCCTACCTGGAGTTCCTGACGTCGCACACCAACGTCGTGATGCAGCCGCAATATGACGACCCGCGCTTCGCGGGCATCAACCCTTATGCGCTCGGCTTCGCCATGATGCAGGACATCGCCCGCATCGCGACCGAGCCGACCGGCGAGGACCGCGAGTGGTTCCCCGACATCGCGGGCAACCGCGATCCCCATGGAACCCTCGCCCATGTCTGGGCGAATTACCGTGACGAGAGCTTCGTATCGCAATTCCTGAGCCCGAGCCTGATCAGGAACTGGAGGATGTTCCAGGTGCTGGACGACGGCGACCCCAAGAAGGACCTGAAGGTCGAGGCCATCCACGACGAGCGGGGCTACCGCAGCCTTCGTCGCGCGCTGTCGCGCCAGTACGACGTGGCCTGGCAGGACCCCGACATCCAGGTGATCGATGTCGACCTCGCCGGCGACCGCCGCCTCATGGTTCAGCACAACGTGCTGAACGGCACCGTGATGCAGGAGCGGGAAACCCGCGAGGTGCTCCAGCATCTCGCCGACCTGTGGGGCTACGACGTCCAGATGCGGGAGGTGGACGGCACCAGCGGCAAGATGCTGAAGGAACATGGTGCCAGCGCCCGGCAGACCTTTCTGTCGGGCGGGTAGGGGCGGCAGAGATTACGGTGCGATCGGTCGTATATGGGCCAGAGGAGAGGTAAGGCGGTTGCAGATGGCATTGGCTACCCCTTCCTGTCGTCGTTCGGCTATGCCGGCGCCGCTCGCATCCACGGTTAGATCTTCGGTTCAGGAACCACGGCGCGCCCGCCCGACCCCTCTCGACGCGTCCACGTTGTCAAACGGCGCGCAATTGGGACCCCCTATGGGCGCCGAATAGGGACCCCTCTTTCCCCATCATCGCGATCTTCACCATGCTTGTCCTGGCTCGATTTGCTCGCCGGGTAGTGGGCAGTTCGCCTTCAGGCCGGCCGGCGGGTTGGTCCTGATTGACGCTCGTGCTCGTGACCGGCCAGCTCGGAATGCTTGCGGCTATGGCTTGATGAAGACGAACCCGTCACGGTTCGGCGCCTCGACGGCCGAGATCGCCCGCTGAAAGTCGGCGAGGCTATAGACACCGCCGACTTTGAAGAGGGACGGCAGCTCACCGGCGAGCTTGATCGCCGATCGAATGTCGTTGATCTGCTCATCCTGCGGGAGTTCGGAGAACCACCGGCCGAACGTGACGCCGCGGATGATGAACTGATGAACAATGACGTCAGGCCCGCCAATGCCGAGCTTGCCCCCGCCAAGGGCACCGTAGGTGACGATGGCCGCATCGTCGGCCAACAGCGGCACGAGATCCCCGAGCAGGGAACCGGAAACGCAATCGAGAACCCCGACGATCTTCTTGCCTACGGCAAGGGAAGTGACCTGCGTCTGCCAATCGGCGTCTTCGGTAGCGGCCACCTGAATGCCCGCCAGCTCTGTCGCGACGCGCTTCGCGCTGGCCGAGCTGCGTGCGAGACCGATCGGCTTGAGACCTTCCTTATCGAGGAAATGCAGCAGCAGACGAGCCACGACTGTGCTGGCTCCGGTGACGAGCACCGCGCCTTCGCGAAGCACCTCGTTAGGAACCGATTTGCGCAATCCGCGCAGGATCATGCGTGCGGTGACATAGTTGATGAAAAGCTGCGCCGCGACTTCATCGCTGAGCTCCGGTGGAACAGGGATCGCTGCAGGAGCCGGGATAGCGACGCTCTCTGCCCACGATCCGGCAGCCGGAAATCCGATCACCCGATCGCCGACCTTGAGCTTGCCTTGACCTTCGACTTCGGAGCCAAGCGCGCGAACGATGCCAACCGCCTCCGAGCCGCGCCGGACGAAGCCGACGTCCTCGGGAATGTTTGGCTGCGAACGGGTCAGGTGCAGGTCACCATGATGAACGGGCGTAAGCTTGACGTCGATCAAGATTTCTCCCGGGGCAGGCTGGTATTGGTCCTTGATGTCGATGAGCTTTAGCACATCCGCCGGCTCGCCGAGAGCAATCTGGACTACAGCCTTCATGGCTCACTCCTTGGGATGACAGAAAAAGGAACAAGACGGCATTCGACGTTGAGAGATGGCTGCCCATCTGCAGGCCCAGAACATGTCTGGTTGGCGGGCCGGGCAGTTTCAGCTGCGGGCCCGACTTCGGCAGCGTGACCGCTCAATCTGCATGTTGCTTCCTCTCCTCTGCAGATTTCGATGGACCATCGGGTAACGTGAAGTGCGGTCAGTGGGAGCAGCCGGGGCACGGAGAAGCTCGCGGTCTCTTGCACGACGCCGTCCCCACACTCTAATAATGATGCCTGACAGCATTATCTATGATGATGGGCAACATCGTTGTCAAGCCTTGGGAGGCGCATGCGATGCGAGTGACGAAGGAGGTGGCGGCGCAGAACAGGAGGAAGATCCTTGAGACCGCTACCCGGCTTTTCAAGGCGCGGGGCATCGATAACGTCTCGGTCGCCGACCTGACGAAGGCCGCCGGTTTCACGCATGGTGGCTTCTACAATCATTTCGAGTCAAAGGCTGATCTGGCGATCGAGACCGTCCGATATGCGTTTGAGCAAGCCCTGAGCGCGATTTCGGGAGAGGGTGCCACCACGACGGGGGATTTGATCCCCATGGCGGAGCGGCTGGCAAATTACCTCTCACCTGAACACCGCGATGAGCCCACCGGCGGTTGTCCGACTGGCAGCCTGCCTGTTGACGTTGGACGCCAAGCAGCCGGCGCGCAGCGAGCGTTTGCAGATGGGCTCGAGCGCTATGTCGGGCTCATCGAGGGCGTATGTCCTCCGAACGAGCGTAGGCGCGAGGCGGCGATTGCCACCTTGTCGACGCTCGTCGGCGCGATCATCCTGTCGCGCGCCGTGCGGGACGGTCATCCCGGTTTGTCGGATGAAATCCTGCGAGCCGCCCGCGTCGATCGCGAACGTCGAGACGCCGAGACATAAACACTTCCGGGGGTGCCGAAGCAGGGTTTTAGCCCGTTGACGCCCATCGACGTTGAGGACGACCGGCCTGGCTTTACGAGCGTCGACGATGCGATTCGAGAGACCACCAAAAGCCTTGCCACCGGCGCTGGGCGCGGAGCTGGACCCGAACAGCGCACCGAATGTCAAACGGGGCGCACATCCACGTCCACGACTGAATACGGCGCGGTCAGCCCTGGACGACGGGCAGCAACCTTCCCTCGTGGTCCGAGGCTAAGCACAGGTCCAGCAGTTTCTGGACTTCGGCCGCCCGTCGGAAGTCCGGCTCGCCGTTGACGCCGCTGCCGAGCGCCGCGGCGAACCGCTCCTCGTTGCGCGGCACCGGCGGGCAGGCCACGCTGGTCCAGGTCTGCGTTTCCATGTCTTCGCCGAGGCAGACTTCCAGGCGGGAGTCGAGATGGTTGGCCCAGATCCGGCAGGCGCCGTTCTCGCCGTAGATCGCGAGGTTGAGGTCGTTGAGCTTGCCGGTGGCGAAGCGGGTCATGTGAATCACGGCGAGTGCCCCGTTGCTCATCTCGGCCGTGACGGCCACGGAATCGTTGGCATCGAGCCGGTAGGCGCCGATGGTGCCGCCCGCGACCTTGTCGAAGGTCTTGATGCGGGCGTGCAGGGCCGTGACGTCGAGGGCGCTGCCCCAGGTCACGAAATCCAGGATATGGATGCCGATGTCGCCCAGCACCCCCCGAGAACCATGCGCGGTCGATAGACGCCACAGCCAGCGCTCGTCGGTACGCCAGTCTCCCCAATGCCGCGCCGTCAGCCAGCTCTGCAGGTAGCTGGCCTCGATGTGGCGCACCGTGCCGATCTCCCCCCGTCTCACCATCCGCCGGGCCAGTTGGATCGCGGCAGCGTTGCGATACGTGAGGTTGACCATGTTGATGACGCCGGCCGCTTCTGCCGCCCGCGTCATTTCGGCGGCGTCGCCATGGTCGGTCGCGAGCGGCTTCTCGCAGAACACCGCCTTGCCAGCTGCGAGCAACTGCAGCGTGGTCGGCTTGTGCACGGCGTCGGGGGTGGCATTGACGGCAGCGTCGAAGCCGCCCCAGGCGATCGCCGCGTCGAGCGACGCGAAGGTCTCGGGGATGCGGTGGTCGGCCGCGAAGGCAGCAAGGCGCCCGGCGTGCGTATCGACCCCCGCCACGAGCGCGCAGCCCGGGATCGCGGCGAAGACCTCGGCGTGGCGGTGGGCGATATGCCCGGTGCCGACGATGAGGATGCGCCGCACCCGCTCGGCGGCCCCGGCGATCGTCACCCGTAGCCCTCCTGGCCGGCTGCGTGGAGCGACGGCCCCCGAGCCGCGCGCGGCTCGGGCGCCTGCTCGACGGGAACGTTCGGTGCAGACGCCACGTCGGTCCAGGCCGGGGCCGGGTTGTGGGCCCAGCGCGCGGCGTTGCGCAGCACGGCCCCGATCAGCGGATCATGATAGATCGGGTAGGTCTCGTGACCGGGGCCGAAGTAGAAGATCCGACCGGCACCGCGGCGGAACGTCAGGCCCGACCGGAACACCTCGCCGCCCTCGTACCAGGAGATGAACACCGTCTCGTCGGGCGCCGGCACCACGAAGGGTTCGCCGTACATTTCGGAGTTCGGCAGCACGATGCTGGGGGGCAGGTCGCGCGCGATCGGGTGAGCCGGGTCGATCACCCAGAGCCGCTCGCGCTCGCCGGCCTCGCGCCAGCGCAACGCGCAAGGCGAGCCCGTCATGCGCTTGAAGATCTTGGAAAAGTGACCGGAATGCAGCACCACGAGGCCCATGCCCTCGTGCACCCGCTGCGCGACCCGCTCCACGACGGCGTCATCCACCGCACCATGGGCCTTGTGGCCCCACCAGAACAGCACGTCGGTGGCGGCAAGCCGCGCCGTGTCGAGGCCGTGCTCGGGCTCGTCGAGCGTCGCGGTCCCGACAGACAGATCGGAGTCGGACGAGAGCGCCGCCGCGATGATCGCCG
>CAXUCF010000257.1:0-7055 GCA_964249275.1 uncultured Lichenihabitans sp.
CCGAGGAAGCTCAGCGCCGCGATGAACAGGAAGTTGAAGCAGAAGCGCAGGCCGAACTCGCTCATCAGCGGGGCGGCGGCGTTGGGCAGGATCTCGCGGCTGATGACCCACCACAGGCCCTCGCCGCGCATCCGCGCCACCTCCACGAAGTCGAGCGACACGAGGTTCATGCCCAGCGCCCGGGCGAGGCGGAACACGCGGGTGGAATCGAGGCATCCGATGGTGAAGACCAGCGAGAACAGCGATTGCCCGAGCACGTTGAGGATCATCAGCGCCCAGATCAGCAGCGGGATCGACAGCACCACGTCGACGAGCCGCGAGATCATGGCGTCGGTCCACCGGCCCATCACGGCCGCCACGAGACCGAGCGTGATGCCGATCGCGAAGGACAGGATCGTGGTCACGAAGGCGATGCCGATCGTCATGCGGGCGCCGTAGATGAGGCGGGTGAACATGTCCCGGCCGATCTGGTCCGTGCCGAACCAGGCGGCACCCGAGGACGGGTCCCAGCCGCCCCCCACCACCTGGGTCTCGCCGTAGCGCGCCAGATAGGGTCCGGTGATCGCCACCACGATGTTCAGGATGATGATCACGAGGCCGACGATGGCGGTCGGCGGTGCCTTGTGGCCGAACAGGGTCATGTCGAGGTCCTTACGATGCCCGATGAGGCTCGCGCCCTGCCGAAGTCGTCTCGTCGGGGTCGTTCCGAAGTGCTTCCATCGGGTGCCCTCAACGGGGATGACGCAGGCGGGGATTGAGCACGATGGCGATGACGTCGGCGAAGGTGTTCAGCGTGATGAACACGCTGGCGAAGACGATTCCGCAAGCCTCGATGACCGGCACGTCGCGCTTGGTCACGGCGTCGATCATGTACTGGCCGACACCCGGATAGGTGAAGACGTTCTCGACCACGACCACGCCCACTACGAGGTAGGCGAGGTTCAACGCGATCACCGAGATGATGGGCGAGGCCGCGTTGGGCAGCGCGTGGCGCGTGACGACGCGGGCGCGGCTGAGACCCTTGAGGAACGCCATTTCGACATAGGCTGTCGACATCGTCGACAGCACGGAATTGCGCGTCATGCGCAGCATGTGGGCCGTGACCAGGAAGGTCAGCGTGACGGCCGGCAGCGTGACGGCCCAGATACGCTCGCCGAAGGGCGTATCCGAACCGACGGTCGCCAGCGACGGGAACCATTCGTGGTTCACCGTGAGGTTGAGGATCAGGAGATAGCCGACGAAGAACTCCGGCATGGAGATGGCCAGCAGTGCCAGGATGTTGGCCAGCCGATCGGTGAGCCGCCCTTCGCGGATGGCCGCCAGGATGCCGAAACCGACCGCGAGCGGCAGGGCCATCAGGGCGGCGTAGCTGGCCAGGAACAGGGTGTTCTTGAAGCGCGGGCCCAGGACCTCGATGATGTCCTGCCTGTTGGTGAGCGCGACGCCGAAGTCGCCGTGCAGCAAGCCGGCGAACCAGACCAGATAGCGCATGACGGCCGGCCGATCGAGACCGAGTTCGTGCCGGTAGGCCGCGAGGTTCTCGGGCGTCGCGTTCTGGCCCAGCACCGAGGATGCCACGTCGCCCGGCAGGATCTGCGTGAGCACGAAGATCACGACCGAGACCACCAGGAGGGTCAGCAGTCCGAGACCGATGCGCGACAGGATCATACGGAGCACGACGGCATCCTTTCAGGACGAGGCCACGGACATGAGACCGTCATGGACGCCTGCCGGACGGATCCGATGGCTACCCCGTGCCCCGCGCCCGCCCGGGATCGGCGCGAGGCAGCGTCCGACACTCTGCCGGCCGTGTCCATCGGACAGGTCCGGCGGAAGCGGAGGTCCACGAAAAAAGACCCGGACGAGCTTCGCTGTCCGGGTCTCGCGCGGGGTCAGGCGACCCAGGCTTTCTCGGCGACGCGCGGGGCGCACATGGCGTAGCGTGGATGCGGAGCCGTACCCTTCACCTTCTTGGAATAGCCGTCGAGATAGTCGCCCACCGCGAAGCAGACCATGCCGCCCGTGTCGGAGATCATGTGCTGGGCGTCGGCGTACATCTGCTTGCGCTTGGCATCGTCGAGTTCGACCCTGGCCGCCACCAGGAGCTTGTCGAAGGCCGGATCCCGCCAGTGCGTGTCGTTCCAGTTGGCGGTCGAGATGAAGGTCTGCGACAGCTGGAGGTCGATGCTTGGCCGGCCGCCCCAGTAGACAGCGCAGAACGGCGCCTTGAGCCACACGTTGTCCCAGTAGCCGTCGCCGGAGACGCGCTTGACGTCGAGATTGACGCCGGCCTTCTTCATGGCTTCCTGGTAGAGCACGCCGGCGTCGGTGGCTCCCGAGAAGGCGCCCTCCGACACTTGCAGCGCGAAATTCGGGTTGCCGGCCTTCTTCCAGTAAGAGGCGGCCTTCTCGGGGTCGTAGGTATGAGGCGGCACGTCGGGCGCGAAATATTTGCTCGACGGCGCGATCGTGGTGTCGTTGCCGATCGAAGCATAACCCTTATAGACGGTATCCACGATCTTCTGCCGATCGATGCCGTATTTCAGTGCCAGGCGGGCGTCGTTGCTCTTGAAGGCCGGATCGTCGCAGAGCGCCACGAAGGCGAAGCGGTTGCCGGTTCCCTTGGTCTGCACTACGTCGACCTTGGGCGACTTCATGACGAAGCCGACCGTCTTCGGATCGAGGCGGTTGACCCCGTCAACCTGCCCCGAGATCAGCGCCTGGGTGCGGGCGGCAGCGTCCGGGATGTAGCGCAACTCGATGCTGTCGAACCAGGCGCGGTTCGGCTTCCAGTAGTGTCCGGTGTTCTTGGTCAGGATGCGGACGCCGGGCTGGAAGCTTTCCAGGGCATAGGCGCCGGTGCCGTCCGGCTTCGAGAAGTCGGTGAAACCGTTGGGCACCACCAAGATGTGGTAGTCCGACAGGTTATAGGGGAGGTCGGCGTTGCCGGCCGACAGCGTGATGCCGACCTGGTTGGCGTTGATCTTCTTAATGTCGGTGATGGCGCTGAGCAGGTCCTTGGCGGCCGACTTGGTCTCGCCGCGATGCAGGTTCAGCGAATAGATGATGTCGTCGGCGTCGAGCGTCTTGCCCGAGTGGAAGGTGATGCCCTTGCGGACGTTGAGGATCCATTCGGTGGCGCCCGGTTTGGTTTCCCAGGATTCGAGCAGTTCGCCGGTAGCGTTGCCCTGCGGGTCGATCTCGACCATGCCGTTCCAGATCTGGTAGCCGTAGTCGATCGGAATCGAATCGGCGTAGGTCCGGGGATCGAGGCTGTCCGAGGCGCTGCCGCCCTCCATGCCGAGGCGCAGCGTGCCGCCCTTCTTGGGCGTGTCGGCCGCGAGGGCCGGGCCGCCCGCTGCCCCGTAAGCGAGACCGAGGGCGCTGGCGCCGGCCAGCAACTCGCGTCGGTCGATGATGAGGCCCGATGGATCCGAGCCTGTCCATGTCTTGCGTGTCACTGGTCACTCCCCTTCCGCTATCGGTTCGAGCGGCTGTTCTTCTGCTTGCATCGGCCGTCGATCCTGGCAAATTATTGCAAGCCGCGTGCCGAACCCGATCCCGAGTCCGACCGACACTAGACCAAAGACGACAGGATGTCGCTATTCAGCCCAGGCCAAGAACAGATCTCAAGAACACTCGCCAAGGGCGCTCGCGGCTTGCGGACGCTCACGGGGACGCGGGTGGCAGCAGGAGGCCGGCCGGCCAGGGTGCGTTGAGGCCGGGCGCGAGTCTCAATGGCGAATCGGCCCCGAGGTCCTTGCGCCAAAGGTCCGCGTAGGTGCCGACGGTGTCGGTCACGTCGCGCGACCAGCCGTCGCGGAACCCGAGCGGGGTGGCGGCCTCGGCCAGGGGCGTGGTCCCGGCACCGGTCCAGTCCGAACGGGGTGCCGCGCCCAGTACGAGGCTCTGCAGCGTCCAGGTCACGATCGCCGACCAGCGCGCGTCCGCGATGCCGGTCGCGAGATAGACGGGGTCGAGCGCCAGCGGCGCATCGAGGATGCGGCTCTTCAGGGCATGGATGCCGCCGTCCCGCCGCATGGCGGCCAGGAATGTCGCCTCGGCCGCCACCGCCTGGCAGCGTCCGACATTGTAGGCGTCGCGCATCTCGACGTCCTCCTCGAAGCCGAGCCGCAGGACCTCGACGCCATCGCGTTCGAGGGCCGCCTCGAGCGCGCGCTGCGCGCCCGTGCCGATCATGAAGCAGACGCCCTTGCCGGCGAGGTCGCGCGGCCCCCGCACGGTCGAGCTGTCCGGCACCATGAGGCTCTCGGTCTCGATGAAGGCCGGCGGCCCGACCAGCAGATGGCCGGCCAGGTGCTCGGCCGCGATCGTGCCGGCCGTCAGGAACACCACGTCCTGCATTTCGGCCCGCAGGACGTCGAATGTCGGGGTCGAGTCGAGCATCGAGAAGGTGATCTGGGCCTGCGGCCCGAGCACCGCGACACCGACGGCGCGGCAGAGATCCACCGCGAGCCCCACGATTACGCCGTCCTCACCGCGCGCGGCGAACCCCGGCCGCTCCTCGGCACTGCAACCGACGCTGCCCGAGGCCCTCACCCGGTCGAGCACCGAGCCGGCGAGGGCGGGCCGTGCGGCGACGGTGACGGCCAAGGCCAGCAACGCGCCCAGCGCGCCGCCGAGGGCGCCCCGCCGCCTCACCTGTTGTAGGCCGGGAACGTGATGGGCAGCGTGTTGAAGTTCTCCGGCACCCGGGTCGCTATGCCCTGCCGCCGGTCCTCCGGCACGATCCCGACGGCCGCGCAGCCCTTGCCGTCGTAATGGGGCAGGTGGTTCACGATCCCCTCGGGGATGATGGCCAGCGCGGCCGGCAACGGCGGCAGCTCACCGGTCAGCCGCCTCGGTTCGAAGGCCGAGAGCAGGTCGTCGGTCTCGGGCGTGTTGATGTCGCGCGGCCCGAGGTGGTGCTGGACGAAGCCGTTGGGGCCGTTGAACCTGGCGTCCTCGCCGGCGATGAGCGCTTGCGCCTCGTCGGGCAGGGTGGCCAGCGGCGGCAGGTCGTAGATGGCGTTGAGCGTCTCGATCACGGCATTGTGGTCGCCTTCCGCATGTGACACGGCATGGGTGCGGGCGTAGGGCGACATCACGATCATCGGGACGCGCAGGCCGCGGGCCAGCGGCAGGCCGTCGGGGCCATAGGAGAGGATGCGCGGCGGCACGTGGTCGTAGAAGCCGTCCGATTCGTCATAGGTGATGATGATGGCGCTCTGGGACCAGATGGCGGCATCGCTCGCCACCGCGTTGACGACGCGCGCCGCCATGCCCTCGCTGAGCTGCCGGTCGCTGTAGCCCGGGTGGTCGTCGTCGCCGCCCTTGTTGGACGCGATCGTCAGGCGCTCCATGGCGGTGAGGCCGGCAGGGTTCGGGTAGCTGGGATTCTGGATCGGCGGCTTGTCGCCCGCCACCGCCGCGAAGCCGCCGCGGATGTAGAATACGCCCCCGTCGAGCGGCAGCTTGCCGTCCCTCATGTCCGAGAAGAAGTCGCCGAGCCCGCGCATGTTCCTGGCGAAATCCGGGTCGTTGGCGATGTAGCCGAAATACTGAGGACCCGCATGGTGGCTCACGTAGCTGTCGTGCGAGGCCTCGCCGGCCGCGTCCATCGGCTCGTGGTCGTAGCCCTCCTGGTACCAGCGCCAGGATACGGGCGCGCCGCCGCGCCCCGCGATGAAGGGGATGTCCTGCTTGATGTCCGGCAGGTCGAAATCGGCATTGTAATCGTTGCTCGTCACCCGCGCGGCGTTGCGGCCCGCCATGGTGAGGGGCACGGTCGCAAAGGTCATGTTGGAGGCGATGTTCGAGTTCTTGTAGCCGTCGCGGGGGCCGGCCGGTTGGCGGTTGGCCGCCGTCGTGTCGAACTGCGAGCCGTAGAAGGGCTGCGGGTCGTTGACGAAGGGCGGCCCCTGCGTGGTGCCGCGGTTCTCGCCCGACGTGTAGCTCTTGCCGTCGGGACCATGCTTCACCCACTGCGTCTCGCCCGACTGGCCCGCGATCATGGCGATGGCATTGGGGCTCGAGGGGGTGTCTTCGGTCGCGAAGACATGGTCGAACAGCGTGAAGTTCCTGGCGTAGGACCAGAAGAACGGGATCGTGTCGCAGTCGAGGTAGCTCATCACGAGGTCGGCGTAGTTCCTGGCCATGCTGGCGCTCTTGGCACCGCCGCTGGCCACGAAGCGCCCGTATTCGGTGGCCGCGAAGCCATCCATGCGCGGCATTCCGTCGGGTCCGACGTCGAGCTTCTTGGCGAGGCCCTTGTGGCTATGGTCGACGCTGTCCAGGAAGGTCGCGTTCTGCTCGGGGCCGATGCGGAACGGCTGCGCGGTGCGGTCCTGGCCCTGCCAGTCCCTGTAGCGCTGCACGAAGCCCGGCGTGTGGGCGGCGTCGCGCGGCCCCATGCCGTCCGAGAACAGGCCGTCGGCGCCCGGGAAAGAGCCGAACTCGTTGTCGAAGCTGTGGTTCTCGTTGAAGATCACGAAGACGTAGCGGACGCGTTTGCGAAGCTCCGCGATCAGCGCGTCGCGCGTCGTGGCCGGGCCCGCGGCCGGGTCCACCACATAGGGCTTGAGGTCGTCGCCCGGATCGGGCTGGAGATGGACGAGGCTCCCGAGCGGCGGAGCGGGGTCGGTCGCTGCCGGGACGGGGGCCTGCGGGAAAGCCGGCCCGCTCGCCACGATCGAGAGGGCCAGAACCGTGGTGACGAGCAGCTTCATGGAGGTCTCCAGCCGGCATGGATCGACCCGCCGACCCCGCCGTCGCAAGCTTAGGCTCGGGCTCATGACGAGTCCACGACGCCGCGGCTGCCGCGATGGGCCGCTACGCAAGGCCGCTCGCCTTCAAACCCGTTCCGCGATGGCCTGTTCGGCCCGGTCGAACAACCGCTCTGCGCCGGGCTCCGACGCGGGGCGTGCCGGGAACGGACGGACCGGGGAGGCCCAGGCCGCCAGCGCCGCGACGAGGCGCATGGATTTCGTCTGCGCCCGGATCCGCCAAGGGGCCCGCTTGGGTGCCGCCGTGCTGGAGCGCGAGATGGTGGAGGT
>CAXUCF010000258.1:0-7045 GCA_964249275.1 uncultured Lichenihabitans sp.
CGCTCGCGGGGTGGGCGGCGAACCTCGACATGGACTGCTTCGTGTGTTTCGTCGACCGCAAGCCGGACCACGGCTCCCCGCACGCAGAGCACATCCAACGAATGGCCGAGGCCTCGTTCGTCTTAGCCAGGCCGTCGACAGCGTCCGAGCCGACCTGACCAAGCTGTGGCCGAAGACACCCGCCGGCGCCGCTCAACGGGCGTCGAACTCGCGCTCCCGATCCTCGACCAGCACCCAGGCGCCGTGCTGTCGCGCAAAGCGCATCGTCGTGCGACCCGCGAGACCGTCGTTTTGATCGAGCACATCGACATGGCAGGTGACCAACACGCCCGTTGCCAGACGTCTTCGAGGTGTCGCGTACTCGCCCCCTGACCCGCAGGCGAACAACGCAATGCGGGTCGGGACACGCTCGGGCCCCAGCGCACTGAACCGGGGAAAGACGCTTGGCAGGCCGTCCCGGCGTACTGCTGCGTCGACCGCGGCCCGAGCTTGCGCCTGGGTCGGGGCAGGTCCGTCACCGGTCGCGAACGGGGCAGGGGCGGTCGGATCGATCACGGGACCGGGCCGGACGGGAGAGGCGCAGCCCGCCAGCACCAAGACCGTACCGACGACGCCGACAGCTCTCGGGACACAATCTTCCGTCGACCACCTGCGACGTCGATCATCAGCGGGTGTCAAGCGCTCCTCGCGATCCGACCCGTTCATGGCGTACCCCCTGGCGCAGGGTGGAGGGCCTTGAGCAGCACGACATTCGGATACGGGAGGTCGGGCGAGGCCCAGAGTCCGGTCCTGCCGCTCCTGGCCTGTGTCTCGGCCACGAGATACGCGGCGTTGACGGGCCGGCCGCTCGGGCCGAGCGCCGCGAAGGCGAAGCCGCTCGCGATGAGCGCCGTGCCGAGGTCGACGCGCTGCCGCCCGCGCGGCGAAGTGGTGTCGGCGTAGCAGACCACGAAGGCGGTGCTCACCTCGGGCCTGCGCGCGACGGGAGCGCATGAGGGCGACAGCGTGCGGATTAGGCCGGCTAGCATGGACAGGGAAGCGTCGCCGCAGTCCCGCTTGCGACCGTCGGCTCCGGTGTAGGCCGTGCCGCGTAGGCAGGCCTGCACGGCATAGAGACGATAGCGGTCAGACCCGATCCTCCACGCGTCACCAGTCTCGAAGACCGCTCCGCGCGGCACGGGCCGCCAGAGACCATTTTGTCTCTGAGCGCCGTCGGGCTCCGTGGCTGAAGCCGTGCCGGCCGCAAGCATGAGGCACAGGGCCAATTCCCTCGTCATGGTCAAAGTCCGACCCTGTTGCATTTCGGTCATAGCGCGTCCGAACGCCTCGCCTATAGTTAACGCGTTGTGTTTAGGCAATGCCCCTCGAACGAACGAGCAGGCCCTTTGCGTAAGATAAACAGGATGATCGGGCCGCTGACGGCAGCCCTGGTGATGATTGCCGATGCCATCGGCGCGGCTCACGGGCAGGGCGGTCGCACTCTTGCCGTCGCGGTGGACGACGCGGGCGTGGCGCACGTCGGCCCGGTCCCTGATGCGGCGGTGCCGACCGCAGCGGCCACTGGACCTGTCCGGCCGGCACCAGACTTGGTATTGGCACATCTTGCCGAGCGGGAGGGCAGGGCGGCTGCACCGGTGGCCGCTTCTGATCCGGCCCGTGGCGTCTGCCATCGGGGAGAGCCGCCGTCGCCCGCCGAAGCCGAAGCGTTGGTCAGGCGCGTCGCGCAGACGGAAGACTTCTACCCCGACTTCGTGCTCTCGGTCGCCCGCATCGAGAGCCACTTCCGCGCCGATCAGGTCTCGCCCAAGGGCGCCATCGGCCTGATGCAGCTCATGCCGGCGACGGCGGCGCGCTTCGCGGTCGACATCTGCGATCCCGCCGACAATGTCCGCGGCGGCATCCGCTATCTACGGATCCTGCACGATCGCTACCACAACCCGTTCTACATGCTGGCCGCCTACAACGCCGGCGAGGACGCCGTCGCACAGTATCGCGGCGTGCCGCCGTTCCCCGAGACCGTCCGCTACGTCGCCGACGTGATCAACGACTTCTACATCCTGCCGTCGCCCGGTGGAGCTATCGGCGCCAGCGCGGCGGGGAGCCCCGCCCGGCATTCCTTGGCACGCCGGATGGCATCGGCTCCGTCATCAGCGGCCGCGCAACCCGAAGCTAGTTGGAGCCAGGGCTTCGTCATGCACGTGGAGAACTGACCATGTCACGCAAGAACGCATTGCTTCTAGGCGTCGCCCTCGCAGCCCTGGCGCTCTCGGCCCCGGACGCCTTCGCGCAATCCACCGGCTCGCTCTCGCCGGTGCAGACCATGCTCCAGCAGCTCGTCTCCACCCTAACCGGGCAGATCGCCACCTCGCTCGCGGCCCTCGCGGTGATCGCCTGCGGGTTCATGGCCTGGGCGGGCCGGCTGACCTGGGGTTATGCCGGCTCGATCATCTTCGGCATCGTGCTGGTGTTCGGCGCGAGCCAGATCGTCAGCTTCTTCCAGTCCGCCGTCGGCACCGGCTGAGGCGCGGCATGTCGGACGACGCCGACGTCGAGATCACTTCCCTGGTCAAGGCACTGACCCGCACGCCGACGTTGTTCGGGGTGCCGTACATGTACGCGATGTTCAATATGGTCGTGACCGCGGTCGTGTTCCTGCTGTCGAAGAATCTGCTCAGCGGTCTGCTGGTGTTCCCGATCCATGCGGTCGGATACGTGCTGACGCTGCGCGACGACAGGATCTTCACGATCCTGCAGGTCAAGATGTCTAAATGCCCGCCCCGCGCCACCGGCGTGTGGGGCATCAACACCTACCGGCCGTAACCGAGATGGTGGCCCGCGCGATCCTCGACGAATTGCGCTTCGGCGCCGCGGCGCGGCGCGAGCGGCCGGTATCGTCGCACATTCCCTACACGCGCCACGTCGACGATCAGACGCTGCGCACCAAGGACGGCTATCTCCTGACCGTGCTGGCGCTCGACGGCTTCTGCTTCGAGACGGCCGACATGGCCCACATCAACGCCAAGCTCGAAGGCCGCAACGACCTGCTGCGCACGCTCGGCAACAGCCGCTACGCGGTCTACGCCCATCTCGTGCGGCGCGAGGTCGAGCCACAGCTCGACGGCAGCTTCTCGAGCCCCTTCGCGGCCGAGCTCGACCGGCGCTACCTCGCTCGGCTCGCCGAGCGCCGCATGTTCGTCAACGCGCCATACCTGACCATCATTCGCCGACCGCTGCAGGGCAGGGCGGGTTCCGCCGACAGCATGTTCGGCAAGCTGTTCGGGGGACGCACCGCCGACGGCGACCGCGCGCGCGAACTTGAAGAGTTGCGGGAGTTGCGCGACGCGGTGACCGCAATCCGCGAGCTTCTCGGTGACTACGGCGCCCGAACCTTGAACATCCGCGACGAGGGTGGGGCGCTCCACAGCGAGCCGCTCGAGTTCCTGCTGCAGCTCACCAGCGGCGTGAAGCCGCGCCGCATGCGGCTGCCCCGCATGCCGCTCGATGTCGCGCTCGCCATGAAGCGCATCAACTTCGGCCGCAACGCGGTCGAGTTCGTGGGCGCGGCTCACCCGCACGATACCCGCTACGGCGCTATGGTGTCGATCCGCGAATACCCGCCCTTCACGGGTCCCTTGATGATGGACGGGCTTCTCAAGGTGCCGCACGAGCTTGTGGTGACGCAGAGCTTTGCCATCGTCGACCGGCCGGCGTCCCAGCAGCAGATCGAACTCGTCGGCCGCCAGGTCGACATGGCCGACCAGGCCGGGTCGGTGATCAGCGACCACCTGAACGAAGCCCGCAACGATCTCCTTGGATCGAAGGCCATCTACGGCAACCACCACCTCACCGTCATGTGCCTCGGCGACACGCTTCCCGAGGTCGACCGCTGCATCACCGCGGTCGGGGCGGCGCTGACCGATCAGTCGATTATCTGGATCCGCGAAGACCTCAATGCCGAAGCCGCTTTCTGGGCGCAGCTGCCCGGCAACCTCGCCTATGTGGCGCGCGGCGGCCTGATCTCGTCGAAGAACTTCGCCGGCTTCGTGTCGCTGCACAACTTTCCGTCGGGCCGGGCAGGGGGCAACCATTGGGGCCCGGCGATCTCGCTCCTCGAGACAACCAGCCAGACCGCCTACTACTTCAACTTCCACGAACGCGATCTCGGCAACTTCACGGTCGTGGGGCCGTCGGGCTCGGGCAAGACCGTCGCCCTGTCGTTCTTGATGGCACAGGCGCTGCGGGTGCGGCCCGAGCCGAAATGCGTGTTCTTCGACAAGGACCGCGGCGCCGAGATCTTCATCCGGGCGCTCGGCGGCCGCTACGAGGTGCTGCACCCGGGCGAGCCCAGCGGCTTCAACCCGCTGGCACTGCCCGACAGCGGGCCGAACCGCGAGTTCCTGTTCGCGCTCTTCGCGTTTATGCTGCGCCGGCCGGACGGGCGCGCGTTGTCGTCCACGGAAGAGGGGATCGTCCGCGCCGCCATCGCCGAGACGCTCGCGGGCGGGCCGGAGGCGCGCACCCTCGACGTCTTCCGCTCGCTGCTGCGCGGCCGGGTGCGGTCGAGCGACGACGATCTCGAAGCGCGGCTCGACAAGTGGGTGCGGCCCGACCAACTCGGCTGGCTCTTCAACAACGCCGAGGACCGTTTCTCCTGGTCGAGCGTCTTCGGCTTCGACATGACGCGCGTGCTCGACGACCCCGTCACCCGCACGGCTGCGCTCATGTACGTGTTCCACCGCATCGACGAGCTGCTGACCGGCGAGCCGGCGCTGATCTTCCTCGACGAGGGCTGGCGGCTGCTCGAGGACGAGCATTTCGCACGCTTCATCAAGGACAAGATGAAGACCATCCGCAAGCTGAACGGCATCGTCGGTTTCGGCACCCAGAGCGCGGCCGATATCGTCCGCTCGCCGGTCGCCAATACCATTATCGAGCAGTCGGCCACCAACCTGTTCTTCCCCAACCCCAAGGCCGACACCGAGACCACCATGAAGGCGTTCCGGCTGTCGGAACGCGAGATGGACTGGATCCTGCGCACCGATCCGCAGTCGCGCGCCTTCCTGATCAAGCACGGACGCGACTCGGTCATCGCCCGGATCCGGCTGCACGGCATGGAAGACCTGATCAAGGTCCTGTCGGGCCGCGCCGAGACGGTGGCCGAACTCGACCGGTTGCGCGCCGAGGTCGGAGACGACCCGAAGGACTGGCTGCCGGTCTTCTGCGGCTGGGAGGCGCCCCTCCGTTCGCTTCCCCGGCCCGTTCCACGGGCCGTGGCCCCAAGCGAACTTCGCCCGTGAGCCCGGCGGCGGCTCCGCAGCTCGTCAGCTCACGGCGCGGCTCCCTTGAGGATCGCGGCGCCGCGCTCTGCCTCCCGGGCGAGGTCGGGGCGCAGCACGCGCCCTTGCGCGTCGCGCGCCAGGCTGACGATGCCGGAGCCGGCGAGCTGGTCCTCGATCACCACCCCGCCGACGCTCCGGTCGGGGCCGAAGCCCGACGTCTGGCGGATGCAGGTCGCTTCCTCAACGGGCTTGTCGGCCTGGTCGAGGTAGGCGCGGCACAGCACCGCCTGGGTGGCAAAGAGCTGGGCGCTCAGGCGGTCTTGCCAGAGCGTCGCACAGGTAAAGCGCTCTCCCTTGTAGTCGAGGCTGCCCTTTCGCGTGCAGGGCGCGAGCCCGTGCAGCACGACCGTCGGGGTCCCGGCGCCCGCGAAGGCGATGCGGCCGGGCAGGGCAGGCGTCGGCTTCATGTATTGCATCTGCGGCCAGGTCCTGGCCGAGACGAAGGTGCCGTCGGGCCGGTAATACTTGATGATGAGCGCGTTGCGGCCCTTGACCTCTTCCCAGGTCTTAGACGGATCGACCATCAATGGCGTCAGCTCGGCCGCGTAGTCCGACGCCGCCTTGCCTTGCGCGCAATAGATGCCGTCGCAGTCGCTTCGGTCCTGCGCGGTCGCGGAGCCCAGGGTCGTCAAGGTGAGTGCCGTGGCCGCGAGGGGGCGAGTGATCGTCGGCATGGGTCCCGGTTATCCTGTCGGAGGACCGCGCCATGACGCGGCCGCGTGTTGCCTATAGGCGATCTTATAGCCGATCGAGGATGCGTTTTGAAGGTGTCGACGCGGTCTGGGCCCGAGCCACGATTGTCGCGGGCGCCCTGGCTATCGCGGGCCCAGCGCGGGCCGACATCCCGGTGCAGGACGACGCGCGGCTCCAGCCGGCCTCGCAGGCGAAAGACAGCACGAGCAGCACGACATCTTCGGCGAAGACCCGGCAGGGATCGAGCGGCGGCCTTAAATGCGCGGTCAGCCGCTCCGACTCGGTCACGGCGCTGAACGCCGCCGCGTCGAAATACGGGCTGCCCGGCCAGTATATGGAGAATGCGGCGGTGGTCGAGTCGCGCTGCAATCCGAACGCCAAGGCGGGTGGCAGCTCGGCGGGCGGACTCGGTCAGTTCATCGACTCGACCTGGTCGAAATACGCACCCGGCCAGGACAAGTTCGACCCGAGTGCCAACGCGGACGCCATGGCCCACCTGACCCGCGATGACGTCGACGGCCTGACCCAGAAGCTCGGCCGCACCCCGACCTTCGAGGAAGCCTATCTGGCGCATCAGCAGGGCCTCGGCGGCGCGAGCTGCCTCGTCTCCAATCCGAGTGCGCCCGCCACCAATTGCGTGAGCGCCGGCGCCATCACGGGCAATGGCGGCTCGACCTCCATGACGGGCGGCCAGTTCTCGGCCCTGGTCGAGGGCTACTACAACACGGGCAGCCTGTCTGGCGCCAAAACCGCGGTGGCGAACTACTCCACCACCGGGCAGATGCCGAACTCAGGTAACTTCACGAGCGGGAGCAACGGCTCCGCGCCCGTTACGGCGGCCAGCATGCCGCCGCTGAAAACCACCACGACCAAGGCTGCCGATCTCGGCGACCCGGCCAAGACCTCGACCGGAGCCACGAGCTATTCGAGCGACCTGCAGGGTACGCAGGTAGCCAACGCAGCGCTGCTGGAGACGCGCTCCTCGTTCATCGGGCGCACCGATAGCCTCAAGG
>CAXUCF010000259.1:0-6674 GCA_964249275.1 uncultured Lichenihabitans sp.
CCCATGCCGTGCATGCCGGTCTTGCCCTTGAAGTGCTGCTGGTAGCGGTAGTCGATCAGCGTGTTCAGGCCCTGCACGCATTCGACCACGACGTCGCCGCCCTTGCCGCCGTCGCCGCCGTCCGGGCCGCCGAATTCGATGAACTTCTCGCGGCGGAACGACACGCAGCCGGCGCCGCCGTCGCCGGAGCGGATGTAGACCTTGGCTTCGTCGAGGAACTTCATGTGTCCGACATAGGCATTGCGGGTGCCGCGGTCGAGGGCGGATCATCGGCTTAGGCGCGCGGTCGGTTGGCAGCTACCACTCCTCAACCCCCTCAGCACCCTCACCATCTCCACCGAATGCGTCCCCAGCGCGTGCTTCTGCATCTCCGCCCGCCGGGGACGTGCCGCGAGCGGACGAACACTCGCGGCGGGCAGGTTTCGCGACGCGGGCGGAGGCCCTACCCGCGTTCCGGGCGGTCCCATCGGGCTGACCGGGCGCTTGGTGGTGACGGCACCAAGGCGTATGATCGGACATCGCTCGCCAGGAGGACGGTATGACGGACGAGGCGACCTTCACGCTGACCCTCGACGCCGAGCTGCGCGACCGCTTCATCGCCGAGGCCGACGCGGCGCTGCGGCCCGTGGAAGACCTGATGCGTGACCTGATGCGGGACTTCGTCGAGCGGCGGCACGCTGCCCGCGACGCTGAGATTCGCGCCGAGATCCAGCAGGCCCTGCGCGAGGCGGATGATCCCAATTCCGAATTCGTCAGCGATGAGGAGGTCAGCGCTGACTGGCTCGAGCACCGGGACATTCTGCTGCGGCGCATCGGCGATAGCCAGGGGTGAGAGTTCGATGGCTGCTGACGGCAGCTCGCAACCGAAGGAAACAGATCGAATATATCGGGCAGCGGAATCCGAGGGCAGCCGTCGAGATCGGCAATCGGGTTCGGGCCGCGACCGTTCAGTTAGGCCGCCATCCTCTGGTCGGGCGACCGGGTCGAGAAGCTGGCGCTTGAGAACTGGTCATCGCGAGGACACCCTACATGGTCGTCTATCGCGTAGAGCGAGATCTCGTCACCATCCTGCGCCTCCTGCACGGCGCCCAGGACTGGCCCAATATATCGTGATCCGACCTTGCCGGGATTGCGGCGCGCCTCGCGCGCGCCGGCAACCCCGCCACCGCGCTCCAGCTGATCCCTCGAAGCCGCGTGTCGTAGACTCCCACGACGTAGCCTCCGACACCCTCGTGATCGTCGGCCACGAGGGTGGTCTCGAGGATGATCACTGCATAGGGAGCGCTATAGATGTGCCCATCAGGCGAGGGTCGTCGTAGAGCGCTGCAGCATCCCCGCCGATGTGCCCCGTCGCCAGCGCGACGGCGTAGAGCCAGTCGAGATCCGTCGCTCGAAAGGGCCGGATCCCGACCTTATGGTCCAGACGTCTGCCGCGAGTCATCCGATCTTCTCTATCCCCGGGCCACACCGGCGCCGGCGTCGGCCGGCAGGCGCAGCGCGTCGGCCGCTGCCGCCAGGGCCACGAGGCCGACGATGGCAAAGGCGATCCGGAACTCCAACGGCGTCGCCCGCGCGGCCCCGGCCGGCCGCCAGATCTCGGCGACCCGAAGCGACAGCGCTCCGACCGCGACGCCGAGGCCGAACGACATCTGCTGGGCCATGTTGAACAGCGTATTGGCGCCGCTCAAGGCGGCGGGCGCGATGTCGCAAAACGCCAGCGTGTTGATGGCCGTGAGCCCCATGGAGCGCGTCATCCCGGCCAAGACCAGCACCGCCAGCGTGGGGGCGAGCGGCGTGTCGGGGGCGATCGTGGCGCAGCCGAGGACCGCCAGCGCGGCGAGGCAGCAGTCGCCCACCAGCACGGCGCGGAAGCCGAAGCGGCGCAGGATCGCGCTCGTCAGCGGCTTCATGACGATGTTGCCCACGAAGAGCACCAGCACGAGCATCCCCGACCGAAACGCGTCGAGGCCGAAGCCGACCTGGAACATCAGCGGCAGCAGGAACGGCACGGCGCTGACCGCGATGCGGAACAGGGAGCCGCCCAAAAGACAGATCGCGAAGCTGCGCTGCCTCAGCCCGTCGAGCCTGAGGATGGGATCCGGGTGGCGCCGGATATGCCGGAGCGCGATCGTCACGAAGGCGAGGGTCGCGAGGCCGAGCGCCAGAACGACGGGCCAGTCGACCGCCTCGCGGCCCATGAGTTCGATTCCCGCCATCGGGGCCAGCACCGCGAGGCCGGTGAGGACCAGGCCCAGGAGGTCGAGTCGGCGTCCGTCGTCGCCCTGCTCGGGCGGCACGACGCGCGACGCGAGCCAGAGTCCCAGCAGGCCCAGCGGCAGGTTGATGAAGAAGATCCAGCGCCAGGACGCATAGGTCGTGAGAAAGCCGCCGAGCGGCGGTGCCACGATCGGGGCGGTGAGAGCCGGCCAGGTCAGGATCGCGATGACGCGCATGAGGTCGGACTTGGCGGTAACGCGCAGCACCGCGAGCCGCCCCACCGGCACCATCAGCGCGCCCCCGGCGCCCTGGACGATGCGGGCCAGCGTGAAGCTCGCGAGACCGGTGCTGAGCCCGCAGGCGACGGACGCGAGCGTGAAGACCGCGACGGCCGTCATGAAGACCTGGCGGGTGCCGAACCGTTCCGCCGCCCAGCCGCTCAAGGGCAGCAGCAGCGCCAACGTGAACAGATAGGCCGATACGCCAACCGACAGGTCGACGGGCCGCACCTGGAACGTCTCCGCCATGGCGGGCAGTGCCGTGCCGATCACCGTGCCGTCGAGGAACTCCATGAAGAAGGCGCCCGCGACGAGCAGCGGCAGCGTGCGGGGATGATCGAGAAGTTGCATCGGGCTCGCGGTGTTTCGGGCGGTCGCCCGATCCATAAACGAGGCACGGGCAGATCACGAGGGCTCCGGCGCGCGGGCGGCCGCGCTGCGCGGGCGGATGGGGCGGGCGACCCTGAGGTTGTCGCGCAGGGTCGGTCCCTCGTAGTCGTCGCGGAACAGCCCCCACCGGGACTGGCTTCAAGTGGCCGGGCGGCGGGGCTGGCGTCATTCGTTGTGGGCTGGCCATGTGCCCGAGCCCAGGAGTCGAGACTCTATCTTCGGCGCAGCTTGATCACCGGGGCGCCGACTGCGATGGTCGGACGGAAATCCGGCCCGGGTATGGGCGAGGTGCAATGCAACAAACCGCTCGGTCTCCCGCTCTCCGGTTCGACGGGCCGCAGCGTATTGCCGCCTATGCGGCATTCGCAGTGTTCTCGACCCTGTTGAACCTGGTGGTCCAGCAGATCGCAGTGATGTCGCTGACCGGCCGGGTGTCGGGTGTGCTGCCGTCCTCGATCCTGATCGGCACGGTCGCGGGCTTCGGGGCGAAATATCTGCTCGACAAGCATTTCATCTTCTTCGACCGGTCGAAGACTTGTGGTGACGAGACCCGCAAGGTGGCGCTTTACGGTGTTTTCGGCGTGTTGACGACGGCGATCTTTTGGAGCAGCGAAGTCGGCGCTTTCCACGTTTTCGGGACGGTTAAGGCCAAATATGCGGGTGCCGCCATGGGCCTCGCGGTCGGCTACGCCACGAAGTTCCTCCTTGACCAACGTTACACCTTCACGGGCGCACGACCTCCACCCGACCCGATGGCCGGGAAGGCTCGCCGTGCGGCGCGATCCCGCGGTGTGTCGCACCTAACGCGCGGGTCCTGAGCATCCCTGCGCGGCCCGCCTCCGGCCATCGGCCGGCAACTGCCGACCCCGGCCGGCCGGAGCCGACCATCGTCCGGCGCCTCCGGCTTCTTGCGGTGCCGGCGTCCCTGGCGCGCCCGGCACCCGCGGTCGCGCTGCTGTTCGGCGCCCTCCTGCTCTTGGCCGGCAACGTCAACGGGGTGCTCGGGCCGCGGGCCGTCGCGTTCAAGCACTTCTACGCCCATGGCTTCATGCTGTTCGTGGTGGTGGCGGGCTCTTGCAGGCTCTATGTCGCGCCGCCCGCGCTGCGAGGGGAGGTGGTCCGCTGCACCCTGCGGGCGCTCCCGTGGTTCCTGCTGTTTGCCGCCCTCATCGGGGTGCATGGCCTGGTGTCGAACGGCGTCGATTACCGGCACATGGCGACCGACTACTGGAATGCCGACCCGTTCAATGCGACGAGCCGGCGGATCGGCCTGCCGGCCCTGGCCCACGTGCTGGGCCTCGAGGGAAGCGCCTACACGCTCTTCTGGTACGCGGTGCTGTTCGCCACGTTTGCCGCCGCCATGCGCCTGCTCGACGCGCGGCGGCTGTCTCGGCTCGAAGCCCTGTCGGTCCTGTCCTCCTCGATCCTCGCCTATGCGCTCGTCGGGCCGGGCTACGGCGACGTCTTCGTGCTGCTGCTCGGCCTCGTCGCCGTGCAGTGCCGACTCGGCCCGGTCGACAAGATCGCGGTGGGGACGCTGATGATCGCCACCCACGAGACGATGACGCCCTTCGTGGCCGCAGCAGTCGTTCTGGTCGACGAGCGCGAGGACAGGCGGGAGTGGATAGCGGTGTTCGGCCTGCTCTACCTCGCCTTCATCGCGTCCTACGCCCTGACCTGGCATCGCGACCTCGCCCATGCTGTGATGACAGCTGGCCGGCCGAGCCCTCAGGCCGGACCGTCGACGCTGGACTGGGTGAGGTCCCATCCCGGGTTGGCGGCGCTCGGCACGGTCATAGCCTACAAGCTCTACTGGCTGCCCGTCCTCATGGCGCTGCGACGGCGCGGCGTGTGGCCCATGTCGGTCGCGGCCCTGGCCTCGCTGCCGCTGATCCTGCTGGGTTCGGACACGTCCCGGCTCGTGCAGTTCAGCTCGCTGGCCCTATTCTTCGCCGTAAGCGCGGAACTCGGCACTTGGCCGACATCGGCGCGCCGCGTGCTCGCGCTCGCCAACCTCTTCGTCCCCAGCCTCTACGTGGCGGTCAACGCGGGCCTGCTCTGGGGTCCCGGGCTCTATTCGGCATATCTGCGTGGCGCCGAGGCGGCGGGGCTGCAACTGGGCCGCGTGTTCTGGCAGTGAAATCCCGGCCCGGCCTCGCGCCCGACTCTTCCTCCCCGTCGCGTCATGCCGTAAAGCGCGGGCTACGCGGTCACCGGAAGCAGCGAGGAGCCATGACCGACAGTCCGTCCCACGGTCCGCTGGCGGGCCTCTGCGTGCTGGAACTCGGGCACTTCGTGGCAGCACCCTTCTGCACGCGGCTGCTCGGCGACCTCGGGGCCGACGTCATCAAGATCGAGCCGCCTGGCGGCGACCCCGTGCGGCAGTGGGGCCGGCAGGTCGATGGGGCCGCGCCCTGGTGGTCCATGCACGGCCGCAACAAGCGCTCGGTGACGCTGAACCTGAAGCACCCGAAGGCGCGCGGCATCGTGCTCGGCCTCGCCGCCGCGTCGGACGCGCTGGTCGAGAACTTCCGGCCTGGCCAGCTCGACAAGATGGGCCTCGGCGACGCGGCCCTGCGCGACGCCCGGCCCGGCCTCGTGGTGTCGCATATCTCGGGCTTCGGCCAGGACGGACCTTACCGCGACCGCGCCGCCTTCGGGGTCATCGGCGAGGCCATCGGGGGCTTGCGCTACCTCTGCAACCACCCGCCCGGCACGACGGCGCTGCCGCCCGTGCGCGTTGGCGTCAGCATCGGCGATTCGCTGGCCGGGCTCTACGCGGCTTTCGGCATCATGGCGGCGCTCTGGCGGCGGGACCGGGCCGGCGGCGACGGCCGCGCCGGAGGCGACGGGCGCGGCCGCACGCTCGACGTGGCGCTGACCGACAGCGTGCTGTCCATGATGGAGGGCCTGCTGCCCGATTTCAGCGTGCTCGGCACGGTGCGGGAACCGGCCGGCTCGCGCATCCCGACCGCCGCCCCGACCAGCGCCTATCCTTGCGCCGACGGCCTCTGGATCATCCTGGCGGCCAATTCGGAGCCGCTGTTCGGCAGGCTCGCGGCCCTGATGGGGACGCCTGAGCTCGCGCGCGACCCACGCTTTAACGGCAACCCGGCGCGGCTCCGCCATGTCGACGCGCTCGACGGCCTCATCGCCGACTGGACCGCGACCATGACGGCCGCCGAGGCCGACCGGCGCCTCGCCGAGGCCGACATCCCCGCGACCCTGATCTATTCGGCCGCCGAGGTCGCGGCCGACCCGCAGTTCCGCATGCGCGGCATGGTGCGCGAGGTCGAGGACCGGGCCTTCGGCCGCACCGTGCTCCACGCCGGCGTCGTGCCGCACGTGCCCGACGACCCCGGTGCCATCCGCTGGCCCGGGCCGGCCGTCGGCGCCCACACCGAAGAGGTGCTGGGCCAGCATCTCGGCTTGAGCGCCGGCGAAATCGCGGCGCTGCGCGACGAGGGGGTGCTGTGATGGAGCGGATCGAGATCGTCGAGGTCGGCCCGCGTGACGGGATCCAGGGCATCGGCCCCTTCATCCCGACGGCGCTCAAGATCGACTACCTCCGGCGACTTTTCGCGGCCGGCCTCGGCCGCATCGAGATCGGCTCCTTCGTGAGCGCCGCCGCCGTGCCACAGTTGCGCGACACGCCGGAGCTGCTGGCCGCCGCAGCCGCGATGCCCGGCCTCGACCCGCAGGTGCTGGTGCCGAGCGAGCGGCGGGGGCGCGACGCGCTCGCAGCCGGCGCCCGGCACCTCGCCTTCGTGCTGTCGGTGTCGGCAGCCC
>CAXUCF010000259.1:6684-6996 GCA_964249275.1 uncultured Lichenihabitans sp.
GCCGCAACGTGCGGCGCGCCCCGGCGGAGTCGGCCGCCGAATACGAGCGGCTGGGCGGGGTGCTGCCGCCCGGCACGGCGCTGCGCCTCAACCTCGCCACCGCCTTCGACTGCCCGTTCGAGGGCCGCGTCGCCGAGATGGACGTCATGGCGCTGCTCGACCGTCTCGTGCCGGCGCGGCCCGACGCCGAACTCTGCCTCTGCGACACCACGGGCCGGGCCGACCCGGAGCATGTCGCCGGGCTGTTCGCGGCCGCCATGGCGCGCTTCCCGGGCGCCGCCTTCGCGTTCCACGCCCACGACACCTACGGGC
>CAXUCF010000260.1:0-6957 GCA_964249275.1 uncultured Lichenihabitans sp.
ATCCACAGCGTGAATCACGTCAGGCCGTCCTTGTCAAAGTTGTCAAACCGCCTCTGAGCGCGGGCGCGCCTTCGCCGCACTAAGGTTCATCACCCCAGCACGCGCCCGGCGATCCCCCGCAGTCTCTCGACCAGCGCGGGATCCCGGGCCTCGGGCGCCGTCATGATGGCGGTATCGAGCGCCCGGTCGGAGCCGACCGGGCAAGGCTCGTGCTCCTCGGGGTGGTCGCGGATCAGGCGCGACAGCAGCGCCGCCGCCTTGCCGGCATTGTCCCGCACCACCTTGATCACGGCAGCGACGTCGACCTCGTCGTGCTCGGGGTGCCAGCAGTCGAAATCCGTCACCATGGCGACGGTCGCATAGGCGATCTCGGCCTCGCGGGCGAGCTTGGCCTCGGGCATCGCCGTCATGCCGATCACGTCGTAGCCGAGGCCCTTGTAGGTCAGCGATTCCGCACGGGAGGAGAACTGCGGCCCCTCCATGCAGACGTAGGTGCCGCCCTTCACGAAGGCGATGTCCTCGGCCCGCGCCGCATCGGCGATCCGCCCAACGAGGCGCGGCGCCACCGGATGGGCCATCGACACATGGGCCACGCAGCCATTGCCGAAGAACGAGCTTTCGCGCCCCTGCGTACGATCGACGAACTGGTCCACCAGAACGAAAAGCCCCGGGTAGAACTCGGCCCGGAACGACCCGCAAGCCGAGACGGACACGAGATCGGTCACGCCCACGGCCTTCAGGGCCGCGATATTGGCCCGGTAGTTGATCCCCGAGGGCGAGAGCCGGTGCCCGCGCCCGTGCCGCGGCAGGAACACCGCGTCCCGCCCGCCGATGCGGCCGAACCGCAGGGCGTCCGACGGCTCGCCCCAGGAGGTGGAGGCCCTCTCCTCCTTGACGTCCTCGAGGCCGGGCAGGTCGTAGACGCCCGACCCGCCGATGATGCCGATCACTGCAGAAGCCATGAGACCCAGTTCCCCCGCGCTCGCCCGTTCGCGGCAGCTTCGCGGGAGCGTGCCGAAAGCACAAGCCCGGTGCCGCGGAGAACGCCGGCGGGCCGAATCAGATTGACGGCGCTTTAGGTTGCATATCTAATCTATTTGCAACTTTTGGGAGGGAGTGCCATGCCGCTGCCAGGTTCGAATTGCGTCATCGACATCTCGCATTATTCCAGGGTGTCAAGCGTTCCCCAGGTCAAGTCCGACGGCATCGCGGCGGTAATCTGCAAGGCGACGGAAGGTGCCCATGTCGGCGACAAAACCTACGGCCCCAATCGAAGGTCCTTCAAGGGCGCCGGGCTGAAGTGGGGATCGTACCACTTCTCCAGCGGAGATCCGGCCATCCTTCAGGCCGAGAACTACCTGACGCAGGCCGATCCGCAGAGCGATGAGGTCATCTGCCTCGATTACGAGCCGAGCTTCCGCGGGCCGAACATGACGTTCGACCAGATGGTGGAATTCATCACGATCCTTCACCGGGAACTCGGTCGTTATCCGATGATCTACGGCGGGTCGCTGCTGCGCGAAACTCTGGCGAGGCACTCCGATCCGGTCCTGGCACAATGTCCGCTCTGGTATGCTTACTATCCGTTCAAGAGCGACCAACCCATCGGCGTGCCGAAGCCGTGGACGGATTGGACCCTTTGGCAATATACCGATGGTAATCATGGCCCCAATCCGCAGACCGTCAAGGGGATCGGTAACTGCGACCGCGACACGTACAACGGAACGATGGCCGATATGTTGGCCCACTGGCCTTTCACCTGATATCCTGCTTTCGAAGCCTGTGCGGTCCGACGCGCAGGCGAGCGCCGTTTTCGACCCCCACCTGCCGGTCGGATGGCAGAAGGTCAGGTCACCGTTCGAAGATCCAGCCCACTGGGCCGCCGGCGCTCCGTTCTGGTTCGACACGCTTCGGTCCGTGGTACGCCTGAAGGGCTCGCGGCCGAGTCCGGCCGAGAAGATCGAGGGGCGGGCGGCCTCGGCCTGATCCGACGCGCCCAGCCGCGCTCGACAGGTGCTGCTAAGTCGACGGCCGTGGAACCGGTAGGCGGCGCGGAGCGCCGCCTCCTCGCACGCTAAAAATCCGCCCTTGAGAACCGCCCGCGAACTTGCGCAGCGGGACCCCCAACACAATCTGAAAATGGCAATCGGAGACCGGGCGGAAGCGGGTCGGCCGGGGGCGCCGTGCTGCCGGACCCGCTCCGGATCGGCGGCGCTTCGGGCCGCGGGGGAACGATCCTCGTTCCATCATCCGTCCATCGACCGGGTCGCTGCGGGGCCCGTCGGTCTTGCGTAGGAAAGGATCAGGTTCAATGGCAAAAGTTATCGGCATCGACCTCGGCACCACCAACTCTTGCGTCGCCGTCATGGAAGGTTCGACGCCCAAGGTCATCGAGAACGCCGAAGGCGCGCGCACGACGCCGTCGATCGTGGCCTTCACGGAGGACGGCGAGCGCCTCGTGGGCCAGCCCGCGAAGCGCCAAGGCGTCACCAACCCCGAGCGCACGTTCTTCGCCATCAAGCGGCTGATCGGCCGCCCGTTCGAAGATCCCATGACCAAGAAGGACATGGGCCTCGTTCCCTACAAGATCGTGCGAGCGTCCAATGGCGACGCCTGGGTGCAGTCGGGCGACAAGCAATATTCCCCGTCGCAGATCTCGGCCTTCATCCTCCAGAAAATGAAGGAGACTGCGGAAGCCAACCTCGGCTCCACGGTGACCCAGGCCGTCATCACGGTCCCGGCCTATTTCAACGATGCCCAGCGTCAGGCCACCAAGGATGCCGGCAAGATCGCCGGCCTCGAAGTCCTGCGCATCATCAACGAGCCGACGGCTGCGGCGCTCGCCTATGGCCTCGACAAGCGTGGCTCGGGCACGATCGCGGTCTATGACCTCGGCGGCGGCACTTTCGACGTATCGGTCCTGGAGATCGGTGACGGCGTGTTCGAGGTGAAGTCCACCAACGGCGACACCTTCCTGGGCGGCGAAGACTTCGACATGCGTCTCGTCGAATATCTGGCCGACGAGTTCCGCAAGGAGAATACGGTCGACCTCCGTAAGGACAAGCTGGCGCTGCAGCGCCTCAAGGAGGCTGCCGAAAAGGCCAAGATCGAACTCTCCTCGGCCACTCAGACCGAGATCAACCTGCCTTACATCACGGCCGACGCTTCCGGCCCGAAGCATCTGACCCTGAAGCTGACGCGCGCCAAGCTCGAAGCCCTGGTGGACGACCTTATCCAGCGCACGGTCGAGCCTTGCCGCAAGGCACTCAAGGACGCCGGCCTGTCGGCTGGAGAGATCGACGAAGTGGTTCTGGTGGGCGGCATGACCCGCATGCCCAAGGTCCAGGAGATCGTGAAGCAGTTCTTCGGCAAGGAGCCCCACAAGGGCGTCAACCCGGACGAGGTCGTGGCCATCGGCGCCGCCGTGCAGGCGGGCGTCCTCCAGGGCGACGTTAAGGACGTCCTGCTGCTCGACGTGACCCCCCTGTCGCTCGGCATCGAGACGCTCGGCGGCGTGTTCACCCGTCTGATCGAGCGCAACACCACGATCCCGACCAAGAAGAGCCAGGTCTTCTCGACCGCCGAGGACAACCAGACCGCGGTGACGATCCGGGTGTTCCAGGGCGAGCGCGAGATGGCGGCCGACAACAAGATCCTGGGGCAGTTCGACCTCGTCGGGCTGCCTTCGGCGCCACGCGGCGTGCCACAGATCGAGGTCACGTTCGACATCGACGCCAACGGCATCGTCAACGTGACGGCCAAGGACAAGGCGACCAACAAGGAGCAGCAGATCCGCATCCAGGCCTCGGGCGGCCTGAGCGACGGCGACATCGACAAGATGGTCAAGGACGCCGAACTGCACGCCGCAGAGGACAAGAAGCGCCGTGAACTGATCGACGCCAGGAACCAGGGCGAGGCGCTGATCCATTCGACCGAGAAGTCGATGAAGGACTATGGCGACAAGGTCTCGACGGCCGACCGTTCGACGGTCGAGGGCGCCGTCGCCGCTCTTCGTCCGACCCTCGAGGGTGAGGATGTCGAGATCATCAAGGCCCGCACCAACGATCTGATGCAGGCGTCGATGAAGCTCGGCGAGGCCATGTACAAGGCTGGGGCCGCCGGAGCCGAGGGCGGAGCCGAACCTCATGCCCCCGGTGGCCAGGACGACGTCATCGATGCCGACTTCAAGGAAGTCGGCGAGGACGACAAGAAACGTCGCGCTTGAGGCCTGAACGGGCCGGCTCCGGCCCGGGGGGGCCGGGTCGGGCGCGGGGGGGTTTGAAAGTCGGATTTCGGCCGGCCCGGATCGCTCCGGGCCGGCCGCTTGTCCGGTCTTGGCGCGGTCAAGGTCGGTCGCGGACGTGGGCGGCCCCTTGCTCGCTGGTTCGGCCCGTGTCACCTGAGCACATTGATGATGGATCGCGGCAACCGCGTTTCGTAATTGACCGACGCAAGTGCCGCCGTGGTCCGGGCCTGATCCGGGTCCGGCGCGGCATTGCCGAGCCAACATGGATCTGGACCAGCCATCGATGGTCAAACGCGATTTCTACGAGCTTCTGGGCGTCGTCAAGACGGCGACGGATTCGGAGCTGAAAGCCGCCTTCCGCAAGGCCGCCCTGCAGTGCCATCCCGACCGCCACCCGGGGGACAAGAACGCCGAAGCCAAGTTCAAGGAGATCAACGAGGCCTATCAGTGCCTGTCGGACGGCCAGAAACGCGCCGCCTACGACCGCTTCGGCCATGCAGCCTTCGAGGGCGGCAACGGCGCCGGTATGGGGGACGGTTTCTCCTCCTCCATGGCCGACATCTTCGACGATCTGTTCGGCGATATGATGGGCCGGTCGCGCGGCAGATCAGGCGGCCGCGAACGCGGCTCCGACCTCCGCTACAACCTGGAAATCACGCTCGAGGAAGCCTACAAGGGCAAGACCGCGACCGTGAAGATGCCGATCTCGGTCGCCTGCGACCATTGCACGGGCTCCGGCGCCAAGCCGGGCTCGAAACCTCGGACCTGCACGACCTGCGCGGGTCAAGGCCGCGTGCGGGCCCAGCAGGGCTTTTTCGCCATCGAGCGAACCTGTCCGGCTTGCGGCGGCCGTGGCGAGGTCATCGACAATCCCTGCCCGGCCTGCGCCGGCACCGGACGCATCACGCGCGAACGGGCGCTGTCGGTCAATGTACCGGCCGGTGTCGAGGACGGAACACGCATCCGGCTCGCGGGCGAGGGTGAGGCAGGACTGCGCGGCGGCCCGGCCGGCGACCTTTACATCTTCCTCGCCGTCAAGCCGCATCCCTTCTTTCAGCGCGACGGGGCCGATCTCTACTGTCGCGTTCCGATCTCCTTCATCCAGGCGGCGCTCGGCGGCGACTTCAACGTCCCGACGCTCGACGGCAGCGACGCCAAAGTGAAGATTCCGGACGGCACGCAATCGGGAAAGCAGTTCCGCATCAAGTCGAAAGGCATGCCGGTGCTGCGCTCGCGCGACATCGGCGACCTTTATATTCAGGCCGTCGTGGAAACGCCGCAGAACCTGACCAAGCGGCAGCGCGAGCTGCTGATGGAGTTCGAGTCGATCTCGTCGCAAAAGACCCATCCGGAGGCGGCCGGCTTCTTCACCAAGATGCGCGAGTTTTTCGACAATCTGAGCCCGTGAGCGATGCTTCCCCCGGCGCACCGGCAAGCGCGGGTCGACGCTTGATTATAACGCCTCGATGACGGACAAGGACGCGGTCCGCCCTGACCCGGAGCCGGACAACCAGCTTGTCGAGCGGGGCGGGACCATGCCAGAGGGCACCATTGCGCGCTGAGCACCGTAGCGATCGGACGGCTTCCTCGAGACCGCCTTTGGATGAGCGCTTGGCCGATGAGGCCCGCTTCATCAGAACCTGGCTCGAGAACCCGGTGGGCACCGGCGCGGTTTCGCCTTCGGGACGCTCGCTGGCGCGGGCCATGGCGCGATACGTCGATCCCGACCGGCCCGGACCGGTGATCGAGCTCGGGCCCGGCACCGGCCCGGTCACCGAAGCCCTGATCGGCCGCGGCATCGCGCCGGAACGTCTGATCCTCGTCGAGTTCGAGCCCCAGTTCTGCAAGCTTCTGGCACGCCGTTACCCGGGAGCGACCGTGATCCAGGGCGACGCCTACAGGTTGGCCGAGACCCTGCGCGGCGTACTCCATGGGCCAGCCGCCACGATCGTGTCGAGCCTGCCGCTGCGCAACCAGCCCGAGCGGCATCGGCTCATGCTCCTGGAACAGGCCTTTGCGGTCCTGCAGCCCGGCAGCAGTTTCGTGCAGTTCACCTACGGCATCGCATCGCCGATACCGCTCCGGGCAGGCCACAAGCCCTGCTTCGAGGCCAAAGTCTCGCCGCCCGTGTGGCTGAACCTGCCTCCGGCCCGCGTGTGGATCTACCGGGCGGCCGAGACGCCGGCCCTGATCCGCAGCCGCGAAGGGGCCAGGAATTATCTCAAGCTGAAGTCGGGCCCGGAACTGCTCGGCGAAGAACTGCGCGAACAGGGCGACAAGCTGAAGCTCGGCATCCGCCTCAAGGCCGAGAAAGCCAGGGCGGAGTTCAAGCTCCACGCGGATCGCATGATGGACGGCCTCAACCCGAAGCGGCGGCGGACGCGGCGGAACGACCCCCAGAAGCCGAACGAAACCGCGGTCGCCCGCCGCCCGCGCGGGCGGCACTGACCCGCGATGCCTGTTCCTTGCCCGTCCTAACGGATGTAAGGACGGGTGTTCAAGTCCGCCCGGGTCAGCGCCCGGGCCCCGCGCGAGACCCCAGAATGGCCGGCCATAGCCAGTTCAAGAACATCATGCACAAGAAGGGCAAGCAGGACGCGGTCCGCTCCAAGCTCTTCTCGAAGCTCGCCCGCGAGATCACGGTCGCCGCGAAGATGGGCCTGCCCGACCCGGCGATGAACGCGCGGTTGCGCGCCGCCGGGATCGCGGCG
>CAXUCF010000261.1:0-4974 GCA_964249275.1 uncultured Lichenihabitans sp.
CCTCGCTCGTGCTATTGGCCCATGCCTTGGGGCCCATCGTTCGATCGCACTGGACGAAGCCAGACAGGGGACCCCGCCCGCGAAGCGGGATGGGGTGTCTGGCGGAGGGCGTCGAGAATAGCCTGCATTGGGTGATGGACATGATCTTCCGCGACGACGAGTGCCGCGTCAGGACCGATCACGCCCCAGCCAACTTCACCACTCTCAAACACATGGCCATCAATCTCACCCGAAGAGCACCTGGAAGGGATTCACTCCGCCTCAAACGCAAGGTCGCGGCCTGGGACGACGACTTCCTCGCAGGCCTCATCGCCGCATGAAATCGTTCACCCGATTCCCCTGGTCCACACGCATCTTGATCGCGACACGTCGCAGATCCTCGTCCGTCGCCGCTGGGCGTCGACACTTTCTTTCGCATATGGGAGAAGGGCACACCTTACCGCCCCACCGCACCCCGCTTGATGCGGTTGATGGCACGGTCCAAAGCGCCGAGGAACGCCGAACGGTCGCGGGGCGAGAAAGGGCGGGGACCGCCCGTCACCTCGCCCGAGCCGCGCAACTGATCCATGAGGTTGCGGGTCGCCAACGCCATGCCGATCGAGCTCTCGGTGAGGGCCTTGCCGTTCGGCGCCAGCACGGCGGCCCCCGCCTTGACGCAGCGGTCGGCCAGCGGGATGTCGGCCGTCACCACCACGTCGCGGGCCGTGGCCCGCTCGGCGATCCAGTCGTCGGCGACATCGGGACCGCTCGCCACCACCACGCGCTCGATGAAGCTCTCGCGCGGCACCATCATGACGCTGTTCGACACCACGAACACGCGGGCGCCATGCCGCTCGGCCACGCGATAGACCTCCGGCTTCACCGGGCAGGCGTCGGCGTCGACATAGACCGCGATACCGCCGTCCGCCGTCACGCGCGGTCGAGCCTGTCGACGTGCCGCGTCTCGGCGTGGGTCCCGACGTGGAGGTCGCCCTCGGTCGTCACCCAGCCGCGGAACATGCCGGGCGTGTTGAAGGGCGCCGCGATGCGTCCCTCCGCGTCGACCGCGATCAGCCCGGCGCCGATGCCGTAGGGCGCGAGGTCCGCGATGACGCCCGCGGTCGCGGCCTCGAGCCCGTCGCCCCGGTAGCGCATGCGGCTCGCCACCTCGTGGCCCAGCACATGGCGGATGAAGTATTCGCCCTGACCGGTGCCCGACACAGCGCAGGCGCCGTCGCGCGCATAGGTGCCGGCCCCGATGATGGGGCTGTCGCCGATCCGCCCGGCCGGCTTGTCGGTATAGCCGCCCGTCGAGGTCGCGGCCGCGAGATGGCCGGCCCCGTCGAGCGCCACCGCGCCGACCGTGCCGTGCTTCTCGGCCTCCGAGGCTTCCGCGCCCGTGCCGGCCGCCTTGCGGGCCTTCATGCCGTCGAGGCTCTGCTGCCGGCGCGCCGTGGTGAAATAAGCCGGCTCGACGAGGGCAAGGCCCCGCTGGCCCGCGAAGCGGTCGGCTGCCGGCCCGGCCAGCATCACGACCTCGCCGCCCTCCAGCAGCGCGCGCGCCGCCTTGACGGGGTTGCGGATGCGCCGCGCCGCGACGATGGCGCCGGCCGCGAGGTCGCTGCCGTCCATGATGGAAGCGTCGAGTTCGTGCTCGCGGTCCGCGTTCAGCGCGGCGCCATGGCCCGCATTGAAATGCGGCGAATCCTCCATGATCACGACGGCGGCCTCGACGGCGTCAAGCGCCCGGCCGCCGTCCCGCAGGATCGTCCAGCCGGCCTTCAGCGCCCGCGCGAGATCGGCGCGGGCCTCCTCCCATTCGGCCGCGGCGAGGTGATGTTCGGCCAGCACCCCGCAGCCTCCGTGGATCGCAATCGCGACAGCACCCATTCCCATCCTCCTGCAGCCCGCATCAGCGATGCGTGAAATCCGGCGCGCGCTTCTCGACGAAGGCCGCCATGCCCTCCTTCTGGTCCTCGGTCGCGAACAGGGAGTGGAACACGCGGCGCTCGAACAGCAGGCCTTCGGACAGGGCGGTCTCGTGGGCGCGGCCCAGGCATTCCTTGATCATCATCACGGCCGGGAGCGACATGGCGGCGATGGCCTCGGCGGCCTTCACGGCTTCGGTCAGGAGGTCGCCGGCCGGCACGACACGGGCCACGAGGCCGGATCGCTCGGCCTCGGCCGCATCCATCATGCGGCCGGTCAGGCACATGTCGAAGGCCTTGGCCTTGCCGATCGCCCGGATCAGGCGCTGCGAGCCGCCGATGCCCGGGATGATGCCGAGCTTGATCTCGGGCTGGCCGAACTTGGCGGTGTCGGACGCGATGATCATGTCGCACATCATGGCGAGTTCGCAGCCGCCGCCGAGCGCGAAGCCCGACACGGCCGCGATGACGGGCTTGCGCACCCGCCGCAGGGCGTCCCAGCCCGCGAAGGCGTCGCCGAGGAACATGTCCATGACGCTGGCCGAGGCCATCTCCTTGATGTCGGCGCCCGCCGCGAAGGCCTTCTCCGATCCCGTGACGAGGATGCAGCCGATCCCGTCGTCGGTGTCGAAATTGGCCGCGGCGCCCGTCACGTCGAGCATCACCTGCCGGTTCAGTGCGTTCAGCGCTTTCGGCCGGTTCAGCGTGATCAGCCCGACGCGCCCGCGCCGCTCGACCAGGATGGTGTCGTAAAGGGCCGGTACGGCGTCGTCGGTCATGGGTTCTCCTCCGCGAGATGTCCGGCCCCTTTTGCCGCAAAATCCCGACGAAGTCCCGCGTCTCACACGGCCATGACCCCCGCCCAAGAGGGTCGCTGCACGGTGCCCCCGGGGCCCGGGTGGCAGGCCAAGGCGGAGGACGCGACCCGGGCGGCGCCTGTTCGATGCCGATCGGCCCTCCGGTCCCGTTCATCCTGCGGCGTGTCGGCTCAACGCCCCTCGTCGCAGGCTGCACGCGCCAAAGGCCGACCGCGGCCGACACGGTTCGGGGGTCATCGAAGCGGGAGATCGCGGCGGCGCGGCGGGGCGGGGATCGCCGTCCCCGTCCGCTGCCCAAGCTGCCGTCAGTGCTCACCGTCGTGCTTCGCGATCGCGTGCGCGCTGACCGGCGTGAAGAAGTTGACCAGGTTCCCGTCCGGGTCGCGGAACAGCAGGGAGCGGTTCCCCCACGGCTGGGTCGTCGGCTCCTGCACGACGTTGCCGATCAACGGGGCCAGTCGCCGATAGGCCTCGTCGACGTCGCCGACGCGGAACTCGATGATGACGGAGTGATTGTCGGCGGGCCGCGCCGCGCCTGCCCCGAACAGGTCCATGGTGCGCTTGCTGGCGAGCGCCAGGGTACACGAAGGCGTCGCCAGTTCGGCGAAGTCCTCGGTGTACCACGTCGGCGAGATGCCGGTGATGTCCTCGTAGAATCGAACGAGGCGCTTGACGTCATCGGTGATGACACGGGTCGAGACGAAATCCATGATGCCCTCCTTCGGCAGCCAGGCTGCGGACGCAACGGTTTTTCCCCTTGTCGCCCAGGCCTGTTGTCGCCCAGGCCTGCTGACAGCATGGTGTCAGCAAGGGAGACCGCCATGCGTCGTGCCGACCGACTGTTTCAGATCATCCAGATCCTCCGGCGCTCGACGCGTCCGGTCACCGCCATGCGGCTGGCCGAGGAACTGGAGGTATCGAAACGGTCCGTCTACCGCGATGTCGCCGACCTGATCGGGCAAAGGGTGCCGATCCGCGGCGAGGCGGGGCTCGGCTATGTCCTTGATCGCGATTTCGACATGCCGGCGCTGATGCTCACCCCGGACGAGATCGAGGCCGCGGTGCTCGGTGCTCAGTGGGTGGCCGGCAAGGGGGATGCCGTGCTGGCCGGCGCGGCGCGCGACCTGGTCGCCAAGATCGCCACGGCGGTTCCCGAACGCCTGCGCCCGTTCTTCGCCGAGCCGAGTATCGGCGCGCCACCTGGCCTAGCGATGGCCCCCGACGGCCTCGACATCGCCCGGGTGCGCCTATGGATCCGCAGCGGGCGCAAGATCCTCATCCGCTATCGCGACGAACATCTGCGAGAGAGCGAGCGCACGATCTGGCCGACGCTCATCGGCTATGCCGAGGCCGTGCGCCTCCTGGCCGCGTGGTGCGAGCTGCGCCGGGCCTTTCGCCACTTCAGGACGGATCGCATCGTCGCCGCCGATTTCCTCGACGACCGCCACGGCTGCCGCCCCGGCGAACTGCGGGCGCAATGGACGGGCTATATGGAAGCCGAGCGCGGCATACGGCTGCCATGAGCAGCTTCCTGGCGAACCTGCTGACCCTGAAGACCGAGCAGCGTTGAGTTGGCTTCGAACCGGTTGCGACGGTCCTGGATCGCGCCACTGCAGAAAGGCAGCCGGTCCACTCTCGGCACCGGTCGAACCTTCGCGGGCGCGACTGCACCTTCTCACGAGCGGAAGGGGCGGGCGCGGTGCTCCCCGGCCCGGGTGGCATGGCAGACCGGGGAGAACGCGACCGGGCGGCGTCACTCCGATGCCGACCGGCGCACCGGTCTAGGCCGGGTGGGATGAACCGCGGCTGTGCGGCGCGTTCACCGGGCGTTGCGCCGCGGCCGCCGGCTCCAGGCCTGGCCGGACGATGCCCGATGCGGCTGCGGAGCGGGCGTCAGATCTCCGACATGCCTTTCAGCCCCTGCACCTCGGATTCGAGCTCGGTGAAGGCCGGCTTGCCGGGTGCCGCGTCGCCCCCGTCGGCCAGGACCTGTTGGGCCGCGAGCCACTCGGGCGAACCCGCCTTGGATGGATCGTCGAGGACCGTCCGGGCAGCCGTCGCGGCATCGGCGACGACGTCGGGGGCGGCCGCCGACATCGGGATGGTGGCCGCGATATGGGCCGTCGCGACGGCGGGCTCCGATACGATGCCAGGGGTGGCCGTCGCGGCCTGCCGCCCCACCCCCCCCCCCCCCGCGGGCCCCATAGAGTGGAGACCAGGAGTGTGGCGATCGGGGGCCCCGGTGGTTA
>CAXUCF010000261.1:4984-6937 GCA_964249275.1 uncultured Lichenihabitans sp.
CACCGGTATCGCGGTCGCGATGGGGGCCGTCGGGAAAGCGGGCTTGGCCACGGTGGGTTGGACGGCTGGCGATGCCTGCGGCATCACGAGGCCGGGCCGCTCGGCCAGGATCTCGGCGAGCCAGGTCGTGTGCATCTCGGGCACCGATGTGATCAGCTTCTCGGTGTAGGGGTGGAACGGCGGCGAGAAGATCTCGGCGGTCGGCCCCTGCGCGATGATCTCGCCCTTGAGCATCACGGCCGTGCGGTGGGCGATGCGCCGCACCGTGCCGAGGTCGTGCGTGATGAACACGTAGGCGAGACCGAGGTCGTCCTGCAGACCTTTGAGCAGCTTCAGCACTTCCTCGGCCACCAGCGGGTCGAGCGCCGAGGTGGGCTCGTCGCAGATGATCACCTCCGGCTCGGCCGCGAGCGCGCGGGCGATGCAGATGCGCTGCTTCTGCCCGCCCGAGAGCTGGCCGGGGCGCCGGTCGGCGAACTCCTCCGGCAGGCCGACCAGGCGGAGGAGTTCGAGCACGCGGGTCCGCACCTCGCCCCGCGACTTCCCGAAGAACAGCGCCACAGGCCGGCCGACGATCTGGGCCAGCGTCTGCCGGGGATTGAGCGCCACGTCGGGCATCTGGTGCACCATCTGCAGGCGGCGCAGGATGTCGTCGGGCCGCTGGCGCAAGGCCGGCGGCAGGGTCTTGCCCTGGAGTTCGATCGCGCCGCTCCAGCGCGGGAGGAGCCCCACGATGATGCGCGCCACCGTGCTCTTGCCCGAACCCGATTCGCCCACCACCGCCAGGGTCTCGCCTTTGGCGAGATCGAACGAAATGCCCTTGACGATCGGCGCGGCGCCGTATCCGGCCGTGACGTCGAACACCCGCAGGATCGGCTGTGCCGTCTTGTTGGGGACCGACAGGATGAGCTGCTCGGCTTCGCGCCGCTCGTTGACGAGGGCGCGGCAATATTCGGTGCGCGGGCTCTCCAGGATCTGCTTGGCTCCGCCGACCTCGATCATCTTGCCGTGGCGCAGCACCATGATGCGATGGGCGATCTGCGCCACCACGGCGAGGTCGTGCGTGATGTAGAGCCCGGCCGTGCCGAACTCGCGGATGAGGTCCCGCAGCAGTGCCAGCACCTCGATCTGCGTGGTGACGTCGAGCGCGGTCGTGGGTTCGTCGAGCACGATGACGTCGGGCCGGCAACTCATCGCCATGGCGGCCATCACGCGCTGCAACTGCCCGCCCGAGACCTGGTGAGGGTAGCGCGCCCCGATCGCATCGGGGTTCGGCAGCTGGAGGATGCGGAACAGCTTGCGCGCATAGGTTTCCGCCTCGTCGCGCGCCATCACGCCATGCACGACGGGCGCCTCGCAGACCTGGTCCATGAGGGTCATGCTGGGGTTGAACGAGGCCGCGGCACTCTGCGCGATATAGGCGATGCTCTTGCCGCGCGTGTTGCGCCGATAGAGGGCCGTCGAGGCCCGGAGTTCCGTGCCGGCCAGCGTGATGGTGCCGCCGGTGATCCGCATGCCGGCCCGGGCATAGGCCATGGAGGCGAGGCCGATGGTGGACTTGCCGGCCCCGGATTCGCCGATCAGGCCGAGGATCTCGCCGCGCTTCAGGGTCACGTCGACGTCGTCGACGAGCACCCGCCCCGTGATGGTCTCGACCCGGAGCTTCTCGAGCGAAAGGATCTGATCGTCCGACATGATGCGACCCTTACATTTCCGCCTGGGCACCCGATGGGCGGGCATCGATCGAGAGGAACCAGTCGACCACGAGGTTGATGCCGACCGTGAGCAGCGCGATGGCGCCGGCCGGGTAGAGGGCGGCCGGCAGGCCGAACGAGATGCCTCCGACGTTGTCCTTCACCATGCCGCCCCAGTCGGCATAGGGCAGCGGCACGCCCAGCCCGAGGAAGCTCAGCGCCGCGATGAACAGGAAGTTGAAGCAGAAGCGCAGGCCGA
>CAXUCF010000262.1:0-4459 GCA_964249275.1 uncultured Lichenihabitans sp.
GGAGACCCACCACTCAACACGAACTTTTCATAGCGAACCACCTAAATCGAACCGACGTGAGGCTCGGTGCAGCGGTGGCCGGCGCCCATCCATCACGTTCCCTGATTACCGTATAGGTATACCCCGACGAGACAGCGAAGTGAGACGCTGTTCACGGCTCTCATCATGGTCGGCATCTGGCTTTGGGACAACGCCTGAACAGGACCTGGAACCGAAAGAGACGCGTAATCAGGCCGCCGCGCGTGCCCGGCGCCATCCCTCACCGGTCAAACCACGCAGGGTCTCACCGCAGCGGGACAACAGCCGCGCGACAGGCGATCGCCACAGGCCTTCGCCGTCGTCGCACAGTGGATCGTAGACCACAGGGCTGCCATCCAGGCCGACAAGAACATTGCCGACGTTGGGATCTAACCCATTCGGCGCAATAGCGCGCAGGGCCTTGACGAAGCTTTCGTAGCAGGGCCACGCGGCCCTGAAGTCTTCCCGGATACCCTCGAAGCTGGGATGATCGACGTAGGGCTCATGATCAGGCCATTCCTCCATGAAGCGCGTCCGAACACCTTCGTCCATCTCGACGCCGGGATGATCGGCGATGACGGCATGGGCAAAGGGCAACCACCACGCGTTCCGCGACGGCTCTGCCAGGCGCGAGGCGACGGTCATCAGTGCGCCGCACCGGCTCACATGCATATCGTGAATGCGCGGCGCATGCTGCGTATTTCAGAGCATCATGGGCACGGATTTCACGGGATCATGGGCAGTGATTTCACGGCATCGCGGGCACCCGTTTTAGGGCGGTGACGCAGCCTCGACCGACAGTCTGACCGGGTACTCAGCCCCTCGTTTCGAACACGAGGGCCCTGATGCCGACCGAGAGATTGTCGATGCGCCGAATACGCGATCTGCTGCGTCTGAAGCATGAGAATGGGTTTAGCAGCCGCGTGATCGCGGCCTCGCTGGGGCTGAGCAAAGGCGCCGTCGGCGATTATCTGCGGCGCGCCCAGGCGGCAGGGATCGGCTGGCCCATCGACGCGGCCCTGACTGATACGGGGCTGGAGCGGCTGCTGTTCCCGGCAGCACCCGACATCATGGCGGAGGACCGGCCGGATCCGGATTGGCCCACGGTCGACCGGGAACTCCGTCGCTCTGGCGTGACCCGGATGCTGCTGTGGCAGGAATACCGGACCGAGCATCCGGACGGCTACGGCTACACCTGGTTCTGCGTGCAGTTCGAGGCCTGGAAGGCGCGAGCGTCGCCGACGATGCGCCAGACCCATGCCGCCGGCGAGAAGGTGTTCGTCGACTTCGCCGGAGACACGATCGACGTCATCGATCCGGCCACCGGGGTGGTGCAGCCGATGAAGCTGTTCGTCGCCGCGCTCGGCGCCTCCAACTACATCTACGCCGAGGCCCGGGCCAGCGAGGGGTTGGCCGACTGGATCGGCTGCCATGTCGGCCTGTTCGCCTTCCTCGGGGGCGTGACGACGATGATCGTCTGCGACAACCTGAAGGCGGCCGTCACTAATCCGGACCGCTACGATCCGGGGATCAACCGCTCCTACCAGGAGATGGCCGGCCACTACGGGACAACGGTGTGTCCGGCCCGGCCCAGGAAGCCGCGCGACAAGGCCAAGGTGGAGCAATCGGTGCTGCTGGTCAAGCGCTGGGTGTTGGCACGGCTGCGCAACAGGCGGTTCTTCAGCTTGGCCGAACTCAACGCCGCCGTCACCGCCCTGACGGCCGATCTCAACGCTCGCATCATGCGCGGCTATGGCGCCAGCCGCGCCGAGCTGTTCGCCGCCGTGGACGCGCCGGCGCTAAAGCCTTTGCCGGCGGAGCCCTACGCCTTCGCGGCCTGGAAGCGCTGCCGGGTCGCCCCCGACTATCACGTCGAGGTCGACGGCTGCTGGTACTCGGTGCCGTTCCGGCTGATCCGTGACCTCGTCGACGTGCGCGTCACCGAGCGGACCGTCGAGGCCTTCCACAAGGGCGAGAGGGTCGCCAGCCATGCCAAATCGCTCGGGCGGCGCAGCCACGTCACCGTCGCGGAGCACATGCCGAGTTCCCACAAGCGCCATGCCGCCTGGACGCCGGCGCGGATCACGGCCTTCGCCGAGAAGATCGGCCCGGCCACCGCGGCGCTGACGCAAGCCATCATGATCGCTCGGCCTCACCCCGAGCAGGGCTTCCGCACCTGCCTCGGCATCCTGTCCCTGGAGAAGATCTACGGCCCGGCCCGCCTTGAGGCGGCGTGCCGGCGCGGCGAGCTGATCAACGCCCGATCCGTCGGCTCGATCCGCTCCATCCTCAAGACCGGCCTCGATCGCGCCTTCCTCGACCCGGAGCCCGAACCCGAGCCCCTGCGCCACGGCAACATCCGCGGCCGCGGCTACTTCCACTGACCCTTCGCCATCAGGAGATCCCGATGCTCAATCACCCGACCCACGAACGGCTCCTCGCACTCGGCCTGCCCGGCATGGCCAAAGCCTTCCAGGATCAGCGCGCCTCGCCCGACCTCGCCGTCCTGTCGTTCGAGGAACGCGTCGGCATCATGGCCGACCGGGAGGCGGCCGAGCGCGACACCAAACGCCTGACGGCCCGCCTCAAGTTCGCGGCCCTGCGCCAGGATGCCTGCGTCGAGGACATCGACCTGCGCACCCCGCGCGGTCTCGATCGCGCGCTTCTGGCCCGGCTCGTCGCCGGCGACTGGATCGACCGCCATCAGAACTTGCTGATCTGCGGCCCGACCGGGATCGGGAAGAGCTGGCTCGGGTGCGCGCTCGGGCACAAGGCCTGCCGCGACGGCCGCTCTGTCCTCTACCACCGCGTTCCGCGCCTGTTCGAGGCCTTGGCGCTGGCCCGCGGCGACGGCCGTCACGCCCGCATGCTCAAGGGCATCGCCCGCATCGACCTGCTCATCCTTGATGATTGGGGCTTGTCGGTCCTCAACCACAACCAGAGGATCGAACTCCTGGAGATTCTCGAAGACCGGAGCGGACGCGGATCGACCCTCGTCACCAGTCAGGTGCCGGTCGAGCAGTGGCACGAGGTGATCGGAGACAACCCAACGCTCGGCGATGCCATCCTCGACCGCCTCATCCACAACGCTCACCGCATCGCCATCACCGGAGAAAGCATGCGCAAGATCGTCGGCAAGCGGTCCCTTGACGCCAGCCAGAACCCCTGACTCCATAGCCGCCGTCGGTCAGGCCGCACACTGCCCATGATCGCGTGAAATCACTGCCCACCATGGCGTGAAATCACTGCCCACCATCCGCGAAATGCGCAGCGCATGCGGCCCGTTCGAGCCCGAGAACCCCTTCCGCAGCAGAGCCGCGTAGTCACCGAAGCCGTCAGCCTTGCGGGCGAGTCGTACTACCACGTCCGGGTGATCGGCATGCGCGTGAACGGTCCCGTGATAGCCGTAGCCGATTTCGCGCCAGCCCGAAGCAACAAACGCCGCATGCGCCTTCGCGGCCGACCTCTCAAGGATGCCGAGCGACACGAGCGAGTGGCCCGAAGTCTTCGTAGGTAATCCCATTCCGAACATCAAAGCCCCTCCTTCCTGCCGATCAACGACCCGACGCAGCCATGGAACCGCGCGAGGGCAGCACCGTGGGATGGCCGAAAAGGCAAGTTCGGCCGAGGTCTCGACGACCTGTCGATGTCGGGGAGCGGTGCGACGCTGGCGTCACACTGCCGTCATGAAATGGGGTAGTTCTGACGAAAGGTCAACGCTTCGTGAAGCCGTCCGCCACGTGGCCGGAGACAAGGTTGCGGCCACGGCAAAGCGTATCCATGCGAGCCACGAGCTTTCGGGCGAAGGCGCCGTCCGCCGCAGTGAGGCCCCTCTCGGGATCGGGCCTGACGTGACGCCCGGCGTGAGCCGATCCAAGGTCGACGTCATCGAGAACGAGGTAACGGTTGATGTGGTTTCGAGTGACGTGTTCGGCGATTTCCTCGCCGCGGTCGGCCTGGTCGGCGGGAAGCATGTCGCCGGTCTCGGTGTTTCGGCTCGTGTCTGGGATGGCGGTGCACCAGTCGCTGAAAAAGCAATCCTCGGCCAGACCGGCCTCGACAAGCGTCGGCCGACAGTCTGCTACGCGCCACGTCGAAGACACGACGACCACGGCGCCGAACTCACGCACCAGAGCCGTAACAACGGCGACGGCGGCTGGATCGATCCTGTCCTTGCCTGCTGTCAGCTGGTAGCCGGCCGTCGTGACGACGCCATCAATGTCGAGATACAGGATCAGCGGCTCGTGCTGCTCTATATCGTCCAATCGACTGCCCTCGCCTTGCACTGCGATCCAGTCCCGGCTCATGAGGGCTAGCGCGGTATGGGTCATGGTCGCACAGCACTGACCGATGTCCTGTGCTCGTTGTCCCTACGCTCGCGTTCCGTGGTCTCGATTGCGCGTGTTACCTTCGTGAGCCGTGACAACCATCAAACGTGTCA
>CAXUCF010000262.1:4469-6829 GCA_964249275.1 uncultured Lichenihabitans sp.
GTGTCAACTAGAGACCTTACTCTTCGAAGCTGACGACGATACGGCAGTCACGTGCTCTCATACGGGTGGTTGACCGTCTTTGAAGCCAAAATGCTCCCTGTAGGCAGTGAAGCAGCGGGCTCCGCATTGCAGGCGCATCAACGCACCTTCGGCCATAGCGTGGGCAGTCCGAGGGTTAGCCTCCACCAAGGGGTAGATAGCTTCGGCATTCCAAGCGAGGGAATGTTTCACGTCGAGAATCGAATGCAGGTCAAAATAATGCCGGTCGCCGCTCGGGATGCCGAGCCGCTTGAGGCCGGCCGCAACGGCGGCGGCGCGGTCAGGCGCCGTCATCTCGATGACGCCGAGGGCGCCCACTGAATGATAGGCGAATCGCCGGTTTGAGGCGAGGCCCGCCATCGTGTTGGCGAGCGCCAAGGACTCCGGAACCGTGGTCTGGACATTCGGCTTGAGGCCGAGGCTATAAACCAAAGCCTCAAGCAATGGACCGTGCATGCCCTTGGGCTTACCGCGCCCCATCTCGTCCCAGTAATTGCGCGCGAGTTCGAGCTTGGGCCGCGTCGGCAGCTTGACCTGGGTCAGCGCCGTCAGATCCTCAAACCCGGCTTCGCCCGCGACCTCCTGGGCCAGGAACCACTTCATCTCGTCCATGCTGGCTGTTTCGGCAAGCCAGGGAAACAGAGCATCGCCTTGCCCGGGGCCGGAGGCGCTTAGGTCTTCGAACCATTTGGTGAAGGCCGTGGCGGTCGTGGGCGCCTCGGCGGCGCGGGCAGCAACGGACTGGCGCTCCCGGTCGAGGAAGGCCCCCTCGAGCCGGCTCATGCTGGAGAAGTCGTCGAGATCGACCCGCCAATCCCCGTCGGGAAAAGCCGGATCGAACCGCTTGGCGTTGAAAGCCGTCAGAGCAAGCTGCAAGTCGCGGTCCGACATCGCGTCAAGATCGGGTGGCCCATGAGGATGGTCAAGCATGCCTATCTTTCCTTTCTGACGGTAAGGATGACGGCGGCGATGCGGTCAGCGTCCGCGTAAGCTCCCCCGTCCAGTTCTTCGCCAAACACGTCAGGATCAGCTTCGACGTATGTCCACCTGTGACGGAACGAGGCAAGCCGCTCCGTGGCGGCTTGGCGAAACCCGTCGCCCCCGTTGACGATGGCGGAACCCGTGTAGAGCCGCAAAGTTCCGGTCGGCGACAAGCGATCTAACGCCGCTTCAAGGATGGCCAGTGACAGTCCTTCGCCACGCGTGCCGCCCCCATGCCGGTATGCCCGTTCGGCGGGGTCGATCATGTAAGGCGGGTTCGCAATGACGAGGTCGAAGGACCCCTCGACGTCTGTCAGGAGATTGCTGGAACGGGCGCTTGCTCCGACCGCACCTGCCAGGGCTGCGTTGAGGCGGGCGTAGCGCAGCGCGACGTCATTGATGTCAACCATCATCACCTCGGCCTCGGGATGGATCTTCGCCACCTCGATTCCGCCTGCCCCCGCGCCGCAACCGATGTCGACCGCCCGACGCACCGGGGCGCTAGACACGGCGAGATGCGCGACGATGGCGCTGGCGAAGCGGTAGGTGTCGGGGCCGAAGAAAACCGAGTCAGCTGCCGTCGTGGGATAAGCGGAGTGGATCAAGAGGTTAGTCCCCAGCGTCGACAGGCGAATTGTACTACGGAAGCCGCCGTTCTCGCGGGCGACCACGCCAGCCACCGTCATGAGATCAAAAAGGGGAGCGGGCAAAACCGCTTCGTCAAAGGGGCGGCTCCAACCGAACACGTCGGCCAGGGTCCTAGCCCGCGCATTACTGGGCCGCGCATTGTTGCGGGCGATCGTTAAAGGCGTCGGCGTGACGAAGTAGTATCCTGTATCGCGCACCGCATGGGCGAGGTCGAGGAGCGCCCGGTCGGTTGGCGAGAAATCACGATGATGTTCGCGCATATCAGCCTCGTCGCTCGTTACATCGACAGCGCCAGGAGTGGCCTTCGCTTTTCGCATGCTCGGACCATCCCGCAGCCTAACCGCCGCCACTGCTCGCTTCGAAGACGGCCTGGATTACCGCTGCATTGCTTGATTGCGTGAGCGTCATAGGTCGACTACGACAGTAACTGCAATATGAACGCTACCGAGGCGGTTCGCCTCGCGGATGATGAACGTCGCCGCGCTTTCAAAGTTGCCCTGAGGGAACTGATGAGAAGAACGGTGCCTGTCGTGGTCGACGGCACGTTGGCCGCGCTAACAGAATTATCGTCTTCTACCCAGGGTACATGTGGACTGTCGTCACCGGCCTCGAGCGCATAGGCGTTAGACCATTCCCCGTGTCGCTTTTCTCCTGATTTTGCGACATCGCTCGAAGCCGGGCCGGCGCCGAGG
>CAXUCF010000263.1:0-6793 GCA_964249275.1 uncultured Lichenihabitans sp.
GTCGATCCGGGCGCTGATCGAAGGATCGCGGCTCGGGACGCGGGTGAAGCGCGAGGCCGTCGCCATCTTCTCGCACCTGGCCGAGGCGGAAGGCGGCGTCCATGGCGTTCCGCCCGGGGAGGTCGCGTTCCACGAGGTCGGTGCGGTGGATTCGATCGTCGACGTCGTGGCGGCCGCTCAGATCATCACCCTGGTCGACGCCCGTCGGTGGAGTGCCGCGCCACTGCCGCTCGGCTCCGGCCGGGTCAGGACCGACCACGGTATCCTGCCCGTACCGGCCCCAGCGACCGTGCTGCTGCTGCGCGGCCTCGACACCATCGACGACGGCATCGCGGGCGAGCGCGTCACGCCGACCGGTGCCGCCGTGGCACGTCACCTCCTCTTCGGCACCCCAGCTGCGGCACCGCGCCCGCGGCGCCTCACCCGGACCGGCACCGGCTTCGGTACGCGCGACATCCCCGGCATCAGCAACTGCCTGCGCGTGCTGGCCTTCGAGGAGGCGACCGGTCCCGACGTGGGCGCCGCGGCGGGCGGCTTCGCGCACCGCGAACTCGGCGTGATCGTCTTCGAGGTCGACGATCAGTCGGCCGAGGACCTGTCGGCAGGCCTCGACCATGTGCGGGCCATGCCGGGAGTCCACGACGTCGTGCAGAGCGTCGCGTTCGGCAAGAAGAACCGCATGGCGACCCATGTGCAGGTGCTGGTGGCGCCGGACCAGCTCGACGCGGCGATTCGGCTCTGCTTCGCCGAGACCACCACGATCGGGCTGCGCTTCCACACCGTCCACGGCGCGGCTCTGCCGCGCGGCTTCGATACCGTCGCGGTCGCCGGTCGCGACCTGCGGACCAAATCCGTGATGCGACCCGACGGGAGCCGCACCGCCAAGGCGGAAGCGGCCGACGTGGCGGCCGAGCCCGGCCATGTCGCGCGGACGCGGCTGCGGCGCGACGCCGAAGCGCTGGCGCTGGATCGCCTGGCCGGCCGCACAGGGGACGAAGGCTGATGGACCACGACATCGACGCGGCGTCACGACGGCTCACCGAGGTTCTGCGCGGCATCGGGGGCGGCATCGCGGTCGCGGTCAGCGGGGGTATCGACAGCCTGACGCTCGCCGCCTTCTCGCATGCGGAGCGCGGCGACGACGTGGCCATGTTCCACGCCGTGTCGCCCGCCGTCCCGGGCGATGCCACGGCCAGGGTGGAACGGCTCGCGGTCCGGCAGGGCTGGCGACTCCAGGTGATCGAGGCCGGCGAGTTCGACGACGCGAGCTACAGGGCCAATCCGACCAACCGCTGCTTCTTCTGCAAGACGAACCTCTACGGCAGCATCGGGCGGCATACGCGCGCCCAGATGGTGTCGGGGGCCAACACCGACGACCTCGGGGAATACCGCCCCGGCCTCGACGCCGCCCGCGATCACGCGGTGCGCCACCCTTATCTCGAAGCCGGCATCGACAAGCGGACCGTGAGGGCGCTCGCGCGCTCCCTCGGGCTCGGCGACCTCAGCGAACTGCCCGCGGCCCCCTGCCTGTCGAGCCGGGTCGAGACCGGCATCGCGATCAGGCCCGACGTGCTGCGTGCCATCCACGCGGTGGAGCGAGACCTCGCCCAGGATTTCCCGCGCGGCACGGTGCGGTGCCGCGTCCGCGCGTCCGGCGTCGTGGTGGAACTCGACCCGGGAACGCTGGCGGCCCTCGATGCGGGCCGCCGGGCCGCGATCGCAAGCGACGTCGAGCGTCGCTTCGGCACCCTGTTGCAGAACCACGCCCTCGCCTTCGCGCCCTACCGCAACGGCAGCGCCTTCCTGCATGGCGCCGCGTGATGGCGGATTTCAAGCTCGACCTCGCGCGGCGCGAACGGATCGGCCTCGACGAGGCGATCTTCTGCGCCGGCAAGACGGCCGACCAGGTGGCCGCCATTCTGGATGCCTTTCCGGCCGGCGGAGGCCTGCTGCTGACGCGGCTCGACCGGTCCAAGCTCGACACGCTGCCGCCGCGCCTCCGGGCCGCGCTCGACTACGAGCCTTTGTCGCGCACGGCCATCTTCGGCGCCCCGCGCCCCGTGCGTACGGGTGCGCCGGTCGCCGTGGTGATGGCCGGCACCTCGGACCTGCCGGTCGGGCGCGAAGCCTGTCGCACGCTGGCGTTCAACGGCCAGGCGCACGGCACCTTCACGGACATCGGGGTGGCCGGCTTGTGGCGCCTGCTCGACCGCATCGAGGAGATCCGCCGCGCCCCCGTCGTGATCGTGGCGGCCGGCATGGATGCGGCGCTGGTCAGCGTCGTCGGCGGTCTCGTGCGGACGCCCGTCGTGGCGCTGCCCACCTCGGTCGGCTACGGTGTGGCGGAGGGCGGCATGCCGGCGCTCCACGCGGCGCTGGCGAGTTGCGCGCCGGGCATCGCGGTCGTCAATATCGACAACGGCTACGGCGCGGCCTGCGCGGCCCTGCGCATCACCGGGCTCCTGGCCGAACCAGGCGCGGGCGAGCCGGCGGCATCGAGCCCGACCCATGCCGTGACGCCATGACCAGGGGCCCGGATACCGTGAGATCGACCGTCGCGCGGCAGCGCCCGATGAAGCCCGGCCCGCTCCGCATTGAGGTCCTCTCGATCTAGCTAAGCCGACCAGGATCTCGCTCTCGAAGGCGACGAGGAAGCCGCGTCAGCCGTCGAACTGCGGCAGCTATCGTGGCCGTTCACTTCGCGTCCCTGACGGCCGGATGCGGGCTCGGTCGCATGCGGGCCGCCCAAAATCGTCGACGCTACAGTGACACGCCGTCGCGACCTCTTCGCGCATGACCTGTTCAACCGGTCGAGGAGCCTGGTCAGTCCGGGCCTTTTGACCGCGGCTACGGGCGAGGTCCCGGGGAAAGCGCAGAAGGTCGGTTTGGCCGCCGACCTTGGCGGTCGATGGACGGGAGAGGCCCTGTCCGTTCCGGACTCCCCCAAAAGCCTATCAGGCGTGGAACATGAAATCGTTCTTGTGCTGGGCAAGTGCAGTCTTGCTCACCCCCGAAACCTTGATCGTGTCCTGCGTGGTCGGATCGTGGATTACGGCTCCGCCGGCCGCATTGTTCGTGTTGCGCAGCACGTCGGCGATCGAGGTGAAGTCCGACTGCGGGAGATCCAGGACGTCGTGGCCCTGCCCCGCTGCAACGAAGTTCTGCACCACATCCTGCCCGAAGCCCGCCGTGAACACGAAACGCGTGTCGGCCTGGCCGTTGGTGTTCAACGTGTCATTGAAATTGGACGCCACACTCTGTCCCGGCGCCGTCACCGCCGAGGTGTTCGGACCGCTGCCGAACGTGCCGCCATCGGTCGTGGTCGGGACCGCTTCGGGGTCGCCGGCGGGCGGGATGGTAAAGCGCGCCGTCCCGGTGGTGTCGAGCGCGGCCGTTGCCGGACGAGTAGAAATCCCGTCATAGCTCGCTCCGTTCACGTAGAGATTGCGGTCAGCGGTGGGCGTGCCGCCATAAGCGTCGTTGAGAAAGCTCACGGCCAGGTCGTGCGCGCCGGAGCCGAAGGTGCCCTTGAACGTGAAGGTCTCGCTCTGCCCCGCATTCTTCAGGGCGGTGACGGTAATGGGCTCGGCGTTCAGCATATTGCCGTCGATGGCGATGTTGGCCTGGGCGTCGCCCTGAAAAGCGTCTTCGGCCAGCGTCATCACCAGCGTGTCCGGGCCGCTGCCGAACGTGCCGCCATCGATCGTGGTCGGGGTCGACATCGGTGCTGGTACGGATGCTGCGGCAATCGGGTGCGGGTTGAACGCCGGCAGCTTTTCGGGCGCATCGGACAAGGTGTCCGGCGCCAGGATATATCGGTCGGAGGCGATCGGCTGAGCCATGAAGCGTTCTCCATCCGTTGTTCGAGGAAACTCAAACCCGCAAAGCCATGCTCGCAACAGGCCGAAGCAGGTTCATTGCCTTACGCCGGCCGGCGATGCTAGCCACTTGGATCAGGCAGCTATCGAGCCGCTCTAGTATGTGTGAACAGAGCACCATAACGGAGGTCAGTCAACCAAGGCCGCAGTCCGCATTTCGTCGATCAATCCTAAGAAAAAACAAGATCCTCGCGAGGATAACCTAGCGCTACTTTGGCGAAATGATGGCACGAGGTGGAATCGAGCCTAAATCTAGCCGCTTACCAGCGGCCAAACCCGAACGCAGAGATCTTGTTGTTCGTAGGTCCTAGATTTCGGTAGCCCAACGCCGATTTGCGGTGTGCTCGGCTCCGCAATCCTGGCGCTGTTCCTGGCGAGCTGGATCGTGTCGGTCACCACCTGCCGCTACAAGCGCTATGATGATGTTGGGGCGAGCGCCGCACAGGGCTTGGCGGGCGACGATGCTGAGTGTCCGCGCCCCCTGGTCCCGGGTTGCTTCGCTCGCTCGCCATAACGAGCCGCCACCCGCCTCAGTCCACCCGCACCGTGCGGTCGGGAAAGGCGAGCTGCTCGCGCGCCCGCCAGTCGTGGGTGACGTAGTTCAGGATCACCGAACGGCGCACGCCCGCGATGGGCCGCTTCTCGAAGCCGTGCCAGGTCTCGGCGCCGGGCACGAAGATCATCGCCGTATTGCGGATGAAGGGCGGGCAGCCGAAGTGCCGCTCCTTGCTCGAATAGATGTCGGTGCCGAGCCGCTCGTGCCCGGGACCCGTCGAGAGATAGATCAGGCAGGTGAACTTCTTGACCCCGAGGTCGGTGTGCGGCTCGAGCCAGAAGCCATCGATGTCCTGCGCATATTCGAGGCGCAGGAAGGTGTCGTCGAGCGGCGCGTCGAAGGTGCGGGCGATGTCGCCGACGAGGTCGGTCGACTGGAGGGCCTCGGCCACCCGGGCCATCACGGGATGTTCCGCCATGGTGGCGGCATCGAAGTAGCGCCGCGTGTCGTTGTGCAGTTCGCGCTTGCCCGACCGGCCGTCGAGGCCCGGCGCCGCGAAGGGAAGGTCGGCCAATTCGTCCGCCACCGCGGCCGGGAACAGGTGATCGACCAGGAAATGCCGGTAGGGCGTGTCGAAGGTTCGCCGCGCCGCGAGGCTGGCCCGCACCGCCGCCTTGATGTCCTCGACGCCCGCGGGGCCGGTCCCGAGCCGGGTCGCGTCGCGGGCCGCGCTGCTTGAAGGCATGGCTGGAACTCTCGTCAGGTCGGGCCGCCCGTCGGGACTGCCGTTGAGGATCGGTGCGGCGGTTTCGGCCCCACACCGGCGGCGCGCAAACTAGGCCCGGTCGGGAGGTGCCGCAAGGGCCGGCCCCATGAAGGCTGGCCGGCGCCGGATGGGTGCCGGGCGCAGCCTTGCAGGCCCACCGCCCCGTTCTTATACCAAGCCGACAGCGGCCCCGGCGATCGTTCCGAGCCGAAACGATGCCGAAGGCCTGCCTGCCCATGCCCGAGACCCATGCCGTGAAGACGCTGATCATCGGGGCCGGACCGGCCGGCTACACGGCCGCCGTCTACGCGGCCCGCGCCGGGCTCGACCCGGTCGTGATCCAGGGCCTGCAGCCGGGCGGGCAGCTCACCATCACGACCGACGTCGAGAACTGGCCGGGCGAGATCTCGATCCAGGGACCCGACCTCACCGACCGCATGGCCCGGCAGGCCGAGCACGCCGGGGCGCGCCTCGCTTTCGATCTCGTGACCGACATCGACGTGTCGAGGCGCCCCTTCAGGATCGAGACCGACGGCGGCGACACCTATCTCGCCGACAGCGTCATCGTGGCGACCGGTGCCCAGGCGAAGTGGCTGGGGCTCGAGTCCGAACGCGTCTTCATGGGGGCGGGCGTCAGCGGCTGCGCGGTCTGCGACGGCGCCTTCTTCCGCAACAAGCAGGTCGTGGTGGTGGGTGGCGGCAACACGGCCGTCGAGGACGCGCTCTACCTCACCCATCACGCGAGCCGCGTGACGCTGGTCCACCGCCGCGATCATCTGCGGGCCGAGAAGATCCTGCAGACGCGTCTGTTCAAGCATCCCAAGATCGAACTCCTGTGGAACCACGCCGTCGAAGAGGTGCTGGGCGAGGGCACGCCGGCGCGCGTCACCGGCGTCCGGCTACGCGACACGCTGTCGGGCGCCACCAGGATCCACCGTGCCGACGGCCTCTTCGTGGCGATCGGCCATTCGCCCGCCACGGCCGTGTTCAAGGGCAAGGTTCCCATGGACCGGGACGGCTACATCCTGACGCGACCCGATTCGACCGCCACCGAGATCCCCGGCCTGTTCGCGGCCGGCGACGTCAAGGACAAGATCTACCGCCAGGCCGTCACGGCCGCCGGAATGGGGTGCATGGCGGCCCTCGAAGCCGAAAAATTCCTGGCCGAGCACGATGCCGACCCGGAGGTGCGGGCCGAGGAGCGGCGTGAGCCCCAGATGAGCGGCGCCTGGGAGTAGGGCTCCACGGAAACGTCATGTCGCGATGCCGCTGCCTCGTGGCGCCCCGGCCCGGGCGGTCGCCGCGGTAAAGGCGCCGACGGGCTCGATTTGCGGTGGCGCTGCCCGAAGGATCCATGGATAGTGGACGGGTGCCTGGCCAGGGCCGGAGCCCTGTACCTGGGCCGCGGAGGGGTGGGCCGACCGGGAGGCGACGGTGGATTGGGACAAGTTGCGGGTTTTCCAGGCGGCCGCGGACGCCGGGTCCTTCACTCACGCCGGACAGGTCCTGAATCTCAGCCAATCCGCGGTGAGCCGCCAGATCAGCGCGCTCGAGACCGAGCTCGAGACGCCGCTGTTCCATCGTCACGCCCGCGGCCTGATCCTCACCGAGCAAGGGGAACTGCTGTTCCGCACCGTCCAGGACGTGATGCTG
>CAXUCF010000264.1:0-6792 GCA_964249275.1 uncultured Lichenihabitans sp.
GGCGGCCGCAGGCGAGGCGCGGCCGGTGAAGACGAAGTCGGCCCGGGTGTTGGCGAGCGCCAGGGGCGGCGCCAACACCCAGAAGCTCGACGGATGCCAGGTGATGGCGGCGTCGGCGTCGTCGAAGGCGCCGGCCCGCACCATGAAGGCCTTGGCGGCCCCGCCTTCCTCGGCCGGGCAGCCGTAGTAACGCACGCGGCCGGGTGTCCCCGTCTCGGCGAGCCAGTCCTTCATGGCGGTCGCGGCCAGGAGAGCAGCCGACCCGAGCAGGTTGTGTCCGCAGCCGTGGCCGTGGCCGCCGGCCTCGACCGGACTGTGCTGGGCCACGCCCGCCGCCTGGCTCAGCCCGGGCAGGGCGTCGTATTCGCCCAGAAAGGCGATGACCGGGCCGCCTTCGCCGGCCTCGCCGATGACGGCCGTGGGAATGCCGGCCACGTTCTCGGTCACGCGAAAGCCCTGGTGGCGCAACTCCGCCACGTGCTCGGCGGCGGAGCGCTTTTCGGTGTAGCAGACCTCCGGCATGCCCCAGACGCGATCGGCGAGAGCGATCAGACGCTCCTTGTTGAGATCCACATGGCGCCAAAGAGCATTGCGGTTATCCATCGGGTCGTCTCCAGGTCGGCTGGCCCATCCCACGGCCCCCATGCAGAGCTCAGGCCAGAGTGCCGCAGAACGCGCGGGGGCGCCAGATGCGAGACCGACAGCGTTGTCCGGACCCCGGCCCCGGGTGGCATCCGACGCCACTTGGCCTCACTTGGCGCAGCCCTTGCTAAATCCCGCCCAGCATTCATGCTGGGCGTCCTAGGCCAGCCGCGAGAAGGGTCCGATGAACGAGCAGGATTTGCGCAACCTCGTCGCCGAGGTCAAGGACGGGCGCCTCTCGCGGCGCCGCTTCGTCCGGCACATGGTGGCGCTCGGGCTCACGGCGCCGCTCGCCGGGATGATGCTGGCGCACAACGGCGTCGCTTTTGCTTCCGATGCGCGCGCCACCTACAAGCCGACCAAAGCCGGCGGCGGCGGCCCGCTGAAGCTGCTCTGGTGGCAGGCCCCGACGCTCATCAACCCGCATTTCGCCATCGGCACCAAGGACCAGGAGGCCTCGCGCATCTTCTACGAGCCGCTGGCCGCCTGGGACGACGAGGGCAACCTCGTGCCGGTGCTGGCCGCCGAGATCCCGTCGCGGGACAGCGGCACGCTCGCGGCCGACGGCAAATCCGTGGTCTGGAAGCTGAAGCCGGGGGTGAGATGGCACGACGGCAAGCCCGTCACGGCCGACGACCTCGTCTTCAATTGGCAATATGCCAGGGATCCGGCGACCGCCACAACGACGACCGGATCCTACAAGGACCTCAAGGTCGAGAAGGTCGACGAGCTGACCGTGCGGGTGCTCTTCGACAAGCCGACGCCCTTCTGGGCCGACGCCTTCGTCGGCACGGCCGGGAGCGTCATCCCGCAGCACCTCTTCGGCGACTACATCGGCGCGAAGTCCCGCGACGCGCCCGCGAACCTCGTCCCGGTCGGCACCGGCCCTTACAGGTTCACCGAGTTCCGCCCCGGCGACATGGTGCGGGGCGACCGCAATACGGACTACCACCTGCCGAACCGGCCCTATTTCGACACGATCGAGATGAAGGGCGGCGGCGACGCCGTATCGGCGGCGCGGGCGGTGCTGCAGAGCGGCGAATACGATTACGCCTGGAACCTGCAGGTCGAGGACGAGATCCTGAAGCGCCTCGAGGAGGGCGGCAAGGGGCGGGTCGAACTCGTCTACGGCGGCAACCTCGAATTCATCCTGCTGAACGTCACCGACCCGAACGTCGAGGTCGACGGCGAGAAAGCCTCGATCAAGACGAAGCATTTCGCCTTCTCGGACCCCGCGGTGCGCCAGGCCCTGAACCTCCTGGTCGACCGCAAGTCGATCCAGCAATTCATCTACGGCCGCACCGGCCGCGCCACCGCCAACACGCTCAACGGTCCGGATCGCTTCGTGTCGAAGGACACCAGCTACGCCTTCGATGTCGCCAAGGCCAACAAGCTGCTCGACGACGCGGGCTGGGCCAAGGGCCACGACGGGATCCGGGCCAGGGACGGCAGGCCCATGAAGTTCCTGTTCCAGACATCGATCAACGCGCCGCGCCAGAAAGCGCAGGCGATCGTCAAGCAGGCGGCCCAGAAGGCCGGCATCGAAATGGAGCTGAAATCGGTCACGGCCTCGGTGTTCTTCTCCTCGGACCCGGCGAACCCCGATACCTACCCGCATTTCTACGCCGATATCGAGATGTACACGACCAACGCCATACAGCCCGATCCGGCCACCTGGATGCTGCAATACGTGTCGTGGGAGGTCGCCACCAAGGCCAACAAGTGGCAGGGCCGCAACATCGTGCGCTGGCAGAACGCCGAAGCCGACGCGCTCTATAACCAGGCGCAGACCGAACTCGATCCGGTGAAGCGCGCCGCGCTCTTCATCAGGATGAACGATCTCGTGGTCGCCGACAACGTGCTGCCGCTGCTGCACCGGGCCAAGGTATCGGCCGTCGCCGCGAAGCTGCACGCGCCCCAGAGCGGCTGGGACAACGACCTCTGGGCCCTGCCCGACTGGTTCAAGGAAGCGTGACCGGAAGACCCGAGCCATGGGCGCCTACCTGCTGCGCCGCCTCCTCGTCGCGGTCCCGAGCCTCCTCGGGATCAGCCTCATCCTGTTCACGGTGCTGGCCCTGGCGCCTGGCGATCCCTTCGGCGAACTCGCCTCGAACCCCAACATCCCGCCCGAGGTGAGGCTCGCGCTGCGGGCACAGTTCGGGCTCGACGATCCGGTCTTCCTCCGCTACCTGCACTGGCTCGTCGCGATGCTGCACGGCGACTGGGGCTTTTCCTTCGCCAGCCGGGTCGATGTCGACCGGCTGATCCTGGAGCGCGTGCCGACGACGCTCTTCGTCATCGGCTCGTCGCAGGTCCTGGCGCTCCTCGTCGCGGTGCCGATCGGGATCTACGCGGCGGTCCGGCCCTATTCCGTGTTCGACCAGGTCGCCAATACGCTGGCCTTCGTGGGTTTCTCGCTGCCGACCTTCTTCACCGGCATCCTGTTCATCCTGCTGTTATCGATAAAGCTCCGCTGGCTTCCCTTCGTCTATCAGGCCGACATCCAGGCCGAGGGCTGGCGCTTCTACTGGGAGCACGTCCGCCAGGCCATCATGCCGGTCGCGGTGCTGGGCTTCTTCCAGGCGGCCTCCTATACGCGCTACGTCCGCTCGGCGGTGCTCGACGTGGCGCGACTCGACTACGTGACGACCGCCCGGGCCAAGGGCTTGAGCGACCGCGTCGTGACGCTGCGCCACATCGCCCGCAACGGCCTGATCCCGGTCGTGACGCTCGTGGCCCTGCAGATGCCGGCCGTGTTCGGGGGCGCGATCGTGACCGAGCAGATCTTTCGCGTCCCCGGGATCGGGGCGCTGCTCATCAGCGCGATGCTGTCGAACGACACGCCGGTCGTCATGGCCGTCACCTTCGTGTTCGCCTGCCTGGTCGTCCTGTTCAACCTCATCGCGGACCTGCTCTATGGCTGGCTCGACCCCCGCATCTCCTTTGGCTGACCCGGCCTCGACCATGGCGCCCGATCCCGCCTATGCGGGCCTGGATCCCGCCTATGCGGGCCTCGATCCCGCGCCCGCGACGACCGGATCGCCGTCCTTTTCGGACGGAACTGCAGCGCTGGCGGCGGCCGACCCGGCGTTGGCTGTACCTGCGGCCGAAGCGCGCCCGGCCTCCTCGTCGGGCCGGGAGACGTGGCGCCGCTTCCGCCGTCACCGGCTCGCCGTGGCCAGCGTCGCGGTCCTCGGCCTCCTGGTGCTGGGCGTGCTGCTCGGCTCCGTGCTCTGGCCCGTCGCCATTGACGACATCGACTTCTCCGCCATGCTGCAGGGGCCGTCCGCGGGCCATCCGTTGGGGACCGACGACCTCGGCCAGGACCTCATGGCCCGCATGATCTACGGCGGCCGCATCTCGCTCGCGGTCGGCTTCGCCGCCATGCTGGTGGCGACGTTCGTCGGGCTCGTGGTGGGCAGCCTCGCCGGCATGTCGCGGGGCCTCCTCGGCCCGGTCCTGATGTGGGTGACGGACCTGTTCCTGTCGCTGCCGCAACTGCCGCTCCTGCTGCTCGTCATCTACCTGTTCCGGGACACGCTGAAGCGGCTCTTCGGGACCGAGGGCGGCATCTTCGTCATGATCGTGGTGATCATCGGGGGCCTGCGCTGGATGCCGATCGCCCGGCTCGTCCGGGCGCAGTTCCTGTCGCTGCGGGAGAAGGAGTTCGTCGAGGCGGCGCGCTCGCAGGGCGCCTCGCGCTGGCATCTCGTGGTGCGCCACATCCTGCCGAACGCGATCGGCCCGGTGATCGTGGCCGGCACGATCGAGGTTTCGGCCGCCATCATCGCCGAATCGACGCTGTCGTTCCTGGGGCTCGGCTTCCCGCCCGACATCCCGACCTGGGGCCGCATCCTCTACGACGCCAAGGACCACCTCGACGTCGCCACCCACTGGGCCCTGTTCCCCGGCGCCGCGATCTTCCTGACCGTGCTGTCGATCAACTTCATCGGCGACGGCTTGCGCGACGCGCTCGACCCGCGCCGCGTCCTCTGAAGGCTTCCGGTGCGACAGCCCGTGCTCGATGTGCAGGACCTCACGACGGCGTTCCGCCGCGACGGCACGTGGCGCGAAGTGGTGCACGGCGTCTCGTTCTCGGTCGGCCCGCGCGAGACCGTGGCGCTCGTCGGCGAATCCGGCTCCGGCAAGAGCGTCAGCGCGCTATCGCTCATGCGCCTCCTGCCGCGCGATGCGAGCCGGACCTCGGGGCGCGTGCTGCTCGAGGGCCGCGACATCCTGCGGGTCCCCGAGCCCGAGATGCGGAAGGTCCGGGGCGACGAGATCGCCATGATCTTCCAGGAGCCGATGACGAGCCTGAACCCGGTCCTCACCGTCGGCTTCCAGATCTCCGAAGGGCTGATGCTGCACCGCGGCCTGGCGCGGCTCGCGGCCGAGGCAGAGACGGCGCGGCTGCTCGACCGGGTGCGGATCCCGGCCGCGCGCTCGCGCATCCACGACTACCCGCACCGCTTTTCGGGCGGCATGCGCCAGCGCGTCATGATCGCCATGGCGCTCGCCTGCCGGCCGAAGCTCCTCATCGCGGACGAGCCCACGACGGCCCTCGACGTCACCATCCAGGCCCAGATCCTCGACCTCCTCAAGGAGTTGCAGGACCAGGAGGGCATGTCGATCCTCTTCATCACGCACGACATGGGCGTGGTGGCCGAGGTCGCCGACAGGATGGTGGTGCTGTACCGGGGCCGGGCCGTCGAGACGGGCGGCACGGCCGCGATCTTCCGGGGCGCCCGGCACCCCTATACGCGCGCGCTGCTCTCGGCCGTGCCGAAGCTCGGCGCCATGGCGGCCGCGCCGCGCCCGGTCCGCTTCCCCGTCGTGAGCACCACCACCGGCGCCATCGAGACCCTGCCCGACCTCCCCGACAGCATGGCGGCCGCCAAGGCGGCGGGCGTCGGGCGGCCGGTACTCGAGGTCAGCGGCCTCACGACCCGGTTCGACATCCGGGGCGGGCTCCTCGGCCGGCTGCGCGGCCGCGTCCACGCGGTCGAGAAGGTGTCGTTCGGCCTGCATGCGGGCGAGACGCTGGCGCTCGTCGGCGAATCCGGTTGCGGCAAGTCGACGACCGGACGTTCCGTCATGCGGCTCATCGAGCCGCTGAGCGGGTCGGTGCTGCTCGACGGCGAGGACCTCCTGAAGCTGAACCGGGCGGAGCTGCGCGGCCGCCGCAAGCTCATGCAGATGATCTTCCAGGACCCGTTCGCGAGCCTCGATCCGCGCATGACGGTCGGGGCCGCGATCGCCGAGCCGATCCTGCTGAACAGGCTCGCCGGATCGGGCGAGGCGCGCGAGCGCACGGCCGACCTGCTGCGCCGCGTCGGGCTCGAGCCCGACATGGCGGGCCGCTTCCCGCACGAGTTCTCGGGGGGGCAGCGGCAGCGCATCTGCGTGGCCCGGGCGCTCGCGGTGCGGCCGCGCCTGATCGTGGCGGACGAATCCGTGTCGGCCCTCGACGTCTCGGTGAAAGCGCAGGTCGTCAACCTGATGCTCGAGCTGCAGTCGACCTTGAGCCTCGCCTTTCTGTTCATCTCGCACGACATGGCCGTGGTCGAGCGGGTGAGCCACCGGGTCGCCGTGATGTATCTCGGCGAGATCGTCGAGATGGGGCCGCGGGCCGTCATCTTCGGGAGCCCGCAGCACCCCTACACGCGGCGCCTGCTCGACGCCGTCCCGGTGCCCGACCCCGCCCGCCGCGCCGCCCGCCACGGCGTGTCCGACGACGAGATCATGAGCCCGATCCGTGGACTCGACTACGTGCCCCCGGAGCGCCGCTACCGCGAGGTCTCGCCCGGACACGTGGTGCAGGTTTGGGGTGAGGTTTGGGACAGGCGGCCCGTGCCGGCACCTGCGACAGGGTGATGGCGCGGTCGGGCGAGCTTCGGCCTCCGGCCGAGCCCGCGCGCCCTTGCCGCCCCCCTGTCCTCGCAGGCCGAGCGGATAGAAAAGCCTTGCACCCGTCGTGGCAGCGCCCTATAGGCCCGAGACCGACGAGACTTGGCTCATCAAGCTCTTCCGGCATGGGCCGACCGACCCAGGCGGCGGATCCGCTTCGCAGCTTCGTTGGGGGATAGTTCAACGGTAGAACAGCGGACTCTGACTCCGTCAATCTTGGTTCGAATCCAGGTCCCCCAGCCA
>CAXUCF010000265.1:0-6789 GCA_964249275.1 uncultured Lichenihabitans sp.
AGCTATCGCTTCGGCGAAGCGGTGACCCAATCCCTACCGACGTTCGCCGCAGCCTGAGTCGCCCCGAACCGACGCCTGACCCTCCCCGATTAGCAGGAGCAACATCGTCATGACCACCAAGCCCCGCATCGCCCTCGTCATCGGCTCCACCCGGCCGACCCGCTTCGCCGACAAACCCGCGCAGTGGATGCTGAAGCAGGCTCAAGCGCGTGACGACATGAACGTCGAACTGGTCGACCTGCGCGACCACCCGCTGCCGTTCTTCTCGGAGGTCGCCTCCAACCTCCGCGCTCCCAGCAAGGATCCGGAGGCGATCCGCTGGCAGGAGCGGATCGCCGGCTTCGACGGCTTCATCTTCGTCGTTGCTGAGTACAACCACTCGGTCACGGGCGCGCTCAAGAACGCGCTCGACCAAGCCTACAAGGAGTGGAACCGCAAGCCGTTTACCGCCATCGCCTATGGCGGTGCCGGCGGAGCACGCGCGCTGGAGCATTTGCGGGGGATCGGCGTCGAGCTTCAAATGGTCTCGACGCGCTCCGCCGTCCATATCGGCGGCAGCGACTTCATGGCGGTGTTCCCAATGGGCGGCAACAAGCCGATCGAGGAGATTGAGAAGGGTTTGCTCCCCGGGGCCAAGGCGGCGTTGGACGAACTCGTCTGGTGGGCAAAGGCTACTATGGACGCCAGAACCACAGGCGCTTGATCGCGCCGACGCGTCCCTTCCAGTAACGCCGTAGATCTCGGTCCATGCCGACAGCGACGAAGCCGTAGCAGCTACCCGACACGGAAGACGCTGGCCGTGTCAAGCTGTCCGTGGGGTAAAGGATCGCCTTCCCGATTTTGACGAAGGCTGGCCCGATTCGGGCAGAGCGCCAGTTGCGAAGCGTGCCAACGCTGATCTCCCCGCGGTAGCGCTCCGCCGCTCGTCCGCCGTCAGGAACTTTGATCACTCATGCGCACCTCCTGGGCCTTGCAGGTCACGGTGAGGAGAACGCGATCACGGGCGGAACTGGAAGGTCTTTCGGCGAGCGAGGCCGTTGCCTTCGAGTGCGGCTCTGCCGGGCCGGAGAGGTGCTCGTTGCCCTTCACTGTGATGCCGTTGCAGGTGAAGCTGAAGAACACGGCCATGTCCCGGTCCGATGCGAACCGGAGATTGACCTCCAACGTATCGATCGTCTCGAGGAAGCCGGAAAGAACCTCCACGACGGCGTCCTTGCCCACGGCGGGCTCAGGGAAGATGGGGCCGAGAAGCACGATGTTGTCGGCGAGATGTGGGACGATCCGCAGACTGTCCCTCTTGCTCAGCTCCTTTTCTGGTCATCGTCGGCGGGCGACCGGGACGACCTGTCCCACCTCCGCCTGCTATGTGAGGGTGGCGTCGATCCGGGCAGCTCGTGCCGGCATCCGGTTGCACGAGACGCTTCGCACGCGACGTCAGGGGCCTGTCTGGCGGTCCCGAGCGCGCTGGCGGCGATAGTCAGCCAGCGGCAGGCCGCCCTGGCCCAGGTCTTCGACGTCGTGCTCGTGGAAGATCACGGTCGTATCTTCACGGGGCTTGCCTATAACGTCGAAGAGCAGGTCGGCGATGCCCTTGTAGACCGCGTTCTTCTGCTCGGCGGTAGTCCGGTCTGCACCCGGCGTGGTGCCTTCGCGGGTCACGAGGATGTTCACGATTGGCATGCGAAGTCTCCTGGGAAGACGGGGAGCGCCCGTGGCGCTCTCCCGCAAATGGGATCAGCGGCCGGCGATCAGGCCGCCGTCGACGTGCAGGATCTCGCCGGTCGAGAACGCGGCATCCTCAAGGTAAAGTACGGCCCGGACGATATCTTCGACCTCGCCCAGCTTGTTCATGGGATGGAACGCGGCCAGCTGCCCAACACTCCCCGGGGTTGTGCATGGGCGTCCGGATGTTCCCAGGAGCAACGGCGTTCACGCGGATGCCGCGGGTGGCGTACTCTATCGCCAAGCTCTTGGTGGCGGAATTCATGCCACCTTTGGTCAACATGGCAATGAAGGCGGGCGAACGCGAACTGGCGAACTCCGCTGTCGACGCTGTGATCTGGACGACGTGGCCGCTACCCTGCTCCAGCATCACCGGAACCACAGCGTGAGTCGTGAAGAAGAAGCCGTCGAGATTGGTCTTCAGCATCCGCCGGTAATCCTCTTCCGTGTATTCGATGAACGGCTTGCCGATGAAGATGCCGGCGTTGTTCACCAGCGTGTCGGCGCGGCCGAACTTCTTGAGCGCTGCCGCGACCAGGCGCTTGCCCGTCTCGGGGTCGCCGATGTCGCCGGGGACGGTCACTAAGTCCGGATCGGCCGAGGGCTGGATCGAGCGCGACGTAGCGACGACGCCATAGCCGCGGGCTCGAAACCCGTTCACGATGCCCTCGCCGAGTCCCTGTGAGGCGCCAGTGACGACGGCAACTTTCTTGATGTCTGACATTGCGCGGCTTCCTTCATGCTCGCCTGATCGCCCGCATGTATGACGCTGTTGGAAAATCGAAAATTCGCTATCTACGATCAATGGCTGATCAAAAACGCACACACATCGACTGGCAGGACGTCCGGATCTTCGTGGCGCTGGCACGGCACGGCAGCCTGTCCGCTGCTGCCCGGATGCTCTCTGTCAACCATGCAACCATCGCGCGCCGACTTCACTCGCTGGAGGATAGTCTCGGAGAGAAGCTCGTCGAGCGGCGACCTGAAGGCTATGTGCTGACGCCGGCCGGCTCGCATGCGCTTGAGGCTGCGACCGACATGGAACAGGCCGCCCAAGTCCTCGGCCGCCGCATGTCGGACGGCGCACCTGGTGGTCTTATACGCATAAACTCGTCGCCCGGCCTGTCCGGTGGCTATCTTGCTTCTCGCCTGCCGGCATTAGCGATGCGCTATCCAAAGCTGGACATTGATCTCGCCCCTGCGCTTCGGTCTGTCAGCCTCGAACGGCATGAGGCGGACATCGCCATCCGCTTCGACAAGCCCAAGGACGGCGATGTGATCGCGCGTCAGCTGACCACCGTCGGCTACGGGTTCTACGGGACGGAGGAGGTGTGCCGTGCGGCGGAGTCGGGAGACCATCTAGTCTTCATTGGCTTCAACGAGGCGGACGCATACCTGTCCGCGGCAACATGGATGACGAGGCATTTTCCTCGCGCTCGCGTGGCGTTTCGCGCCAAGGACCAGTTCCTCCAGTCGGTCGCCGCTCGATCGGGTGCCGGCCTCGCGCTAATCCCTCACTACATCGGGCGAGCCGACCCGCTATTGCGGATCTGCGATCTCGGTGCGGTGCCCTCAAGCAAGGACGTTTTCCTACTGACCCGCAGTCGCGACCGAGAGGACTCCTCCATCCGGGTTGTCGCCGATGAGGTGGTCGAAATGTTTGAGCAGGACCGTGGCCTGTTTGTGTGAGCTTCGTCACGCCTGAGCATCTCTGCTATTTCCTCGGCGAATACACGGCGCGGGGGCGTAGAGTCACAGCTCGACCAACCAGATAATCACCAACACCAAGAAGAGGCCGAGTTTTCGGGGCACGCTCCAGTGGCAGTACAAGCTCCGGGCCATACAGCAGGTCGCGGCGATCCGGTCGGCCATCAACACGGAAGCCTATGGACAGGTGACACTGATGCCAATACCGCCATCAAAACTGCGCACCGATCCCGAATGTGATGAACGCATGGTGTGAATTGCGCGCTCCGTGTCGCCGCAGACCAAAGTGCGTGAACTACCGTACCGTCAGCAGGTCCGCGCGAAGCTGTGAATGAGCGTTCAAGAGCTATCGCCAACATTCGGGGGCAGAGTTTACGCTTTTGCCCGCTAGAGCCGCCGATTACCGTCGCTTCTACTACCTCTCACTCCCACTCGATCGTCCCCGGCGGTTTCGAGGTAACGTCGTAGACGACGCGGTTGATGCCCCGGACCTCGTTGATGATGCGGGTCGCGGCGCGGCCGAGGAAGCCCATGTCGAAGGGGAAGAAGTCGGCCGTCATGCCGTCGGTCGAGGTCACGGCGCGCAGGGCGCAGACCTGGTCGTAGGTGCGGCCGTCGCCCATCACGCCGACGCTGCGCACCGGCAGCAGCACCGCGAAGGCCTGCCAGATGGTGTCATAGAGCCCCGCCCGGCGGATCTCGTCGAGGTAGATGGCATCGGCGCGCCGCAGGATCTCCAGCTTCTCGCGGGTCACTTCGCCAGGGCAGCGGAGGGCGAGGCCCGGCCCCGGGAAGGGATGACGGCCCACGAAGGCGGGCGACAGACCGAGCGTGCGGCCCAGCACCCGCACCTCGTCCTTGAAGAGCGTGCGCAGTGGCTCGAGGAGCTTCATCTTCATGCGGGCCGGCAGGCCGCCGACATTGTGGTGCGACTTGATGGTCACGGCCGGGCCACCGGTCGCCGACACGCTCTCGATCACGTCGGGGTAGAGCGTGCCCTGGGCGAGGTATTCGGCGCCGCCGATCGTCCTCGCTTCCGCGTCGAACACGTCGATGAACAGGCGGCCGATGGCCTTGCGCTTCTGTTCCGGGTCCGAGACGCCACGGAGCGCTTCGAGGAACATGTCACCGGCTTCGGCATGGACCAGCGGGATGTTGTAATGGTCGCGGAACAGCCCGATCACCTCGGCGGCCTCCCCCTGGCGCAGGAGGCCGTGGTCGACGAACACGCAGGTAAGCTGGTCGCCGATGGCCTCGTGGATCAGCACGGCCGCGACCGCCGAATCGACGCCGCCCGACAGGCCGCAGATCACGCGTCCGCCGCCGACCTCATCGCGGATGCGGGCGATGGCCTCCTCGCGGAACGCCGCCATGGTCCAATCGGCCTTGACGCCGGCGATGTGGAACAGGAAGTTCTCGATGAGGCGGGCGCCGTCGGGCGTGTGCACCACCTCGGGGTGGAACATCAGCCCGTAGAACCGCCGCGCTTCGTCGGCGATCAATGCGTATGGGGCGTTCTCGCTCGACGCCACCACGCCGAAGCCCTCGGGCAGGCGGGTGATGCGGTCGCCGTGGCTCATCCAGACGGGATGACGTCCACCCGGCGCCCAGAGGCCGGCGGTCAGCGGGCTCGCGGCCGAAACTTCCACGTCGGCGCGGCCGAACTCGCGATGGTGGCCGCTTTCCACCGTGCCGCCGAGAGCATGCGCCATGGCCTGCTGGCCGTAGCAGATGCCGAGCACCGGCAGGCCGGCCGCGAAGAGCGCTGGCGCCGCTTTCGGTGAACCCTCGTCCAGGACCGAGGCCGGGCCGCCCGACAGGATCACGGCCCTTGGAGCGAGCCCGCGCAGCGCCCCTTCCGCCTTGTCGAAGGGCACGATCTCGCAATAGACCCCGGCCTCTCGCACCCGACGGGCGATCAACTGGGTGACCTGCGATCCGAAGTCGACGATCAGCACCTTGTCGTGCGGCACCGGCATCGCGGCCGCTTCAACGACGCTTGCTTGGGCCTGGTCCATGGTCCTGTCCCGTTTCGGGCCGCGCATCCGCGCCCGGGCAGGCGGCCTCCGCTATGGTCAAGAGGCTATGCCCGTGACCGTGAAGGAAGATCAACAAGTTTTGCGTGGCGTCTTGACCGGACGGCAACGCGCCGGACGCTAACGTCTTCGGATAGGAGCGTCCCATGTCGGTTCTTCTCAGGCATCCCGGCGTCGTGCCGGCGCTGTTCTCGCGCGAGGTGGAGGCCGATCGGCCCCGGGGCGGGATCGTGGCGCTATGGCGGGCGGTCGGATCGCGCCGCCGCCGCCCCGCGCTGCCGGGGGCTGGGCGCCGGGGGCCCGGTCGGCTGGCCGTCCCGCTCATGCTCCTCTGCGCGGAAGCGCCGTTGATCAAGGCCGCCGCCCTGGTGCTGTCCATGACCTGGCCGCCCTGACGACACGGGGCGCCCGGAGCGGTCGAGTCCCTCCAGGCGGCCCGCAGTGCGAGCGAGACTCCCGGCTTGACCGCGGCGGCCCTGCTCATCACCTTCGGCGCCATGGGACAGAAGCGGCCGTCGCCCACCATCACACCCCTGATCCTGCTCCGGGCCTACGCGACGGGGCTTTTCCCGATGGCGGAGAGCGCCGACGATCCCTCGCTGTTCTGGCTGGATCCCGAGATGCGCGGCATCTTCCCGCTCGACCGCATGATCGTATCCCGCTCGCTTGCCAAAACGCTGCGCCAGGACCGCTATGCCGTGACGATCGACCGCGATTTCGACCGCGTGATCGCGGGTTGCGCGGCGGCGTTGCCGGAGCGGCCAGACACCTGGATCAACCTCAGCATCCGGCAGCTCTACCGCGGGCTGTTCGACATGGGTTACGTCCACACGGTCGAGGCTTACGAGGGCGACGATCTGGTTGGGGGACTGTATGGCGTGGCACTCGGGTCCGCCTTCTTCGGCGAAAGCATGTTCCACACCCGCCGGGACGCGTCCAAAGTGTGTCTGCTGCACCTCGCGGCGCGGCTGCGGGACAGCGGCTTCTCGCTGCTCGACACACAGTTCGTGACACCCCATCTGGCGAGCCTCGGGGCCATCGAGGTTCCTCGCGCCCGCTATCGCGAGCGACTCGCCGAGGCTATGGCCCGTCCGGGCAGGCCCGAGGCGTGGTCGACCCGACCGCTTGCCGGGAGCGAGGTGCTGGATCGCCTTGGATGCGCCTGCCGACGATCGCCGGGGTGAGGGTCGGAGTCGGTTAGGGGAGCCGCACGACGCTCAACGGCTGCTGTTGCCGGCTGGGTCTCGGCCGGCCAAGTCCGTCGGATACTGGCTCGTCGGGAAAAAGCGCTGCGTCGGCTCATGACGTTCGGCGACGGTGGGCT
>CAXUCF010000266.1:0-6788 GCA_964249275.1 uncultured Lichenihabitans sp.
GCGAGGCCGGCAATCGGGCGGGCGGTGGCGCCCCTTGGCAGGGGTTCGCTGCGGGCGACGCATCCGACGCCCGTACTCGATCCGACGCGGACGTGCGGCCGAGCCCTGCTCAATCAGCGGAGTTGGCCCGAGTGTCGATACCGGACGTTAGCTCTCAGGCAATCAGGATGCGTCTTGAGAGCTTGTGTGCAATGACAGAAGCGCGATCGGGCCAGCCTGTTCGCGAGGGCTACAGATCAAGCAAGCTTCGCCCGATCCGATGATCGACAAACTCGAGTTCGTCCTCGCCCTCGCCCGGGAACGGCATTTCGGCCGCGCCGCGGAGGCGTGCGGCGTCACGCAGCCGACCCTCTCGGCCGGATTGAAGTCGCTCGAGAATGCGCTGGGCGTGCTCATCATCCAGCGAAGCTCGCGGTTCCAGGGTTTTACGCCCGAGGGCGAGCGCGTGCTCGAATGGGCGCGCCGCATCGTGGGCGACGCCAAGGCCATGCGGCAGGACCTCGACGCCCTTAAGCGCGGGCTCGTGGGCCACGTCCGTATCGCCGTGATCCCGACCGCCCTGCCCATCGTGGCGCGCCTGACCACACCGTTCCGGGCGAAGCATCCCGGCGTGCGTTTCACCATCCTGTCCCGCACCTCGATCGAGATCCTGCATCTTCTCGAGAACATCGAGATCGATGCCGGAGTGAGCTATCTCGACAACGAACCGCTTGGCCAGGTCAGGACCGTACCGCTCTACGACGAACGCTATCGGTTGCTGACCGCCCACGACGGTGACTTCGCCGGTCGTGCGTCGGTGACCTGGGCCGAGGTCGGGCGCGTGCCGCTGTGCCTGCTCACGCCCGACATGCAGAACCGGCGTATCATCGACCAGATGCTGCGCAACACGGGGGTCGAACCGGAGCCGACGCTGGTCTCCAATTCGACCATCGTGCTGGTCTCGCATGTCAGGACGGGACGCTGGTCGAGCATCCTGCCGCCGATCCTGGCCGACAGCATCGGCTTGCCCGGCACCGTCGCTTCCATTCCGATCGTCGATCCCGACGTAACCCATTCCGTAGGACTGGTGGTTCCGCATCGCGAGCCCACCACCCCGATCGTCACCGCCCTGGCGGTCGAGGCCCGACAACTGGCGCGAGAGCTCCAAGACCTCTGACTTCGGCGAGGTCGTCCGCATTCGATAGAACCGTTCTATCGCGAAACGAAACAGCTCTATTGATTGTGTGGCGGATTCGAGGTGCTGTCATCACGCCAGACCGGTTCTGACGTGGACCCGCCATGCAACACGAGCCTTGGGACCCGGCGCGAGCCGCCGCACTGATCGCCGAGCACGTCGAACTCGATGGAGCGACGCTGCCCATCCTGCACGCTTTGCAGCACAGGTTCGGCTATGTGCCGCAGGATGCCGTCCCCATGCTGGCGGAAGCCCTGAATCTGTCACGGGCCGAGATCCACGGCGTAGTAACGTTCTACCATGACTTTCGGCGCGAGCCCGCGGGTCGGCACGTCGTCAAGCTTTGCCGGGCCGAAGCCTGCCAGGCGGTTGGCGCCGTGGCGCTGGCCCATCACGTCAAGGGCAAGTTAGGCATCGACTGGCATGGCACGACAGCGGACGGGCGCGTGACGCTCGAACCGGTGTTCTGCCTCGGACTTTGCGCCTGCGGACCCGCCGGTCTCGTCGACGACGAACCGGTCTCTGGGCTCGACATCGAGACATTCGATGAGCATCTGGCGGAGTTGCGCCCATGATCCGGGTCTATGTGTCCGCCGATGCCCAGGCGGTGGCGCTCGGGGCCGATCGCGTGGCGACGTCCCTTGCGGCTTCGGCCCGCGCGAAGGACGTCGAACTCACCATCGTGCGGACCGGCTCGCGCGGCCTTTTCTGGCTGGAGCCGATGATAGAGGTCGACACACCCGAGGGGCGGGTCGCCTACGGGCCGGTCAAGCCGGGCGATGTCGCCGGGTTGTTCGAGGCCGGCTTCGTCGGCGGCGGCGAGCACGCGCTCCGATTGGGACCGCCGGAGCGGATCCCCTATCTGGCCCGGCAGACGCGCCTCACTTTCGGGCGCTGCGGCGTCGTAGATCCTGCCTCGGCCGAGGACTACGCGGCTCATGGCGGCTATGCCGGTCTCGCCCGGGCGCTGGAAAGCGACGCAACCGCCATCGTGGACGAGATCAAGGCCTCGGGCCTGCGGGGTCGCGGCGGCGCGGGCTTCCCGACCGGCATCAAATGGTCGACCGTGCTGCTGGCCGAAGCGGACCAGAAATATGTGGTCTGCAACGCCGACGAGGGCGATTCCGGCACGTTCGCGGACCGCATGCTGATGGAGGGCGACCCCTTCTCGCTGATCGAGGGCATGACGATCGCCGGCATCGCGGTCGGTGCCACCAAGGGCTTCATCTACATCCGATCGGAATATCCCCACGCGTACCGGGCCATGACCCGGGCCATCGCGGCCGCGACCCGGGGCGGCTATCTCGGCGCCTCGGTCATGGGTTCGGGCCGGGCCTTCACGCTCCAAATGCGCCTCGGCGCCGGGGCCTATATCTGCGGCGAGGAAACCGCGCTGCTCGACAGTCTCGAGGGAAAGCGCGGCATGGTGCGCGCCAAGCCCCCGTTGCCCGCCATCAAGGGCCTGTTCGGCAAGCCCACGATCGTCAACAACGTTCTCTCGCTCGCCACCGTGCCTTGGATCATGGCGAACGGCGCCAAGGCCTATGCGGATTTCGGCATGGGCCGCTCGCGCGGCACCTTGCCATTCCAGCTCGCCGGCAACGTCAAGCGCGGCGGGCTGATCGAGACGGCCTTCGGTCTGACTTTGCGCGAGATCATCGAGGATTTCGGCGGCGGCACGCGCTCCGGCCGGCCGTTCCGGGCCGTGCAGGTCGGCGGCCCGCTTGGGGCTTATTTCCCGGAAAAGCTGCTCGACACGCCGCTCGATTACGAGGCCTTCGCGGCCCTGGGCGGCCTTCTCGGCCACGGCGGCATCGTGGTGTTCGACGACACGGTCGATCTCGCCGCACAGGCGCGCTTCGCCTTTGAGTTCTGCGTCGAGGAGAGTTGCGGCAAGTGCACGCCCTGCCGCATCGGCTCGACGCGGGGGGTCGAGACCATGGACCGGATCACGGCCGGCATCGAGCCCGAGAAGAACCTCGAGGTCCTGGCGGACCTCTGCGAGGTCATGACCGACGGCTCGCTCTGCGCCATGGGCGGGCTGACCCCGATTCCGGTCGTCAGCGCGCTGACCCACTTCCCCGAGGACTTTCGACGGGCGCCCGCGCTCGCCACCCCCGCGCTCGCCGCGGCAGAGTAGAGGCAGCCCCGATGGCTCTGATCCAGGAACTCGACACCGGCACCCCGATCCGGCTCTCGCCGACGCTCGTGACCCTCAACATCGATGGGCAGGAGGTATCGGTTCCGGCCGGCACGTCCGTGATGGCGGCGGCCGCCACGATCGGCACCCAGGTGCCGAAGCTCTGCGCTACGGATTCGCTGGAGCCCTTCGGCTCTTGCCGGCTTTGTCTCGTCGAGATCCATGGCCGCCGTGGCACCCCGGCCTCCTGCACCACGATCGCCGAGGACGGCATGGTGGTGCGCACGCAGACACCGAAGCTGGCGAAGCTCCGGCGCGGCGTCATGGAACTCTACATCTCCGACCATCCGCTCACCTGCCTGACCTGTTCGGCCAACGGCGATTGCGAACTGCAGGACATGGCGGGCGCCGTCGGCTTGCGCGAGGTGCGTTACGGCTACGCCGGCGACAACCACCTCGAGGCCCCGACCGACGGTTCGAACCCTTACTTTACGTTCGAATCCTCGAAGTGCATCGTCTGCAATCGCTGCGTCCGGGCCTGCGAGGAGGTGCAAGGCACGTTCGCGCTGACCATCGACGGGCGCGGCTTCGCGTCCAAGGTCTCGCCCGGCGGCACGGATTTCTTCGGCTCGGAATGCGTCTCGTGCGGGGCTTGTGTCCAAGCCTGCCCGACCGCCACGCTGAACGAGAAATCCGTCATCCAGATGGGCAAGCCCGAACATTCGGCCGTGACGACCTGCGCCTATTGCGGCGTCGGCTGCTCGTTCAAGGCCGAGATGCAGGGCGACAAGGTCGTCCGGATGGTGCCGTACAAATACGGCAAGGCGAACGAAGGCCATTCCTGCGTCAAGGGCCGTTTCGCCTACGGCTATGCCACCCACAAGGACCGCATCACCAAGCCTATGATCCGCGACAAGATCACGGATCCGTGGCAGGAGGTGAGCTGGGCCGAGGCGATCGGGCGGGCCGCCTCGGAGTTCAAGCGCATCCAGGCCGCCTACGGGCAGGATTCGGTCGGCGGCATCACCTCGTCGCGCTGCACCAACGAGGAAAGCTACCTCGTTCAAAAGCTTGTGCGCACGAGCTTCGGCAACAACAACGTCGACACCTGCGCCCGCGTCTGCCATTCCCCGACGGGCTACGGTCTGAAGGTCACGGTCGGCACCTCGGCCGGCACGCAGGATTTCGCCTCCGTGGCGGACGCCGACGTGATCCTGGTGATCGGCGCCAACCCGACCGATGGCCATCCCGTCTTCGCATCCCGCATGAAACGGCGGCTGCGCGAGGGCGCACGGCTGATCGTGGCCGACCCGCGCAGAATCGACCTCGTGAAATCGCCGCACATCCGGGCGGACTACCACCTGCCGCTGAAGCCCGGCGCCAACGTGGCGCTGATCAACGCGCTGGCGCACGTCGTGGTCACCGAGGGCCTCGTCGACGAAGACTACGTCCGCACGCGCTGCGACGTCGGCGATTTCGAATCCTGGGCGCGCTTCGTGGCCGACGACCGCAATTCCCCCGAAGCCACCGAGGCGCTGACGGGCGTGCCGGCGAGCGACGTGCGGGCCGCCGCCCGTCTCTACGCGACCGGGGGCAACGGGGCGATCTACTATGGACTCGGCGTCACCGAGCACAGCCAGGGCTCGACCATGGTGATGGGCATGGCGAACCTCGCCATGGCGACCGGCAACATCGGCCGCCCAGGTGTCGGGGTCAATCCGCTGCGCGGCCAGAACAACGTCCAGGGCTCGTGCGACATGGGCTCGTTCCCGCACGAACTCCCGGGCTACCGGCATGTCTCGGACGACGCCACGCGCGAGATGTTCGAGAGCCTGTGGGGTGTCTCGCTGCAGGAGGAGCCCGGCCTGCGCATCCCCAACATGCTCGACGAGGCCGTTCAAGGCCGCTTCAAGGGCATCTACATCCAGGGGGAGGACCCGGCGCAGTCGGACCCCGACACGCAGCATGTCACGGCCGGGTTGCGGGCCATGGAATGCGTCGTCGTTCAGGATCTCTTCCTGAACGAGACTGCGAAGTACGCCCATGTCTTCCTGCCGGGCTCGTCGTTCCTGGAGAAGGACGGCACTTTCACCAATGCGGAGCGCCGCATCAGCCGCGTGCGCAAGGTCATGGCGCCGCTCGGCGGCTACGCCGACTGGGAGGTGACCTGCCTGCTGTCCGATGCTCTCGGTTATGCGATGCGCTACAACCATCCGGGCGAGATCATGGACGAGATCGCCATGCTGACGCCGACCTTCGCGGGCGTCTCCTACGCCAAGCTCGACGAACTGGGCTCGATCCAGTGGCCGTGCAACCAGGCGGCCCCGAACGGAACGCCGATGATGCATGTCGACCGCTTCGTGCGCGGCCTCGGCAAGTTCATGATCACCGAATTCGTGCCGACGGACGAGAGAACTGGCGCGCGCTTCCCGCTGATTCTGACGACCGGCCGCATCCTGTCGCAGTATAACGTCGGGGCACAAACCCGCCGCACCGAGAACTCGCGCTGGCACGAGGAGGACATCCTCGAGATCCACCCCTTCGACGCCGAGGTCCGCGGCATCGTCGAGGGCGACCTCGTGGCGCTCGAAAGCCGGTCGGGCGACATCTCCATCAAGGCGCGGATCAGCGAGCGGATGCAGCCCGGCGTCGTCTACACGACCTTCCACCATGCCAAGACCGGGGCCAACGTCATCACCACCGACTATTCCGATTGGGCCACGAACTGCCCCGAGTACAAGGTCACGGCCGTGCAGGTACGGCGCACCAACCGGCCCTCCGACTGGCAGGCGAAGTTCTACGAGGAGGATTTCAGCCTGACGCGCATCGCGGCCTCTCTCGACGCGGCCGAGTAAGGCCATGGACGTCGGCGCCAAGCTCGACCACATGGCGAACCAGATCGCCACGTTCTTTCGCTCCTACCCGGAAGACGAGGCCATTGCGGGCGTGCACGACCACATCCGCTCCTTCTGGTCGCCCGCCATGCGGCGGGATCTCGCGGCGCGCGCCGAAACGGGCCTCGCCGATCTCGACCCACTCGTAACCGCAGCGCTCCATGCCCTCACGACGGGCAAGAGCCCAGCCCGGAGGGAGGCCGCTGGCCCCGCGGAGGTCGGCGAGATCGGCGCCAGCGACGCCGGGTAAACTGGCTAAAGAATGTTGGATTCAAGCCGCTTCGACCGATGAGCGGGCGTTCAAAATAGCACTGGGAAGGACGGTAGATCACATACAACTCTCTTCGCCGTTTGCGTCACACTATTCGGGAGCAGACACCCCGAACTTCGACTTTGGATTATGAGTGCCGCCCGCTATGCCAATCAGCAAACTTCCGACACAGGCGGAGCAGGCTAGAACCGAGCAACCTGGAGGAACAACCCGCTTTCGGGTGCCGCTGTCGCACCCGTGCGTGACATACACGGGCGCAATTCAGCCTGTCAGGGGCCGGCGCTGAACTTTGGGTTCCCCCACCCGCAC
>CAXUCF010000267.1:0-81 GCA_964249275.1 uncultured Lichenihabitans sp.
TTGAGGTCGACGAAGCTCTCGGTGGGCGACTGATCGTGGACCGACTTCCCGGCATCCTGCTCGAGATGCAGACGCTCGCTC
>CAXUCF010000267.1:91-5433 GCA_964249275.1 uncultured Lichenihabitans sp.
ATCCCGACACGGATCTGCGGCTCGGGCGTGACGGCGACCAGCACCTCGCCCTCGCCCACGATCGGATGCTTGAACTGCGAGATCTGGTAGCCCTGCGGCAGATCGGGGTAGAAGTAGTTCTTGCGGTCGAACACCGAGCGATGATTGATCCTGGCCTTGAGGCCGAGCCCGGTCCGCACCGCCTGGGCCACACAGGCTTCGTTGATCACGGGCAGCATACCCGGCATGGCGGCGTCGACGAAGGACACTTGCGTGTTGGGCTCCGCGCCGAAGGCCGTGGCGGCCCCCGAGAAGAGCTTCGAGCGCGACGTCACCTGGGCGTGGATCTCCATGCCCACGACGACTTCCCAGTCGCCTGTCGCACCCTTCAGGAGCCTCGATTCGGAACCATTGGCCATGGTGCGGTGCCTATCGGTCGGTCGCGGCGGCCGCAGCGGACCACCAATCTGTCGGCAACGCCATGGCCGGCGCTGAGCGTTCGATCACCTCGGCGAGCGAGAACAGCGCCGCCTCCTCGAAAGGTCGACCGATCAGTTGCAGAGCCAGGGGCAGCTTCTCGGACGACAAGCCTGCCGGTATCGCGATACCGGGTAGGCCCGCCATGTTCACCGTCACCGTGAAGGCGTCGTTGAGGTACATCTCGATCGGATCAGCCCCCCCTCTCTCACCGACCGCAAAGGCCGCGGACGGCGTTGCCGGCGTCAGGATGGCGTCGACCCCGGCCGCGAAAGCCGCCTCGAAATCCTGGCGCACGAGGGTCCTCACCTTCTGGGCGCGGAGATAATAGGCGTCGTAATAGCCGGCCGATAGAACGTAGGTGCCGATCATGATGCGGCGCCGGACTTCCGCACCGAAACCTGCGGCACGGGTGTTGCCGTACATTTCGGCGAGGTCGCGACCGGGAACACGGAGCCCGTAGCGGACGCCGTCGTAGCGGGCTAGGTTGGACGACGCTTCGGCCGGCGCCACGATGTAGTAGGCCGGCAACGCATATTTCGTGTGGGGCAAGGCGATATCGACCACCCTGGCGCCCGCGGCCTCCAGCCACTCGACGCCCTGCGCCCAGAGCCCGTCGATCTCGCCCGGCATGCCGTCGAGGCGGTACTCTCTCGGGATACCGATCACCTTGCCCCGCACCGAAGCCCCTATTGCGGCCTCGTAATCGGGCACCGGCACATCGACGGAGGTCGAGTCCTTGGGATCGTGGCCCGCCATGGATCCGAGCATGATGGCGGCGTCTCGCACCGTGCGGGTCAAGGGGCCGGCTTGGTCGAGCGATGACGCGAAGGCCACGATGCCCCAACGCGAGCAGCGACCGTAGGTCGGCTTGATGCCGACCGTGCCGGTGAAGGCGGCGGGCTGGCGGATGGAACCCCCCGTATCGGTGGCGGTTGCACCGAGGCAGAGCCGGGCCGCCACGGCCGCGGCCGAGCCTCCCGACGAGCCGCCCGGTACCAGCCCGGCGTTGGAGCCCGGCCGGCGCCAAGGCGAGATGGCGGGACCGAAGCAGGAGGTCTCGTTGGACGATCCCATGGCGAATTCGTCGAGGTTCAGCTTGCCGAGCATAACCGCCCCGTCCCGCCACAGCTGGGCCGACACGGTCGATTCGTAAGCCGGTACGAAGCCTTCGAGAATGCGACTGCCCGCCGTGGTCTGCACGCCCTCGGTGCAGTAGAGATCCTTGATGCCGAGCGGCAGGCCTTCCAGCGGGCCGGCTTCGCCCCGCGCCAGACGGGCGTCGCTCGCGTCCGCCATGGCGAGGGCGCGTTCGGGCGTCTCAGTGACGAAGACGTTGAGGGGGCGCGCCGCTTCCACGGCAGCCACATGGGCCTCGGTCAACTCGCGGGACGAGATGCGTTTCGACCGGACGGCGTCCCTGGCTTCGGCAAGCGTCAGGCAGGTTGGATCGGACATGGGGGCTCTTGGGCGATCACCGCTCGCACGGCGATCCTGGATTGCGACTTTGAATGGGGAAGCGGGGAACTCGCGCGTTGGCTCTGCCGGCTCATTCGTCATGGGACGACGAATTCGACAGGTCGGCGCCCGAAGCCGTGCGGCGCTGCAGTCTCGGCGAGCCGGATCACTCGATGACTTTGGGAACGGCGAACAGATTGTCCTCGCTGGCCGCGGCATTGGCCACGATCTTGCCCGCGATACCGCCATCCGTGATCTCGTCGCGGCGGCGCTTCAGGTTCATGGGCAGCACGGACGTCATCGGTTCCACTCCCGTCACGTCGAGTTCGTCGAGTTCCGCCACGAAGGACAGGATCGCGTTGAGCTCGCTTTGGAGGTGGGGGACATCACGTTCGGTCAGCGATATTCGCGCGAGCTGGGCGACACGCCGAACGGTCGCCTGATCGATCGGCATATTGGTTCCGCGTTGGAGAAATGCCTTTCCGACGGTTCTATCATCGCGGCGTCGGTCGAATCAACGCTGCAGCCGCAGTTGCAGGCCCAGGCGGCACGCCAGGTGCCGTGTCCGTGAGGCCATTCCCATCATGAGGACTGTCCGGTGAGCGCCGTCGTCGATGTTTCGAACCTGCCGGGGCTCCTGGGCCGCAACCAGCGCCTGATCGGGCTGGATCTCGGCACCAGGACGATCGGGCTCGCCCTGTCGGACGTGGAACGCCGGATCGCGACACCGTTCGACACGATTCGCCGCAGCAAGTTCACGCGGGACGTCGCCTTGCTGAGGACCATGATGGACCGTCATGCCGTGGTGGCCCTGGTGATCGGCCTGCCCCTCAACATGGATGGATCCGAAGGTCCGCGAGCGCAGTCGACGCGGGCCTTCGTGCGGCAGGCTTTCCCGCTGCTCGACCGTCCCTTCGCGTTCTGGGATGAGCGGCTCTCGACCGCTGCGGTGACGCGCGCCCTCATCGACCAGGATGTATCCCGGGCCAAGCGCGCCGAGGTGGTGGACAAAATGGCGGCCGCCTACATCCTGCAAGGAGTCCTCGACAGCCTCTCCCGACATGGAACCTGAGAGCCGGCACGCAAGAACCTGCTCCAGGACACACCGACATCGAAACGAAAGGCGTTGCAATTCAAGTTGACCGCACTTAAAAGTTGCGCGTTCCGGCACGCGTAAGCGGGCGGCCTGGACAGCCATAGGTCGATGTCAGGCGAGCTTTCCGTGAACAATGGCACCGGTCGATCGACGCAGCGTGATCGAATGATCCCGACGAGTGAGGATCTCTGCCTCTACATCGCGGAAATCTGCGGCGAACTCCGCAGCCTCGCGCGGAGCCCACGTTTCCGGACGATCAATTATCTTCTCGACATGGCGCGTCTCGAAGCGGAGCGGAGTGCCAATGAGTTTCGGTCCGATGGGCATCAGCGTTCGAACGGCGAACGTTGACCCCCACCCTGAGCCCTGACGGAAGTCGAACGGCTCGTCAGCGCACTCTGAGGGCAACGCGGTTGCCCTCCTGGCGCTGCACTTCGCCCTTGAGTTCCAGTTCCATCAACAGAGCCTGCACCACTTGCGGGGCCAGACCGCAAGCGCGGATCAGGTCATCGACCGGCAGGGGAGCCGGGCCGAGCAGCGCCGCGATCCGCCGGGCTGCTCCGTGCTCCCCGGACTCGACCGGTGCCGGCGCCGACCCCTCGTCGAAGCTCGACGGGGCGACGGGAGAGGGCGGGCCACGATGATCCGAGAAGAGGTCCAGTTCCTCCCAGAGGGGCTCGACATCGGGGGAGGCCCGCGGCGTTTCGCCCAGCGTGTCGGGAAACATGCCGACGCCACGCATCGGCGCCAGAGCCGAGATGACGTCCTCGGCCGAGGTGCACATCGTGGCCCCCTGCCGCAGCAAGTCGTTGGTGCCTTCGGACCGCGCGTCGAGCGGCGAACCGGGTACGGCGAAAACTTCCCTGCCCTGCTCGTTGGCAAAGCGCGCCGTGATGAGCGAGCCCGAGCGTCGGCTGGCTTCCACCACCACCACGCCGAGGCTCAATCCCGCCACGATCCGGTTACGGCGCGGGAACTCGCGCGCTCGGGGCTCCCAGGCGAGCGGCATCTCGGAGATCAGGGCGCCGGTCTCGCAGATCCGCCGGGCGAGGCCCTCGTGCTCGCTGGGATAGATATGGTCGTGTCCGCCGGCCAGGACCGCGACCGTACCCCATTCGAGGCTCGCCATATGGGCCTTGACGTCGATGCCGCGGGCGAGCCCGGACGCGACGACGTAGCCGGCCCTAGCGAGACCGCGGGCCAATCTGTCCGTGAAGACCAGACCTGACGCCGAAGCGTTGCGGGACCCGACGATGCCGATCGTCGGTCGCGCCAGCACTTCGATCCTGCCGGCGACGGCCAGCAGCGGCGGCGGCGCGTCGATCCGGCGCAAGGCTTCCGGGTAGGCGGGTTCGCAGAGTGCCACGAAGCGTATGTTGAGCCTGCGGGCGCGGTCCCATTCGGCTTGCGCATCGGCCCGCGAGCAGATGCGGATGTTGCGTGAGGACACTTTTTTCAGAAGCTGCGGCAATGCTTCGAGGGCGGTGCCGACGCTCTTGTAGCGATCCAGGAGGGTGCTGAAGGTGCGGGGACCGACGTTCTCGCTGCGGATCAGCCGCAGCCAGTCCAGCTTCTGGGCGTCATCGAGTTCGGACCCGACGGTGGTCACGCTTCGAGCCCAATCCGGTTCTCGGTGCCGGCCAGCAGCCGGTTGAGGTTGGCCCGGTGCTTCCACCATAACAGCACCGACATCAGGCCGAGTGCCGCGCCGTCGGTGATCTGGCCCGTGAGGAAGAACAGGATCGGCGCCAGGGCCGAACCCGCCAGGGCGGCTGCCGAGGAAAACCGGCTGCCGAACACCACGGCGAGCCACAACGCCGCGAATGCCAGTCCGGCCGGCCACCACAGGCCCAGGAGGCAGCCGAGGTAGGTGGCCACGCCCTTGCCACCGCTGAACCGTAGCCAGACCGGGTAGATGTGGCCCAGGAAGGCGCCCACGGCCGCGAAGATGGCGGCCGACTCCCCGAGGAGATACCGCATCAGGACCACCGCCACCGTTCCCTTCAAGGCGTCCAGCACGAGCGTCGCGGCCGCGAGATCCTTGCGGCCGGTCCGCAGCACATTGGTGGCGCCGATGTTGCCGGAACCGATCGTCCGGATGTCGACCATGCCGGCGCCCCGGGTCAGCAGCAGGCCGAACGGAATGGTGCCGAGCCCGTAACCCAGGACCAGCGCCGCGATGTCCCCCAAGCCGGGCTCGTTCATGATCGATCCATGCCGCCGTGATGCCTGGATCTTATGGGGCCTTCCGCGCTACGGCAACGCGGGCCCGCGAAACTCGGTCTCCCGCCGCGACCGAACCGTCGAACAACCGGAGCCGATGACCCCTGCC
>CAXUCF010000267.1:5443-6198 GCA_964249275.1 uncultured Lichenihabitans sp.
GCTGGTGCACCATGCGGGCTACGACGCCGACACGATCGCCGGCCGCACCGGCCTGCAGCCCCTGGACCTCGACCGCGTCTTCGATTGGGCCTTCGGCATCCACCTGTTCTTCGTCGTGTCGGGCTATATCATGGTGCGGACCACCTCGGGCTTCGGCTCGGCGCGCGGCGCGATGGCGTTCATGGCGCGTCGGATCGTTCGGGTCGTTCCGCTGTATTGGCTGATGACCAGTCTTCTGTTGGCCGGGGCATTGCTGGTTCCCGGTCTGCTCAACACGCCGGTCGGCGGGCCCGGTTTCATCGTCGGGAGTTACCTGTTCTTTCCCGTGACGGGGACCGGCGGCGAGTGGCATCCGGTGCTGGGCCAGGGCTGGACGCTCGACTACGAGATGTTCTTCTACGTCCTGTTCGCGATGGCGATGCTGTTGCCCAGGCGGAGCGGCCTCGCCGCTCTGGCCGGCGCCCTGGTGACCTTGGTGCTCCTGGGCGGCGTCTTGCACCCGGGCTTCTTACCCCTGGCAGTCTGGACCAACGGGCTTCTGCTGGAATTTCTGTTCGGGATTGCGATCGGCCTCGCTCAGGACGCCGGAGTGCGCCCGGCAGGTTGGGGCGCGGCGCTGGCCTTGGTGGCGCTGATCGGCATGGCCGCGCGGCGCCGACGGCGAGCGTTCACGCAGCGGGTCCAGAGGACGGTCCAGGCCGCCGCGGCTCAGACCGTGGCCGGAGCCGACGGCGCGCTGACCATCGACCTAGGCC
>CAXUCF010000267.1:6208-6728 GCA_964249275.1 uncultured Lichenihabitans sp.
GCCGTAATGCTGGGGCCGTTGTTCCCGGTGGGCGACGGGCTCGCGCCCTGGATCCGGGGCGGACTGCCGGCCGCCATCATGGTCGGCGCCTGCGTGCTCGGCCCGCCTTGGCGGCGGCGGCCGCTCGCTTTGGCGCTGGCGGCGATCGGGGACGCGTCCTACAGCCTCTATCTGTCGCACCCTTTCGTCACCCGCGTCCTGCGCAACGCCTGGCTGACCTCGGTTCCTGGCTCGCTGCCGCTCTCGGCCTATGTCGTTCTCGCCAGCCTCGGCGCGGTGCTGGGCGCCTTGCTGCTGTACCGCTGCGTGGAGCGTCCGATGACGCTCCGGCTGCAGCACATGAGTCGTCTCGCCGATGCGATCGGTCGGCCCATCCTGCCCGATGCCGCCGCGACGGCATCGAACCGCGAGGATTGATGTGAGGATTCTGGCGCCCTGATGCCGACTGCGGCATCGACCATCGACGGAGGCCATCGTCATGAACAACCGCCCGCCGCTCCCACCCTACTCGGCCGAGACC
>CAXUCF010000268.1:0-6703 GCA_964249275.1 uncultured Lichenihabitans sp.
CCCCAGGCTGCCCCCGCGGCGGCCGCGGCCTCTGTTCCTGGCCGCCCTGGCCCGGCTGGTGGCGGCAGGCGGCATCGCGACGGAGGGATCCTGGGTCAGGCTGCCCGGCCATGTCGCGCAGCTCAGCGCCGCCGACGAGGCGCTGTGGACCCGCGTCGCACCGCATCTCGCCGGGCGCGAGGAGCGGTTTCGGCCGCCGCGCGTGCGCGACCTTGCGGGCGCGCTCGGCGTGGCCGAAACGGAGGTGCGCCGCCTGTGTCGCCTCGTGGCCCGCTCGGGGCGCATCGACCAGGTGGCGCCCGACCATTTCTTCACGCGCGACACCGTGGCCGAGATGGCCGGCATCGTGGCCGAACTGTCGCGCGGCGGCCCGGGCGAGTTCACGGCCGCGCAGTTCCGCGACCGCGTCGAGAACGGCCGCAAGGTGGCGATCCAGATCCTGGAATTCTTCGACCGGCACGGGTTCACGATCCGGCGCGGCGACCTGCGGCGCCTCAACCCGCACCGCGCCGACCTGTTCGGCGCCCCGCCGGCCTCTGCCGCGCCAGCCTAGCACGGGGCGCCGGAAGCCCTACGCGGGCCACCGGGCGAGGCTTCGTGGCGGAACCATCACAGGACACCGCGCGTCGAGGGCCCGGGTCGGTGCCGGGCTGCCGCGAGCAGAGGTCCGGGAGCCCGGCCGGAATGGAGGAGCGACGATGAGGAGCATGGTAGGAGGGGTATGCCTGAGCCTGTTGGGCAGCGTGGCCATGGCCCAGACATCGAGCCCCGCACAGCCCAAGGCCCCGGTTCCGCAGGCGACAGCCCCGCAATCACCTGCCTCGCAGGCCGCGGGCGGGACAGGTTCCGGGACAGGCGGTCCAATGAATATTGGCCCGCAGGTTCGGATCTTGCCGGGTCAGGGTGGACCCGATGGTGCCGCGGCGGTGCCTGGCGCAGGGCAGAGCGGCCCGCCGGAAGGCGAGATCATCGAGACGCCGAACGGGTTCTACATCGTCAGGCCTGGACGACACGGCCAGCAACTCGGCGCGACAGGCGACCCGCCCCAGCCGGCTGCCCAGCCCGGGCCGATCGACGACGGCGCCATGGCCAGTGGTACCGCCGAAGACGACATGCCTTCACCTCCGCCGCGCCGCCGTCCCCGGCCGCAGGGCCCCATGCCGGACGGCAAGGGCGCGCGCCTGCGCATCCACGCCCCCAGCCTCGACATCGACGTGAAATGCCCGGACGACGAATCCATGAAGGTGTGCGTCGACTCCGTCACGCAGTTGCTCGACAAAGCCGCGGCGCAGTCGCATCCTTGAGCCGGGCTCGGATCCCGCGTCCGCCGATGCTGCCGCGGGTCCGATCGACCGACGAGGAAGCACCATGGCTCACCTTCCCTATAGCACCGCGCTGATCGTCGGCGCGGGCGCGGGCATCAGCGCGTCGCTGGCCCGTGCCCTGACGGGTGCCGGGCTTCGCGTCGGCCTCGTGGCCCGCAACGCCGGAAAGCTGGACGCCCTCAGGGCCGAGACCGGGGCCACGGCCTTCTCAGCGGACGCGTCCGACCCGGCCGGCGTGGCCCGCCTTTTCGACGAGGTGGATGCGGGGCTGGGCGAGCCCGACGTCGTGGTCTACAACCCGAGCCTCAGGGCGCCCGGCCCCCTGACGGAACTCGATCTCGAACTGGTCCGCAAGGTCATCGCGGTGTCGGCCTTCGGCGCCTTTCTGGTTGTCCAGCAGGCTGCGCGCCGCATGGTGCCCAGGGGCAAGGGAGCGATCCTGCTCACCGGCGCCTCGGCCAGCGTCAAGGGCTATCCCCGGTCGGCCGCCTTCGCGATGGGCAAGTTCGCGCTCCGGGGATTGGCGCAGAGCGCCGCCCGCGAACTGGGGCCGAAGGGCATCCACGTGGCTCATGTCGTGATCGACGGGGCAGTGCGCAGTGCCACCCGCCCGGATCCAACCGAGAGGCCCGACAGCACGCTCTCGCCCGACAGCATCGCCGCGACCTATCTGGGCATCCTCGAACAACCGCGCGATGCCTGGTCGCTCGAGGTCGAACTGCGGCCCTGGGTCGAGACGTTCTGACCCTGGCGCGAAAGACCCCGCCGTCATTGCGCGCGCAGCGCAGCAACCCAGGACGGCCAGCGCCCGCAACGGCACCCTCTACACGGGCGTGAGGTCCAGCCTGCCGCGCCGGGTCTATGAACATGGCACATCCGGGCCGCCCGGCTTCACGTCGCGCGTCAGAGGAAACTGGCCTTGATCGAGGATACGAACCCTGAATGGGCCGACCTCTACGAAGGCTTCGCTCGAGCTGCGGGATCTCGCGGCGGCGGCCTCATCTTGCCACCGTTCTGGATCGCTTCGCTCCGCTCGCAACGACGATGGTGCGATCAGCTGTACGCGTCGGGCGGAGACCGCCTTGCGAGATGACGGGCGGAGGGTCGACCTTATGGGCTGGCGGCTGGTGTCGAAGTTCATGCTGCACCAGCCACTGGGTCTTCCGGACAGATCGATACCTCAGCGGTGACGTCGCATCATCTTCATCTTCTCAGCCACAATCACATCGATAGCGTGCATCATAGCCGGCGACACTTGATAGAGGGCAGATCCAGCGTTGCGGTTTTCCAGATAGGTGCGAGCTGCAAACGCAGGCGACACTCCTACAACGGATATCGAAGCGATAGACAAGCAAGCAATGGTGATTCTACGGGAGGCGGACATCGAATGGTCTCCGAGTATGACGCCCCCTTAGTAGCATCATTGACGCATGAGAACGGCTATGAATCCAATGCACTCTGGGTATCGTGCCATATGTACGGCGGCTCGGCATGCGGCAGGTCGCGGACTGGATCGAGGGCCTAGGCGAGGCGGACTGGCAGCGCCTCAGCGCGGGCGAGGGTGCCAAGGGGGCTTCGCATGTACGACTGCGCTTACCGACCCCATACCGGCGGCGCCGGGGGCCTCCACTGCGGCCTGCTGGTGCGCCGCTCCATCGCCGAACCGAGCGATCCGATCTTCTACCTCACCCATGCGCCCGAGGCGGCGACCCTGGATCAGTTGGTGAGGATCGCCGGGACGCGCTGGTCCATCGAGAGCCTGTTCGAGCAGGGCAAGGGCGAAGTCGGGCTCGACCAATACGAAGTCTGCTCCTGGACGGGCTGGCATCGCCACATCACCACCGCCATGCTGGCCCTGGCCGACCTCGCCGCCGTCCAAAAGGACGCCGTCGGGGGGTGTGGACCTGAAAAGCCAGGCCGAGGACTTGCTGCGATCAGCCGGCCCTCCCGTCGCGCAGGTGACGCACGCGGATCGGCACCGGGGGGTGCGAATAATGCGCCAGAGCATAGAGGGGGTCGGGCGTCAGGGTCGAAGCATTGTCGCGGGTGAGGCCCGTGAGTGCGCTGATCAGCGGCGCGGCCCCGACAGTCCGGCGCGCATAATCGTCGGCCTGGAACTCGTTGCGGCGCGAGATCCAGTTGGTCAGGGGCGCCAGCAGTGGGCTCACGACCGAGGCCAGCAGCAGGCAGACGAACAGGCGCACCGCATCGTCCCCCTGGTCGACACCGAAGGCCGGGAGCAGCCAGGGCTGCTTGCAGAGCCAGCCGAAGGCCGCGAGCCCCACGAAGCTGATCAGCGCGCCCTGGGCGAGCCCGAACCAGATGTGCCGGTGACGGAAGTGGCCGAGTTCATGGGCGATCACGGCCTCGATCTCGTCGGGCGCGCTCTTGGCCATCAGCGTATCGAACAACACGATGCGCTTGGCGCGGCCGAAGCCGATGAAATAGGCATTGCCATGTGCGGTGCGGCGCGACGCATCCATGGTGAAAAGGCCCGACGACCGGAACCCGGCGCCTTGCAGCAGTCGCTCGATGCCGGCCCGCAGGGGACCGTCCTCAAGCGGCGTGAACGTGTTGAAGCGCGGCGCGATCAGCCGCACGAAGACAGCGGGCGCCAAGACCATGATAACCACCGCCACCATCCAGGCCCAAAGCCACCACAGCCCCGTGAAGGTCCGCATCGCCCAGAGCGCCGCGTAGAGCAGCGGGACCGCGACGACGGCCGAGATGGCCCAGCGCCGCAGGAGGTCGAGCACGAAGGTCCGGGGCGTCGTACGGTTGAAGCCGAACCGCGTTTCCAACACGAACTTCTTGTAGGCCACCACCGGCAGGTCGAGGAGCGTGCCGACCACCGCGGTCGCGACCAGGAAGGCCACGCCCCGCCCGAGCGAGGCCGGCAGCACGGCCCCGAGGGCGCCGTACAGCAGGCCGATGCCGCCGAGCGCCCAGCCGAGCGTCGCCGCCGCGCCAAGCAGCGTCTCGATCCTGGACAGCTTCTCCCGTGCGACGGTGTAGTCGGCCGCCTTGCGGTGGTCCTCGGGCGATACGCTGCCGGCGAAGTCGGCCGGTACGGCGTCCCGGTGGGCCACGACATGGGCGGTCTGCCGGGTCGACAGATAAAGCGTGAGCCCCGCCCAGGCCAGGGTGGCGGCGACGAAGGCAATCAGCAGCAAGGCGTGTCCCCGAGGAAAGCGTCGCGTCACAGATGATCGCTTCGGCCCCGGATGCCAAGCGCGGCACGGTGGCTTGCCTGCGCATCGGTCCGCCCGGCACGGAGAGCCGCCATGGTGCCCTGGGAACTGCTCGACACGGCCCGCATTCCCGGCGGGGACGGCCTGCTGCGCCTCATGCGACGCGGCACCGACCACGTCATCCGGCTCGACGGCACGGACCTGATGAGCAGCCGGACCGGGGGCTCCGAGGAGGCGCTGGCGCGGCTCGGCTGCGCCGGGCTCGGCGACATGCCGGCGCCGCGCGTGCTGATCGGCGGCCTCGGCATGGGCTTCACGCTGCGGGCCGCGCTGGCCATGCTGGGCCCCGATGCGGCCGTCACGGTGGCCGAACTGGTGCCGGCCGTGGTGGCCTGGGGGCGCGGGGCTCTGGCCGAAGTCCATCGGGGCAGCCTCGACGACCCGCGCGTGCTGATCCACGACGGCGACGTGGGGCGTCTCATCCGCAATGCCGAGGCCCGCTACGACGCCATCCTGCTCGACGTCGACAACGGCCCGGACGGCCTGACCCGCCGGGGCAACGACGCGCTCTATGACGTCGCCGGCCTCGGCAGAGCCCGGGCGGCGCTGCTGCCGGGAGGTGCGCTGGCCGTCTGGTCCTCGGCGCCCGACAAAGCCTTCACGCTGCGGCTGCGCCGGACGGGCTTCGCGGTCGCGGCCTCGATCGTCCGGGCCAACGGCAGGCGCGGGGCCCGACAGGTGATCTGGGTGGCGACAAGGGCGGCGTGACCGGGAGAGCCTGCGCGCGGGGCACCGTTGCCCGCGTGTCGCGAGGGCGGACGTCTTCGAGCGACGACCCTGCCTCGCGGTCAAGATCAGCTTGCGACGACCCACCAGGCCCGCTATAAGCCTCGGCACCGGAGGCTGCCTTCCGCCGGCAGTGTCGGAGTGTAGCGCAGTCTGGTAGCGCACCTCGTTCGGGACGAGGGGGTCGTAGGTTCGAATCCTATCACTCCGACCAAACATTTCAGCGGTTTACCACCGCTGCACCAGGTGGTCCGCACAGTTTCCCGTACAGAAACGGGTGCAAGCCACATCTTCCTGAGCGTTCGGCAACTGCCCTTCCTGGGCGCTCACTCCCCCAGTATCCCGCGGTCGACCTCGCCGTAGGTGCCGAGGATCACGGCCTCGTCGAAGTCGCCCGTGTTCGGGTGGCCCGTGCGGCTAAACGCAATGGCGCCGCCATGCTTCGCCGCCACGGCTAATGCCCTTCGCCTCGCGCTTTCAGAGTTGGGCGCCTCTGCCGGCTCCAGCGGCACGAGGTTGCCGTCCTCGGTGCGACCGAACGGCACCACGACATATGAGTGATCGCCATGGTTTCGTGCTCTCATGCGACTCGCGGTCGATGGGCATCAGAGCGGTGAGCTGATGGCGATCAAGTTCGTGAACATCGAACCCGAGGGCCATCCGAAGCCGAAGCGGTCGAGACAGGCCGACGCTCCGGCGCCCAGCCGGGAGCCGGATGCCGGGGCGCTGAAGGAGCCGGTCGACCCCGAGCTGCCGCACGCCAAGCCGGCGCCGAAGAAGCGCGGACGGAAGTAGATCACCCCGGCGTGCCGCCCGCCCCGCGGCCGACTGCAGCAGGGTCAGACCGCCGATAGATCGGCGACGTTGGAGGACCGCGCTCCGGTTTGACCGGACGACGTCCTGACGTACCCTGGGAATAGCCAATGATCGACATCGCGATTGCGACCGTGCTGAGCGCGGTCATCTCGTACTTCGCCGTGATGCTGCAGCAGCCAACCTCGGAGCTGACCGGCATCATCAACGTCGTGGTTGTATTCGCCCTGACGTTCGTGATCTACTTCGCGCTGAAGAGGACGATGTTCTCGGCGCGAGCCGGCACGCTGCCCTGAAAGCCGCCTCGCCCCGCCTCTGAACGCCTCGCCCGGGACAGCAGGCCACGGTGAAGCGCTTGGCTCTCGCCGTCGCGGCATTCGCCATCGGCCTCGTTACCCGGCCGCGGCGGGCACGGTAGCGTCGGCGCAACCCGCGTCATCGGACCCCACCCATGCGCCGCACTGTCGCCGCCTCATTGTCGAAGCGCACGTTGTCGACCACCACGCGATCCAGCCCGCGCAGCGAGCGGCACCACGCGTTCACCCGCAGGTCGGGCGCGAGCGCCCTACCCTGTTCGGCGCCAGAAGC
>CAXUCF010000269.1:0-6697 GCA_964249275.1 uncultured Lichenihabitans sp.
GCCCAAGCTCAGCCCCCCCACGATGATCGTGTGGAATAGGGCGATGTTTCGCCCAGCAATGCCCCGAGGCGATTGCCCCTGTACGGCCACATTGAGCGTCGACACGGCACCGACCCAGGATGCACCCGTGACGGCAAGCGAGGCCGCGCTCAGCAGGGGCCAGGGGCTGAGTGCGAGGACGAAGAGGCCGACTGGCATGCACAGGGTGCAGGCGCGCACGGTGGCGCCGTGCCGGAAACGTGCCCGCCACCCAGCCCCTGCGTAGGCTCCGAACACAGCGCCAACACCGAAGGCCGCCAGGAACCAGCCGTAGGTCGCGGAGGTGCCGTCGACCTGCTGCTTGGCCACGACGGGCGTTAGCGCCCAGACCGAGCTGCCGAGCAGCCCGAAGACGAAGCTGCGGGTCAGGATCGATCGCAGGGCGGCGTTGCCGCGCGTGGATGTCAGCGTGTCCCCGATCGCGCCGACGAATACCCGCAGGTGCCCCGAACGGGATGGGGCGACCGTGCCCACCTCGCCCATGTATCCGCCGAACGCTGCCCCGGGCGCCGGTCTCCGCCGGGCAGTTCCGCCAGAAGGCGGCCGGCGCGAAAGCACCGCCAGCAAGCCAAAATATGACAAGCTGTTGGCCAGAAGGGCCGCGGACGGGCCGCCGACCAGCACGAGATATCCACCGATGGCGGGGCCGACCGCCCGCGCGAGGTTCAAGGACAAACTGTCCAGGGCGACCGCGGCCGACAGCTGCGAGCGAGGCACTTGATGGACCACGGCGCCCTGCCAAGCTGGCTGAAACAGGGCGACGCCGCAGCCAATGACGAAGGTCAAACCGAGGATGATCGGCGATGACGCGCCGTGGACCTGAACGATAATCAGCAGCGCGACCGCCCCCGTCAGAGAGATCAGCTGCGATACCAGCATGACGAGACGGGCGTCCCACTTATCGGCCAGGATTCCCGAAACAACCGAAAGTAGCACAATGGGCAAGGTCGCGGCCGCTTGTGTCATAGCGACCTCCCCGTCGCTTGAGCCGAGCGAAACCATGAGCCAGGTCGCTCCCACGACCTGGCATGCGCTCCCGACGCTCGACACGAAGCCGGTCGCCCAAACCTGCGCGAAGTCGGGATATCGCATCGGTTCGAACAAAGGGTGGCGGCCCAAAATACGGCTTCGGAAAGCGTGGAGCAGACAGGGAGCGCGGATCATGCCTGTCCGCCTCTCAAGGCGCGCATCGCAGTTCGCATATCCCCGTGCAAGCCGACCGCCATCACCGTGCTTCGCGCCGGTCGGGAGTCTCATTCTTACGGGCCGCGAGCGCTATACTCGCGGCAAGGCCTCCGATCGTCGGATTGACGAAGAGGTCCCGCAGACCGATGTCAACTCTTAGGAGGGAGCGCACCCGGGATAGGACCAGAGTGCCCTGCAACGAGTCGCCCCCGACGGAGAAGAAGTCGTCGTCGAGGCCGAGACCTCCTTGGCACAGGACCTCGGCCCACAGTTGGGCAATCGTTTTCTCGAGCGGCGTCGTCGGCGCCCGATGCGGGCGGCGATTGTCCGCTCCACCCTCGGATGGGAGGGCCGCAAGGTCTACCTTCCCGTTGTGCAGCAAGGGAAGTGCCTCCAGGCTAACGAAGCGGGACGGCACCATGTGAGTCGGCAGACGAGTCGACAGGAATAGGCGGAGAGCGCCGCTGTCGCCGGAGCTGGCATCCGAGAACACGATGTAGGCTACGATCTCGTGACGGCCGGTGCGCTCCGAAACCTTCACTCGCACGGCGGCCATGTCAACGTTCGGGTGCTGCGACACCGCCGCCTGGACGTCGAGGAGATTGATACGCTGTCCATTGATTTTGACCTGATCGTCAATGCGCCCGGCCGCCTCGAGGCAGCCGTCCGCCCGGCGGCGCGCGAGGTCTCCCGAGCAGTAAATCCGCATGGCCGGATCCGACGGGCATTGACGGAACTTCTGGCTCGTGAGGTCTGGACGGCGCCAGTAGCCCAGCGCTAGGTAGCGGCTGCGGATGACGATCTCGCCCGACGTGGGCGACGGCCGCCCGTCAGGGTCGTTCAGCGACACCTCCACGCCGTCCACAGCGCGTCCGACCGGCAGGCTCGGTGCCGCGCAGTCAGAGGCGAGGTCGGCGACGTACTGGAGCGCGACGGTGCATTCCGTCGGCCCCAGCCCGTTCAGGACGCGGCACCTCGGGCCCCCGAAGGAGACGGCCAATCCGACGTCGCGCCCCGTCGCTACCTCGCCCCCGAGGACGATCCAGCTGAGGTCCGCTGGCTCCGCGAAGGTCGGAAAGGCGACGCGCAGCAGGCTGGGCGTCGAATGCCACACCGTTATCCTGTTGCGCGTGAGCCAGTCCCGCAGCCCCAAGAGGCCATGCCGGCGCACGTCCCAAACGCATAGCGTCGCTCCGCTCATCAGCGTCCCGAAAATGTCCATCACGGACGCGTCAAAGCTGTAGGCCGGGAACAGGGTCATACGGTCGCCCGGATGGAGCCCAACGGATGCCGCGTAGACGTCAGTATGGTGCAGTACGTTTTCGTCAGTCTGGAACACGCCCTTCGGCCTTCCGGTGCTGCCAGAGGTGTAAAGGACGTAGGTCACGGCATCGGCCGGGCGCTTGAGGAACTCTGACCGAGTCGTGTGCTCGCCTCCGTAGTTGTCGATGACAGTTGCGCAACCGAGGCGCTGCGCAAGCGCGGCACAGTCGGGCTCAGCCAGGACGGTCGCGCAGCCACTTTCAGCGACGATGTCGCGCAGCCGGTCCAAAGGCCAGTCGGGGATCAGAGGCACGTAAAGCTTGCCCGCGCCCAGCGTACCCATGATCGCCGCGATCATCTCCGCGCCGTGCCTAAATAGCAGGGCAACCGGCTCGCTCGCGAGGCCACGCCGTTCGACAAGCGCGGCCGTGAACTGAATGGATCGCGCGCGCAGGTCGCCGTAGCTCCACGCCATGCCCGGGGCAAGGACGGCCGGCTCCTCGGCGCGTTGCCGGCAAACGACCTCAAACCGGTCGATGATAGAAGAGGCTTGGCCCGACATGTTCAATTTCCTCCTCGCCACGCCTCGCGGCCGCTGAGGTTACATCGACAGCGGGGCGGGCCGCCTTCGGCACAATTCGACCCGTGCAGGCAGGTGCCGCGCGCTCAGTGGACGGCGAGACCAAAGGCGCCCACTTGGTCACGATCTGCTTGAAACAGCGGTCGGCGCGCTCGGCCGAGCTTCGGTGAAATGGCGATAGTCGGATGCGCCTTAGCCGGAGAGCACGCGACGGAGGATAAGCCATCGCACCGACCGCGCCGCAACTTGCCATTTTTGATAGGCCTTTGCCCGACTCCCAGGAGTGCCAGGGCCAAGATTTCGCCCGGATCTAACTATCTAAATCGATTACGGTCACGTACGCCTTGAGCTCGTGGAAGACTTCAGAGCACGGACATCCGCCATCGGTGGCGAGACCTCCGGGAACAGTAATTCGACATGAGTCACAGAGATCTGACCTCCTGCCTTGGAAGCGTGGTACGAAAGGGCGATGCCCGGCTGGCTCGAGCCGGGACGGCTCCGGTTTCCGCAGCGGCTCGCGCGAGCGGTGGAAGCACGCTAGCAGGATGGGGCGCAGTCCTTCTCGCGGCGCTCCTCGGGGCCTCGGGAGCGGAGGCGGCCGAGCCGGGCGCTAAATGCACGATCATCGCGGATCCGCGCTTGGACGCGATCCTGTACCGAGAGGGGGACTGTGCCGAGCGCTTCAGCCCGGCTTCCACGTTTAAGGTCGCTCTCGCTTTGATCGGCTTTGATTCGGGGCTTCTGCGCGACAATCACAACCCTGCGGTCGACTTCGTGCCCGGCACCAGGGCCCTCAAGCGGGACCAGAAACGTGTCGACCCGACCATCTGGCAGCGGGACTCAATCGTTTGGTATTCGCGGTATCTCACGGCCAAGCTCGGGATGCAGCGACTGTCTGCGTTCGTGTCGCGACTAGGTTACGGCAACGCCGACGTTTCAGGCGATCCCGGCTTGTCGAACGGCCTAACTCAGGCTTGGCTCGGGTCCTCGCTGCAGATCTCACCCGACGAGCAGGCCCAGTTTCTCGTTCGCATGGTCGACCATCGCCTGCCCGTGTCCGAGGACGCCGTGCTTCAGACCGAGCGGATTGTGCCTCAAGCCGAAGCGGCGGACGGCTGGCTGGTCCACGGCAAGACCGGCTCAGTCATACCGCGGACTGGGGTGTCGAAGCCGCGCAATGGGGTCACCCAGGGCTGGTTCGTGGGTTGGGCGGATCGCGGCGGTCGTCGGGTGGTGTTCGTCCGCTTTCAGGAGATGCCGTTGAACCCGGGGCGGTCCGCGGGAGCGGCAGTTCAGGAGACCATGCTGGCCGCCCTGCCGGGCTTCATCCCTTGATGCAGCTGGGATCGGTAGCGAGGTCGACGGAGTCGGATTGGCATGGAACGGCAATTAGGTAAACGCGTCGTCCTGGCGGGACGCCAGACGCGTTGGTTGCAGGCCTGCGTGGCAGCCCTGCTCATTCTCGCGACCCCGTGCGCGGCCGGGATGGTCGGCCCGGACGCCGTATTCAATACGTCCCAGCTCATTATGAAAGCGTACAACGATGGTGACGCGGAACGCATTCGGGACGCGCTCTCGCCCGAGGTGGCCGACCTGAACAGCCTCGATCAGATACGGAAAACTCTGAGAGCCTGCAAACAATTGATCGGTGATCATATCGAGCGCCTGAGCCTTCCCGTATCTGGTACGAGGCACTACGGCTTCATCGAAGCATATCTGGTGGGGAGGCAAGCCGACATGTTTGTCGAGATAGACGACGCGGGACGTATCCTGTTTTGGACGCTGTCGAACGACCTTTTTTCAGGCAACCAGGTTTGCGCTTCTGCTTTCGATCGAGCCCAGGTCAAACGTCGATGACAGCCCGCCCCCCAACAGCCCGCTTTCGACGAAGAAGCGGACCGCCTGGGGCAGGTTAACGGCGTTCAACCGCTTCCGGGCTTGCTTGAGGTGGAAGATGACGGAGCTTTCGGAAATGCAGAGGATCGTTGCCGTCTCAGAAGCCGTCTTACCGTCCGCGGCCCAACTCATGCACTCGGCCTGCCGGGGGGTAAGGCGGCCGTCGAGGGAGCTTCTATGCTGTTTGTGTGCGTAGAGGACCTTGGCATGAAGAATGGCTATGATCGCTGCCGCCTCGACCTGATCCTGCGGTCTGCGGAGGTCGTCGACACATTTTTGACCCGATAGGGTGAGGACGCCCGACCGGTCGACACCCAACGGAACCATGAATAGCGCGCCATCGAAGGTATCATTTCTTCGGTGTTCTGTGAATTTAATACAGCCAATATGATTAACTTCGGAGAGTAACTCACTCGAATGAATTAATGGATCAATGGCGTTATTGACTTGATCAAAATGCCGAAGTTCTCCGCTGGTCGACACAAATTCGTAAATTGCACGATAATCTTCGGGATAGTTTGACAGCGTGAAACAACTATTCAAATATATATCACAATATGCAAAATATGTGCCATTTAATCGACGAGCGAAATTAGTAAGGAGAGAGATGACGTGATTCACGCTCTGCGCTCTGTGCAGATTGTCCATCAATTCGGAGGAGCCGTGCATACGCAACCCCGTGTGTGGAATAGGAGTTTGTAAGTAGATCTGCCATTTCGCATAAAGAAGGAAAAGGTGCTCGGTGTAGAGGGTGGACTAAAACCAGGCCGCTCCAGGCCAAGCCAGTGGCGCTCGCCGGCGAATATGTCATGCCACGGGCGGTGATGCTGCTCCATGGCGTCGCAGTAGAGATGACAGTTCTCGTTTGTGATGACGTAAAGTGCACTCGTCCCTTTCCCTCGGCGCGATTGGACCGGGTAAGAATGCCGAACCTTTGAGGAGGATCATATTGTCAGAAATGCCAAGTCGTTTCAGACCGTGTTTGAGAGGGATTCCCTTGGGGGCTTGCAGTACCCCTGCGCCGAGGGCCGCGGAAATGGCGGTTGCGGCTTGCAACAAGGCGTAATGGCTGTATGCGCTGGCCGGGTCAGGCAGCGGCGCCGAGATCCACTGCGGCGGCTGGGATCGGCTGCCAGTTCCACGGTAGCAGCTCGCCCAGGCGCCGGGCCGGGTGGGACGCGATGCGGCCGAGCACGTCGGCCAGCCAGGCCTGCGGGTCGACGTCGTTGAGCTTCGCCGTCACGATCAGGCCGTTGAAGAACGCCGCCCGCCGGCCGCCGCGGTTGGAGCCGGCGAACAGCCAGGCCTTTCTGCCGAGGGCCAGGCCGCGCAGCGCCCGTTCCGAAGAATTGTTCGTCATGCACACGCGGCCGTCGTCGAGAAAGCAGGCGAAGGACGGCCAGCGCTCCAGCATGTAGTTCATCGCCTTGGCCACCGGGGCGGCACGCGGCAGGCGGACCCGCTCGGCGCGCATCCACTCCTTCAGAGCCGCCACGATCGGGGCTGAGCGCCCTTGCCGCGCCGCCAGCCGCTCGGCCGCGGGCCGGCCGCTCACTTCGCGCTCGATGGCGAACAACTCGTCCCTGCGCCGCACCGCCTCGAGCGCCAAGGGCGCGATCACCGCCATCTTCTGAGCCCGCTGGCGCGCCACCGCCTCGATGTCGGCCAGTTCGAAGAACTGGCGCCGCGCGTGGGCCCAACTTGCGTCAGGGTAAGCCCTGGAAAGGAGGACGG
>CAXUCF010000270.1:0-6682 GCA_964249275.1 uncultured Lichenihabitans sp.
GCGCCGTGCGGGCACGCTCGTAGATCGACCGGCGGGCATCGACGCTCGGGTCCGTCAGGCCGGAAACGGCACGGTCGAGTAGCGGATAATATTCGGCCATGGCGCGTTCAGACCATCCAAAACCGGGGCCGTCAACTGGGGCTCGGCGGCTCTCCCCACCCGTGGCGCAGCGGCGTGTCGCCCGGAAGACGCCGCTCAGCGACGGTCAGGCGGGCGCCTAGTCCTGGAAGGGATTCTGGACCAGGATCGTGTCGTCCCGCTCCGGGCTGGTCGACAGCAGCGACACCGGCGCGCCGACGAGTTCCTCGATGTAGCGCACGTATTTGATGGCCTGGGCCGGGAGGTCGGCCCAGGAGCGCGCTCCCGCCGTCGTGCCCGCCCAGCCCTCGAAGTTCTGGTAGATGGGTTCCACCCGGTCCTGCGCGGCCTGGCTCGCGGGCAGGCGGTCGATCTCCCGGCCATCGAGCCGATAGCCGGTGCAGATCCTGATCTCGGGGAAGCCGTCCAGGATGTCGAGCTTGGTCAGGGCCAGGCCCGTGATGCCGCCGGTACGCACGGCGTGGCGCACCAGCACGGCGTCGAACCAGCCGCAGCGCCGCCGCCGTCCGGTGTTGACGCCGTACTCGCGGCCCTTGTCGCCGATGAGTTGCCCGGTCGCATCGTGGAGTTCGGTCGGGAAAGGGCCGCTGCCGACCCGCGTCGTATAGGCCTTCACGATGCCGAGCACGTAGCCGATGGCACCCGGGCCGAGTCCCGAGCCGGTCGCGGCTGCGCCCGACACGGTGTTGGACGAGGTGACGAACGGATAGGTGCCGTGGTCGACGTCGAGCATCGCGCCCTGCGCGCCCTCGAACAGGATGCGCCTGCCGCCGCGCCGTGCCGCATCCAGGATGGTGGAGGCGGAGGCCATGTAGGGCAGCACGACAGGCGCGATGGCCTCGAGTTCGGCCTTGATGTCGGCCCCCGAAACGGCCGCTAGTCCGAGGCCGCGGCGTAGTGGGTCGTGATGTGCCAGCAGGCGGCCGATCTTGCGCTCGAGGGCATCGGGTTCGGCGAGGTCGCTCACCCGGATGGCGCGCCGTCCGGCCTTGTCCTCATAGGCCGGGCCGATGCCGCGCTTGGTGGTGCCGATAGCGCCCACGTTGCCCGCCGCGGTCTCGCGATGAGCATCGAGTTCCCGATGCAACGGAAGGATCAGCGTGGCGTTTTCGGCGACTTTGAGGTTGTCGGGCGACACCGCGACACCCTGGCCGCGCAACGTTTCGATCTCCTTCGCGAGGTGCCAGGGATCCAGCACCACGCCGTTGCCGATCACGGACAGTTTACCGGGCCGGACGATGCCGGAGGGCAGGAGCGCCAACTTATAGACCACGCCGCCGATCACGAGCGTATGGCCGGCATTGTGGCCCCCCTGAAACCGAACCACGACGTCGGCCTCGGTGGACAGCCAGTCGACGATCTTGCCCTTGCCCTCGTCGCCCCATTGGGCGCCGACCACGACCACGTTGGCCATCGCTCTACCGTGTCCTCGAACGTGAAAAGGCCCCGTGAAACCAGCGACGGTCACCGGGGCCATGATGTCGCCGGAGGCTATCGGCTCGCCGGGCGGGAGTAAAGCGTGAGCGGCGCGGGCTATTGTACTCGGACGTCTTGACGGGCCAACTCCGCCTGTAGGTCAGGGCGGGCGATCCTGCGCAGACTCTGACCGAACCTGACAGACAGAGCGGCCGCGACGCCTGCGCCCTGACCGGTCACGGCGCAACACGCCATGTTCCGCGTGGCCGCATGGGCGATCCGGTCGCCGCCGACGGCACGTCCTGCGACCAGCAGGTTCTCCACAGCTTGCGGCAGAAGGGACCTGAACGGAATGTGCATGTAGCGGCCCGTCGTCGGAAGGACCAGGATCCCGTAACCATCGATGAACTCGGGGTAGATCCCGATCGAATCGTCGAAGCGGGCCTCCTGGCGAACGTCCGTTTCGGTCAGGTTGTAGACGGCGTCGATCTTGCGGGTGTCGCGGATGCCGATCGTCATCCCGAAATTCCTGAGGCGGGCGGCCGTGCAGCCCGGCGTGTAGCGGCGGAGCGCTTCGATCGCGAGCATCGCCTGCCGACGGCCCTCGATCTCGCAGCGGGTCATGCTGTCGGGATCCGTCCCGTCGCATCCGGAGAGATGGACGAGGTTCATGTAGGTCAGCTCGCCCGTCTCGTGAACGGCACCCCAGGTGCCCCCGATCGTGTTCAAGTGCTTCGGGATCACGCCATCACGGATCGCCTGACTGAATGGTTTTGCCAGGAAAGGAGAAAACATGGCGTCCTCCTTGCCGGAGGTCTCGATCTGCCATCCCCCGGTCGACCAGCTCCCATAGGTCTGCGGGTCGACGTGCACTCCCTGCAGGAAGGCGCGCTTGTCGACCCCGGCGAGGTGGAAGATCACCGAGGCGGCCTGCATGTGCTCGACCTGCGTTTTCAGGGTGGGTGCGCCGGCGCGATACGCCACGTCCGCATCACCGGTCGCGTCGATCACGCGCTTGGCCCGGATGGCCTCGCGACCGGCTTTGGACTCGGTGACGATACCGCAGATCGCGTCGCCCTCCATGATCGGAGCGACGAACAGGCGGTGCAGCATGGGGCGCACGCCGGCCTCTTCGACCAGCCTGTCGGCCACCAGCTTGAAGCCTTCGGAATCGAGTTCGTAGCTGAGCGACTGGCTCTCGGGAGCGGCGGCCCCCATGCTCTTGGCACGATCCTCGAACTCGCGTCCGATCCCGCCGGCCTCGATGGTTCCCTCATGCCGATACCAGGCGAAGCCCTCGACGCCCACGGCCGTGATGTTGCCGCCGAAACAGCCGAAGCGTTCGACCAGGGTAACCGCGACGCCGGCCCGCGCCGCCGCGAGCGCGGCCGACAAGCCACCCGGACCGGAGCCCACCACGAGCACATCGGTCTCATGGACGACCTCGATGTCCCGCTGCGGTTCGCGATATGTTTTCACCACGGGCAAAGTCTCGTGCGACAGCGGCGGGGACGACGCTCCACGGTTTATGACAGATTGACGGCATCACGTGGGGTCCTTCTTCAGCCCTCCGGATCGACGTCGCCGTGAACTTACTCATCACTCCGCTGAGGCTCCGAGCCGCGTGACCGGCCAGTGCTCCCGTGATGACGCCGGACAGAAAGGCGCCGATCAGGCCGGCCGTGAGCTATACGGCGTGGGTCACGAACTTGGTCGTGAGGTAGGCTTCGAGCGCCTCCGGCCCACCTTCCGATCCGTAGCCGCTGTCCTTGACGCCGCCGAACGGCGTCTCGGGCAGGGCGAGGCCGAGGTGGTTCACCGTCATCATGCCGGTCTCGACGCCCTCCGACAGCGCCGCGACGGTTCCGGCCGAGCGCGAGAACGCATAGGCCGCCAGCCCGTAGGGCAGGCGGTTGGCTTCGGCCATGACCTCGTCGAGGTCCCTGAACGGCAGGACCATCGCCACCGGGCCGAAAGGCTCCTCGTTCATGATCCGCATGCCGCGGTCGACGTCCGTCAGCACGGTGGGCTCGTAGAAACTGCCCTTGTTGCCGATGCGATTGCCCCCGGTCGCCACCTTGGCGCCCCGTTGCGCGGCCTCGGCCACCAATTCCTCCACGGCGCCCTGGCGCCGCGCATTGACGAGCGGCCCCATGCGAGTGTCGGGGTCGCGTCCGTCGCCGACCTTGACGGCGCGCGAATGCGCGACGAAACGCTCCACGAACTCGTCCATCACCTGTTCCTGGACCAGGAACCGCGTCGGCGACACGCAGACCTGGCCGGCATTGCGGAACTTCGATCCCGCCAGGGTGGCGCTCGCGGCCGCGATATCGGCGTCGGCGAAGACCATGGCGGGGGCGTGGCCGCCGAGTTCCATCGTGGCGCGTTTCATGTGGCGGCCGGCGAGCGCCGCCAGATGCTTGCCGACCGGCACCGAGCCCGTGAACGAGACCTTCCGGATCGTCGGATGAGGGACCAGATAGTCGGAGATTTCGGCGGGCGTCCCGTAGACGAGGTTCAACACCCCGGCCGGCAGCCCCGCATCGGCGAGCGCACGGACCAGTTCGGCCGGCGAGGCCGGCGTTTCCTCAGGCGCTTTGAGGATCATGGAGCAGCCGACCGAGAGTGCGGCCGCGACCTTGCGGGCCACCTGACTGACCGGGAAGTTCCAGGGCGTGAAGGCCGCCACGGGGCCGACCGGCTCCCGCGTCACCGACTGGGTCACGCCGGGGCTGCGGGCCGGGATCAGCCGGCCGTAGGTGCGCCGCGCCTCCTCGGCGGACCAGTCGAGGATGTCGGCCGACATCAGGATTTCCATCCTGGCTTCGGCGACCGGCTTGCCCTGTTCCTGCGTCATGATCTCGGCGACGGCGTCGGCGCGCTGGCGCAGGAGGTCGGCGGCCCGGCGCAGGACCTTGCCGCGTTCGAAGGCCGAGACCTTCCGCCAGGCGCGGAACCCCTTGGCGGCGGCCGCGAGCGCCTCGTCGAGGTCGGCGATCCCGGCATGGGCGACCTGGCCGATGGTGTCGCCCGTGGCGGGGTTGAGCACGTCCATGGTGCGGCGGCCCGCGCCCTCGCGCCACACGCCATCGATGAACAGCAGGGTCCCTGGATACATGGTGGCTCCTCGCGGCCTCGTGCCGGACGATCCTCCGGCACTGCGTTGCAGGATATGGAGCTTCCTGTCCCACATCCCAACGGGGCGCCCTCCATAGCGGGCGCCGCGCCTCCCGGCTCCCGCCTCGCAATGAACTCCGCGACGCCCGGATCGTTCTCCAGGGCTCGCGCGGGCCGGAACACCGTTTCGTCCAGCCGCGCCCAGGCTTCAACCGGCAAGGATCGGCGCATGACGACGAGGCCATCATCACGGCGCCATCCCATGGGGGCCGAGCTTCTGCACGGCGGCGTCTCGTTCCGGGTGTGGGCGCCGGGGCACGCCAGGGTGGCGGTGGTGCTGGATGGCGGCGAGCAGGCGCTCGCGGCGGAGCCGGGCGGCTATTTTTCGGCCCTGGTGCCCGGCGTGGAAGCCAGAGCCCGCTACCATTACCGTCTCGGCGACGACGCCATCCTATATCCGGACCCGGCGTCCCGCTCGCAGCCCGACCGCCCGATGGGCGCCTCGCAGGTGGTCGACCCCTCGGCCTTTTCGTGGACGGACGGCGGCTGGCGCGGTCTCACCATCGTGGGCCAGGTCCTCTACGAGATGCATGTCGGCACCTTCACGCCGGAGGGAACCTGGGCGGCCGCGGCGGTGAAACTGCCCTTCCTGAAGGAGGTCGGCATCACGGTCGTCAACATGATGCCGGTCAACGAGTTTCCCGGTCGCTTCGGCTGGGGCTACGACGGGGTCGACCTTTATGCGCCCACCCATCTCTACGGCACGCCGGACGACCTCAGGAGCTTCGTCGATGCCGCGCATGGCCTGGGGCTCGGGGTCATTCTCGATGTCGTCTACAACCACATCGGGCCGGACGGGAATGTCCTCAAAAGCTTCTCCGCCGATTATTTCACCGACCGGCACACGACCGATTGGGGCGAGGCCCTGAACTACGACGGCCTCAATGCCCAGGGCATGCGGGACCTCGTGATCGGCAACGCCGCCTACTGGATCGAGGAGTTCCATTTCGACGGCCTGCGCCTCGACGCCACGCAGAACATCTACGATGCTTCAGACGACAACGTGATCGCGGCGCTCGGCCGGGCGGCTCGCGCGGCCGCGGGTTCGCGCGACATCATCCTGATCGCCGAGAACGAGCCGCAGAATTCCGACCTCGTCCGGCCGGCCTCGCAAGGCGGGTATGGCCTCGACGGCGTCTGGAACGACGACTTCCACCACACCGCCATGGTGGCGGCGACGGGCCGCAACGAGTTCTATTACCGGGACTTCGACGGCACGCCGCAGGAGTTCATCTCGGCCGCGAAATACGGCTACCTGTTCCAGGGTCAGACCTACGCGTCCTCGGGCGAGCCGCGCGGAATGCTGGCGCTCGATCTCAGGCCCGACGCCTTCGTGACCTTCATCCAGAACCACGATCAGGTTGCCAACTCGGCCCGCGGCCTCAGGCTCCACCAGCTCACCAGCCCGGCGCGGGCCCGCGCCCTCACGGCGTTGTCGCTGCTGATGCCCGGCACGCCCATGCTGTTCCAGGGGCAGGAGTTCTGGGCCTCGGCGCCGTTCCTCTACTTCGCCGACCACAGGCCGGAGCTCGCCGCGCTCGTGCGCAAGGGCCGGCACGACTACATGGCCAATTTCCCGAGCCTCGCGACGTGCTCCGGGCAGAAGCAACTGGTCGATCCCGAAGCCGAGGAAACCTTCGCTCGCTGCAAGCTCGACTGGCGGGAGGCCGAGAACAACGCCGCGATCGTGGCGATGCACCGCGACCTGCTGGCGCTGCGCCGGACCGATCGCGCCTTCTCGTCGCACCATCGTCCCGCCGCCGACGGCGCCATTCTGGGGCCCGATGCCTTCGCGGTGCGCTTCTTCGAACGGGCCGGCGACGACCGCCTGCTCATCGTCAATTTCGGCCGCGACCTCAATCGCAGGAGCTTCGCCGAGCCCCTCGTGGCGCCGCCCCGCCGCAAGCGCTGGGCGGTCCTCTGGTCGAGCGAGGAACCCGATTATGGCGGCACCGGAACGGCGGAATTCGAGACACAAGAGGGCTGGCAC
>CAXUCF010000271.1:0-6680 GCA_964249275.1 uncultured Lichenihabitans sp.
GGCCGAGGATTATCCGGCCGACGATTACCGCCGCACCGACCCGCGCTACCAGGGCGCGAACTACGACGCCAACACGAAGGCGGCCGCGAGCGTCGAGGCCATCGCGCGCCGCAAGGGCGTCAAGCCCGGCCAGATTGCGCTGGCCTGGCTGCTGGCCAAGGGCCCCGACGTCGTGCCCATTCCGGGCACCAAGCGGCGCAGCTTCCTCGAGGAGAACGTCGCGGCCGTGTCGATCGCCCTCGACCCGGCCGAGGTCCGGGACCTCGACGCCGCCCTGCCACCCGGATCGGTCGCGGGTCCGCGCTACGGCGCCCGCCAGATGGCCACGGTGGACCGGTAAGTCATGAAATAAGGGATAGATGCAGATGACGTCCGATCAGACGCCGGTGTGGTTCATCACCGGCTGCTCCACCGGGTTCGGCCGCGCCCTGGCCAGGCTCGTGCTCGACAGGGGCTGGCGCGCCGTCGTCACGGCACGCGACAAGGCCCGCGTCGACGACCTCGCGGCGGGGCGCGACGGTCGGGCACTCGCCCTCGCACTCGACGTGATCGACGACGACGACATCGCCGCCGGAGTCGGGGCGGCCGAGAAGGCCTTTGGCCGGATCGACGTGCTGGTCAACAATGCCGGCTACGGCTACCAGTCCTCGATCGAGGAGGGCGTCGCCGCGGAGATCCGGGCGCAGTTCGAGGCCAACGTGTTCGGCCTCTTCGCCATGACGCGCGCCGTGCTGCCCGGCATGCGCGAGCACCGCCGCGGCCACATCATCAACATCACGTCGGTGGCGGGCTTCTGCGGCTTCGCGGGCTCGGGCTATTATGCGGCCTCCAAACACGCCGTCGAGGGTTTCTCGGATTCGCTCGCCAAGGAGGTGGCGCCGCTCGGCATCAAGGTCACCTGCGTCGAGCCCGGGCCGTTCCGCACCGACTGGGCCGGGCGCTCCCTGAAGCAGACGAGGAGCCTGATCCCCGACTATGCCGGGACGGTGGCGGCCCGGCTCGCCTCGACCTCGACCAATAGCGGGACCCAGGCCGGCGACCCCGTGCGGGCCGGCGAGGCCATGATGGCGCTGACCGAGGAGACGAACCCGCCCCTCCACCTCGTGCTCGGTGAATGGGGCCACGACGCCGTGACCAGGAAACTCAAGGACACGCTGGCCGAAATCGAAAGCCGGCGCCAAACGGCGCTCGCGACCGACTACCCGCCGGGCGAGCGATGACGCGGCGCGTAACGGGGATCATGCGCCGCCGCATCGCGGGGCGGGGCCGGCACCCGATCGGGGTGGCCGGGACAGGCCCGGCCATGACACTGGATGACCCCCGACGCCTGTCATGGCCGGGCTTGTCCCGGCCACCTCGGCCCTGAACAGGGCGGTCGTCAGCTCTTGACGAGCGGCGCCAGGATCTTGTCGAGTTCCGGCACGGTCAGTTCACCGGAGTGCCTGACGCCGTTGATGAAGAAGGTCGGCGTCGCGTCGACCTTGAACTGCTGGCCCGCCTTGTCGCGCTCCTGATTGACCTGATCGTAGAGCTTCTGGTCCTTGAGGCAGGCCTCGAAGGCATCATGCGTGATGCCGGCCTGCTTCACCGTGCTCTCCAGCGCTTCGACCGGTTTCGGCACGAAGGCCCAGTTCTTCTGCTGCGTGAACAGGAGGTCGACGATGGCGTTGCGCTTGTCCGGGCCGGCGCAGCGGGCCAGCATGAAGCCGGCCGTGGCCAGAGGATCGAGCGGAAACTCGCGCAGCACGAAGCGCACCTTGCCGGCGTCGATATATTTCGACCTCAGCGTCGGCCAGGTCTCCTGGTGGAAGGCCGCGCAATGCGTGCAGGTCATCGACGCATATTCGACCATGGTGACGGGCGCGTCCTTGGCACCGAGCCAGACGTCCGGCAGCGTGGGCTCGGCCATGAGCTCGCCGGTCGGGACCGATGCCGTTGCGGCCTGGGCCAGGGCTGGACCCGAGGACGGCAGAGCGCCGGCCGCCACGAGGCCGGCGGCTGCGGCGGTCCTCAGGAACGATCGGCGATCGGTGGGGGCGGAACCCGGCATGTGAACCTCTCTTGCCATGCGACGAACCCGAACGGCACGGCTCGCCTCGACTGAATGCTTAGGGCAGAATGGGCGGCGTGGAAATCCTCATGCCAGCGGACGCTCCGCGGCAACTAGCGCGCTCCCAGGGCACGCGCACCGAGCCGCACCAGCGCTCCGCGCAGAAGATCGTCCTCGATGCCGCCCGTGAGATCGCGGGCCTGGGCGACGGCGCCGGGCGCAGGCGGCGGAGGGGGGGTGATCGGCACGGGCCTGCCCTGGAGCGGAGCTTGGCGGAGCACGATCCTGCCGATGCAGCGCCAGCCGAGATGGGCGTTGATGCGCTCGATCAGCATCGGCGCCAGATGCTGCAGTTCGAGCGCGAACGCGCCTTCCACCCGCACCACCAGCGTGGCCGGCGGGCGTCCGCCCGCCCGACCGGCCGGATCCGCCGCGGCTTTCCGCGGCCATTTGATCTGCACGGGTTCCGCTAAGGAGGCCACGCGCGATCCGGCGATGTCGGCCCAGCCCGTGATGATGTCGGCCTCGCCGAAGCCGTAGCGGGCCAGCGCCGGCGCGATGCAGCCGTCGACCCAATCGGCCAACGGCCGGCTCCAGTTTTTCCCCCGGCCCGTGCCGCTCATGCGCCGGCGCTTCCTCGCGACCCGAAGTCCTGCTAGCAGACGGGTCCCTCGGCAGGACCCTACCACCACCCCATGACCGCGTCGCCTGCCATCACGGCCGCCCTGCTCGGGTGGTACGACCGCCACCGGCGCGACCTGCCGTGGCGCACCCGGGGAGGCCCGGGACCCGACCCCTACGCGGTATGGCTGTCCGAGGTGATGTTGCAGCAGACCACCGTGGCGGCTGTGAAAGGGTTTTACGCGCGCTTCCTCGCCCTGTGGCCCGACGTGGCGGCGCTGGCCGCGGCCCCACGCGAGGAGGTCCTCAAGGAGTGGGCCGGCCTCGGCTATTACGCCCGCGCCCGGAACCTGCATGATTGCGCGGCCGCGGTCGTCGAGCGCCACGGCGGCCGCTTTCCGAGCACCGAGGCGGAACTGCGCACCCTGCCGGGCATCGGCGACTACACGGCCGCCGCAGTGGCGTCGATCGCCTTCGGGAGGGTCGCGACCGTGGTGGACGGCAATGTCGAACGGGTCATGGCGCGTCTCCACGCCCTGGAGACGCCGTTGCCGGCAGCCCGCCCCGAGATCCGCCGGCTGGTGGCGGCCCTGGTGCCCGGCGACCGCCCCGGCGATTTCGCGCAGGCCACCATGGATTTCGGCGCGACGCTCTGCACGCCGCGATCGCCCGCCTGCGCGATCTGCCCGGTCGCCAGCCCCTGCGCCGCGCGCCGAGCCGGCACCCAGGCGCTCTACCCGAGGAAGCTGCCCAAGAAAGCCACGCCGCAGCGCTTCGGCGCCATGGCGGTCGTGGAGCGGCCGGACGGCGCCGTGCTGGTGCGGACGCGGCCATCCAGGGGGTTGCTCGGCGGCATGACGGAGTTCTTCGGTTCGGAATGGGGGCCCGACGCCCCGGATCCGGACGCTTTCGCGAGGGCCTGCGACGCTGCTCTGCGTCCGACCGGCAGTGTCGGGCACGTGTTCACACATTTTGCGTTGCAGCTCGACGTCTATACGGGCGTGTCGACCGGTAGCCCGCTGCTTGCAGGTTACCGGTGGGTGACGGCTGAGCAGTTGGGCCGGGAGCCCATCCCCAACGTCTTCCGCAAAGTCTGGGCCGCGACGCGAGGCCCCGGATCAGGGTTCCCATGAAAATAACCGCTTCGATTCGTTACCCTCTTACCTCGTCAAGTGCGGCGGATTCAGAAGCGTTTATTTTCATGGGTGCCCTCAGCGGTCGTCGCGCTCGGCGCGGATCGCCTGGGTTTCGTAGGCCTCGAAGGACCCGATGAGGAGTGTGGCCGAAAGGGCGAAAATCGCCAGGCACACGCTCGCCGAGCCGTCGGGCAACGGGACGACCTTGCCGAAGCCGAGGACGGCAGAGCCCACGCAGAGCGCGAGTAATGCTAAAATCCACCGTAACATGGGTGTGCTCCGCGTGCCGAGTGGCCCTGGCGATCACATGAGTTGCAATGCGGGGGTGGGTGGCTGGGTTCCTGCCGCAGCGCACAAAAGGAGGTTAACGCCGTCCGGCGACCGCAAGCGGGGCCGACTCGGGCGGCGCTCCTTCTCGGATCGACGGCACCGCGACCGATTTGACACCCGAGGACCCAGGAGCTAACCAGCCCGTCTCATCCACGCGAGCCTCGCTCGCGGGGTGACTTCTGCCTGGAGCCGCAAGGGCCCGGGCGACGCACCCGCGGCCGTTCCCAGTCCTTTCGGTGAGCTGCCTGTCGGCTGGATCGCGAGACCCGGCAAAGGAGGGCGCGTTCCTCACCTTGTGAACAGAGGACGCGATGACCAAGCGCTTGCAATCCAAGTACAAGATCGACCGCCGGCTCGGCCAGAACATCTGGGGCCGCCCGAAGAGCCCGGTCAACCGCCGCGAATACGGCCCAGGCCAGCACGGCCAGCGACGCAAGGGCAAGCCGACCGATTTCGGCACGCAGCTCAAGGCCAAGCAGAAGATGAAGGGTTACTACGGCAATATTTCCGAGAAGCAGTTCCGGAAATATTATGCCGAAGCGATCCGCCTCAAGGGTGACTCCTCGCAGAACCTCGTCGGCCTGCTCGAGCGCCGCCTCGACATGGTCGTGTACCGCTGCAAGTTCGTGGCCACCATCTTCGCGGCCCGGCAGTTCGTGAACCACGGCCATATCCGCATCAACGGCAAGCGGGTCAACATCGCATCCTATCTGGTCAAGGTCGGCGACAGGATCGAGGTGAAGGAAGCCTCGCGCGAACTCGCCATCGTGATCGAGGCCGGGCAGCTCGCCGAGCGCGACGTGCCGGATTATTTCGAGCACGACTCCTCCAAGAAGGCCGCCACCATGACCCGGGTGCCGGGGCTCACCGAGGTCCCCTACCCGGTCCACATGGAACCGAACCTCGTGATCGAGTTCTATTCGCGCTGACGCAGACCCGCGACGGTTCCGCGATGTCGAAGGCCGCCTCCGGGCGGCCTTTTTTCGGTTCCGGTCTAGCGGGTGTGTTGGCAAATGAGCTAAAAGGCTCGCCCAAACCGACATCGCCGATTATGATGGCACCGTGGATCAGCGCTCTTCTCTTTCGTTCAGTATAGACCTGCCAGGCGGTTTGAACCGCCTCCGGGAGGCAACTCTCTATGTCTGCGAGGCATCCAAGAATGCCGAACGGTTCGGAAAAGTTAAGCTCAACAAGATTCTCTGGCGCGCTGACTTCAAGTCGTTTGCCGACAGGAGAATGCCGGTAACGGGCCGCACCTACCAGAAGCTTACCGCAGGCCCGGCCCCCTTGGAAATGCCTTTGGTCCTCGCCCAACTGCAAGCAGAAGGCCTGCTACAGCTCGAACGTCTGTCACTGGCCGGAGGCTACGTCGAGGATCGCCCGACGGCCCTCATCACTGCGAGTCTGAAGGATTTCAGCCCAAACGACATCGCCTATCTCGACGAGGCGATCTCGTTTTATTGGAAAAAGTCGGCCACTCACTCCAGCGACCTTTCCCATGGAGTCGCTTGGAAAAGCCGCGAATATCTGGATCCGATCCCTTATGAAGCTGCGTTCCTGTCCGATCGGAAAATGTCCACCAACGAAGTAAAGCACTTCTCCGATCTGATGCGCTTGAAGGGGTGGACAACGCTCTGAGCCATGGATCGAACAATCATCTACAGTAAAGATTTCGACCATTGCGTGGAGCGGATCGGCGGTTATCGGGCGATCGACATCGTTCTCGAAACCATCGTGGATGGACTTCGCAGAAACCCCTTCGGATTTCCAAAAGTTGAGAACGACACGCTCAGCTTCCGATATGCCATGACCGATCGCTTGGGCAACATCGCACCGCTCTACGTCATTTTCACCATCAACGCCGATCGGACCGTCACGCTGGTGCATGTTGAAGAAATTCACCCGTACTAACGGCCCAGCCTCTTGCGGATGAGAACAAAACGAGTACATTGACCTCTGTTGCAGGGCGGTTCCGCCCGTGTCAGAAGGATGTGACGCCGTGAGCCAAGCCAATCTCCGCCTGGTGGAAGGGACTTCCGTGGACAAGACCAAGGCGCTCGACGCAGCGCTCTCGCAGATCGAAAGGGCCTTCGGCAAGGGTTCGATCATGCGGCTCGGTAAGAACCAGAAGGCCGTCGAGATCGAGACGGTCTCGACCGGGTCGCTCGGCCTCGACATCGCGCTCGGCGTCGGCGGCCTGCCGCGCGGCCGGGTGGTCGAAATCTATGGGCCGGAATCGTCCGGCAAGACCACGCTGACGCTGCACGTGATCGCCGAAGCCCAGAAGAACGGCGGCGTCTGCGCCTTTGTGGACGCCGAACACGCGCTCGACCCCGTCTACGCCCGCAAGCTCGGCGTCAACCTCGACGACCTCCTGATCTCGCAGCCCGACACGGGCGAGCAGGCCTTGGAGATCACCGACACGCTGGTGCGCTCGGGCGCCATCGACGTGCTGGTGGTGGATTCCGTGGCAGCGCTGACGCCGCGGGCCGAGATCGAGGGCGAGATGGGCGACGTGCAGCCCGGCCTCCAGGCCCGCCTGA
>CAXUCF010000272.1:0-6319 GCA_964249275.1 uncultured Lichenihabitans sp.
TTGTACTGCTTACCGCCGGTCTTGATAACTGCGAACATCTTGTTGGACCTCGTGTTCGAACCGGCTCTGCCCCGGGGGACGGCCGTCTTCTTGTGCAGTGTGACCCACTGGTTGCGGCAGCGGCGATCCGTGGATCGAAAGCGGAAACGCCTGAAGGCGGCAATGCCGCCCCTCCTACCAAGCCCAAGTTTTACGGATGCGGCGGGGCCGTGTCAACGGATTCCAGCCGAACGGCGCGGCCACCGGACGAAGCATGAGCACCCCTGTTCGCGGCCGTCCGTCATCGCGCGAGCCGAACCAGTCACCGGGCCGCTGATGCGTTCACGCGACTGCCATGGGTCGCTCGGCGAGCGACGCTCGACTGGCGCGGAAACAGGCATTCCCGCGCTTGCCGGGTGGGCACGGGCTGCCGCGGCAAGGCACGCCACGCCTTCACAAGCAGGCACGGCCCTTACAAGCAGGCACGGCCCTTGCTAAACCTCACCCGACTAATCGAGGGAGGTCGCCGCATGCACAGTTCGATCGGTATTGGATATGTCGTCGCGACCCTGGCGGCCTTGGCACCCGCCGCGGCCGGGGCGGCCGACAAGGTGACGTTCGGCACCAATTGGCTGGCCGAGGCCGAGCACGGCGGCTTCTATCAGGCGATCGTGGACGGCACCTATGCCAAATACGGCCTCGACGTCACTATCCTGCCGGGCGGGCCGCAGGCCAACAACCTGATCCTGCTGCCGGCCGGCAAGATCGATTTCTATATGGGCGACGACATGATCCAGAGCTATTCGGCCCTGGAACAGCACGTGCCCATCGTGGCGGTCGCGTCCGTGATGCAGAAGGACCCGCAGGTCGTGATGTCGCATCCGGGCGTCGGGCTCGACAAGTTCGAGCAGTTGAAAACGGCGCCCATCTTCGTCTCCAAGGACGCGCTGTCGTCTTTCTACCGCTGGATGGAGCAGGCCTACGGCTTCTCCGAGGACAAGGTGAAGCCCTATACGTTCAATGCCGCGCCCTTCATCGCCGACAAGACATCCGCCCAGCAGGGCTTCCTCACGGCCGAGCCCTACGAGGTCGAGAAGCAGGGCGGCTTCAAGCCCAACGTGTTCCTTCTGGCCGACTACGGTTTCAGCACCTATGCGACGCTGATCGAGGCCCGGCTCGACACGGTGAAGCAGCATCCCGATCTCGTGCAGCGCTTCATCGACGCCTCGATGATCGGCTGGTACAACTATCTCTACGGCGACAACGCCAAGGCCAACGCCGCCATCAAGAAGGACAACCCCGACATCTCCGACGAGCAGCTCGCCTATTCGATCGACAAGATGAAGCAATATGGCATCGTCGATTCCGGGGAGACCAAGACGCTCGGCATCGGCGCCATGACGGACCAGCACCAGAAGGATTTCTTCGACAAGATGGCCAAGGCGGGCGTCGTCTCCAACGATCTCGATTACAAGCAGACCTACACGCTGCAGTTCGTGAACAAGAAGGTGGGCCTCGACCTGGCTCCCAAGAACTGAACCCGCGCAGGAGGACCGACATGGCGACCGCCATCACTTCGCTCGACCGGCACGACGACGTCGCTGCCCTCGCCTTGGTGGGGCAGGGTTGACGGCGAAGGGCGAATGCCCGTGCGCGACGCCATGATGCCGGGTGCGACCGCCACGGTGGCGCGGGACGGCGACCCGCACGATGCCCCGCGCTGCCTCGTCGTGCTCCGCGGCGTGTCGAAGTCCTTCGAGAACGGCACCACGGCGCTGAGCCGGCTCGACCTCGACGTGGCGGAAGGCGAGTTCCTGTCGCTGATCGGGCCGTCGGGCTGCGGCAAGTCGACGGCGCTGCGCATCCTCGCGGGGCTCGCCGAGCCCACTACCGGCACGGTCGCCTGGACGGGTGGGCAGCCGGAGGTCGGCTTCGTGTTCCAGGAGCCGACCCTGATGCCCTGGGCCACGGTGTTCGACAACGTGTTCCTGCCGCTGCGTCTCCGCAAGCTGTCGCGCCGTGCCGCGGCCCCGCGCATCAAGGAGGCGTTGGCCCGCGTGGGCCTGTCGAAGTTCATGACGGCCTACCCGCGCGAACTCTCGGGCGGCATGAAGATGCGGGTGTCGATCGCGCGCGCCCTGGTGCTGAAGCCGAGGCTCCTCCTGATGGACGAGCCCTTCGCGGCGCTCGACGAGATCACGCGCTTCCGGCTCAACGACGACCTCGTGGCCCTCAAGGCCGAACTCGGCACGACGATCGTCTTCGTCACCCATTCGGTCTATGAGAGCGTCTACCTGTCGAGCCGCATCGTCGTGATGGCGTCGCGGCCGGGGCGCATCGTGGAGACCATCGGGGTGCCGGCCCCTCAGCGGCGGACCGAGGACTTCCGCTCGACGCCGCTCTATACCGAGACCTGCCGGCGGGCCTCGCAGGCGCTGCACGGCGCCATGGCCGAGGAGGACCATTTGTGAGCGCCCTCGAGCCTGTCGACAGTTTCTCCCCGCCGGCCGACGGCCCCTCGGCAGCGGCACAGCGCCGGGCCTGGAACCGGGTGCTGCCGCGACACGGGCTCGAGGTTGTGCTGCCGGTCGCGATCTTCGCGCTGGCGCTGGCCGGCTGGGAAGCCGTGGTGCGGATCGACGAGATCCCGCCCTACATCCTGCCGGCCCCGAGCGTGATCGGCGCCACGCTGGTCAAGGACTGGCCGATCCTGTCGGGATCGCTGCTCGTCACGCTGCGCGTCACGGTGACGGCGCTGGCCCTGGCGACGGTCGGCAGCGTGGCCCTGGCGGTGCTGTTCGCGCAGTCGAAGTGGATCGAGCGCAGTTTCTTTCCCTTTGCCGTGGTCATGCAGGTGACGCCGGTGGTGTCGATCGCGCCGCTGCTGCTGATCTACCTCGAACCCGCAACGGCCGTGCTGGTCTGCGCCTTCCTGGTGGCATTCTTCCCGATCCTGTCCAACACCACGCTCGGCCTCGCCTCGGCCGACCACGGTCTGATCGAGCTGTTGGAACTCTATGGGGCCACGCGCTGGCAGCAGTTCCTCTACCTGCGCCTGCCGGCCGCGATGCCTTATTTCCTCGGCGGCCTGCGCATCGGCGGCGGCCTCGCCTTGATCGGCGCGATCGTGGCCGAAATCGCGGCAGGTTCGGCCGGCAAGGGCTCGGGGCTCGCGTTCCGTATCGTCGAGGCCGGCTTCCGGCTCAACATCCCGCGCATGTTCGCCGCACTGGCGCTGATCTCCTTCGCTGGCATCTTGATCTATATGGCGTTCACCGTGCTGACCCACGTCATGCTCCACCGCTGGCACGACAGCGTCCGCCAGCGGGGGCAGTGATGCGCCTCGCCATCCCGCACGGCGTCGGGCGCTGGGCCATCCGGGGTGCCCGTGTGCCGGCGGCCCTCCTCGACGGAACGCCAGCGCGTCCCGGCCCCGAGGGTCTCGCGGACGTCGACATCGTGGTCGAGGGGAGCCGCATCGCAGCCGTGGTGCCGGCCGGTGCGGCCGGTTCGCCGGCCGGTGCGGGTGGCCCAGGCGACATGCCCTTCGTGGCGGCCGGCGGGGCCGTGGTGCTGCCCTGTTTCGTCGATGCTCATACCCATCTCGACAAGGGCCACAGCGGGCCCCGCACGCCCAACCCGGACGGCACCTTCCCGGGTGCGCTGGCGGCCGTGGCGGCCGACCGTGCCGCCAACTGGACGGCCGCGGATGTCCGCACCCGCATGGATTTCGCGCTGCGCTGCGCCTATGCCCACGGCACGGCCGCCATCCGCACCCACATCGACAGCGTCGGGCCGCAGACCCGCATCTCCTGGCCGGTCTTGGCCGAGATCCGCGACCTGTGGCGCGACCGCATCGACCTCCAGGCTTCGCCGCTCTACTCGATCGACCTCGCGCTCGACGACGCGAATTTCGCCGCCGTGGTCGACATGGTCGAAGCCTTCGGCGGCCTGCTCGGTGCGGTCACGTTCCCCTGTCCGGCGCTGGGGCCGGGGCTCGACCGCATCTTCCGGACCGCCTCCGAGCGCGGTTGGGACCTTGATTTCCACGCCGACGAGACCGGCGATCTGACCGCAAACACCCTCGCGCTGATCGCCGAAACGGCACTGCGGTTCGGATTCGAGGGCCGGATCCTGGCGGGTCATTGCTGCTCGCTCGCCGTGATGCCGGAGGCCGAGCGCGACCGCACCATCGAGCTTGTCGCCCGGGCCGGCATCGCCGTCGTGTCCCTGCCCATGTGCAACATGTATCTGCAGGACCGCGGACTCGGCGAGACGGCCGGGCGGATGACGCCGCGGTGGCGTGGCGTCACGGCCTTCAAGGAGCTCCACCGGGCGGGCGTGCCCGTGATGGTGGCGAGCGACAACACCCGCGATCCCTTCTACGCCTACGGGGATCTCGACATGGCGGAAGTCTGGCGCGAGGGGACGCGGATCCTGCACCTCGATCACCCCTTCGGCGATTGGGCCGCGACCGTAGCCCGGACGCCCGCCGCATTGATGCGCAGCCCCGAGCGCGGCGTGCTGCGGGTCGGCGGGCCGGCGGATTTCATCCTGTTCGCGGCCCGCAGCCTCTCCGAGTGGATGGCGCGGCCCCAGGGCGACCGCACGGTGGTGCGGGCCGGCCGGCCGATCTCCGGCGACGTGCCGTCCTATGCCGAACTCGATCACCTGCGGGGTCTGCGGCCGTGACGGGCGCCGAGCCGCATGCAGAGCGGCAGGCCGCCACGCGCCGGCACGACATCGATGGCCTCCGGGCGCGGTTGCCCGACGGCATCAAGGTCGAGACCCATCCGGCGCTCGTGAAGCAGAAGAGCCGCGACTTCTTCTGGTATTCGCCGGTGCTGAAGCGCCAGCTCGACCATCTCGTCGCCGAGGCCGTGGTGACCCCCCGCTCGGCCGGGGAGGTCTGCGCCGTGCTGGCCGCGGCTTTCGCGCTCGGCATCCCGGTCACGCCGCGCGGGTCGGGGACCGGCAATTATGGGCAGGCCATGCCGCTCGACGGCGGCATCATCCTGAACCTCGCCGAGATGACCGACATCCATGAGGTGACGCCCGGGCGCCTCAGGTGCGCGCCCGGGGCCGTCATGGCCGACATCGACCGGCACACGCGCGCCGTCTCGGCCCAGGAACTCAGGATGCACCCGTCGACCTACAACACGGCCTCGATCGGCGGCTTCATCGCGGGCGGCTCGAGCGGGGTCGGATCCATCCATTGGGGCAGCCTGCGCGACCTCGGCAACATCCTGTCCGTCACGGTCGCGACCCTGGAGGCGAGCCCGCGCCTGCTGAGGCTCACGGGCGAGGACCTGCCCAAGGTGGCCCATGCCTACGGCACCAACGGCGTCATCGTGGAGGTCGAGGTGCCGCTGGCCCCGGCCTACGACTGGGTCGACCTCATCCTGGGCTTCGACGGCTTCGACCGCGCCGCTGCCTTCGGCGATGCGCTGGGCCGGCAGGACGGCATCCTGACCAAACTGGTCACGCCGATCGCGGCGCCCGTGCCGCACCTCTACTTCCTGCGGCACCGGAGCCTGGTGCCGGCGGGAAGCAGCATCGTGCTCGTGACGGTGGCGGCCCATGGGCTCGATGCCCTGCGGCTGTTCACGCGCCGGTTCGGCGGTGCCGAGGTGCTGTTCGACGGCGCAAGCGTGACGCCCGAGGCCCGCGAGGGCCTGCCGCCCAATTACGAACTCAGCTGGAACCACACCACGCTGCGGGCCATCAGGGTCGATCCGGCCATCACCTATCTCCAGGTGCTCTACCCCTTCCCGGACCAGCTTCGCCTCGTGCGCGAGATGCACGACCGCTTCGGCGACGAGGTGATGGGCCACCTCGAATTCGTGCGGCTCGACGGGGCCGTCACCTGCTTCGGCCTGCCGCTGGTGCGGTTCACGACCGAGCAGCGGCTCGACGAGATCGTGCGGATCCACGAGGACATGGGCGCGCCGATCTTCAACCCCCACCGCTACACGCTGGAGGAAGGCGGCATGAAGCAGACCGACGCGGCCCAACTCGCCTTCAAGCGCGAAGCCGATCCCGCCGGCCTGCTCAACCCCGGCAAGATGGTGGCCTGGGACGACCCGGATTTCGACTTCTCGTCCGGCAAGACCTTCCTGTTCCCGTCGCTTGCCGCAGCGCCGGACGGCCCGGCAAGGGCCTGAGCGACCCCATGCGGATCCTGGTGCTCTACGCCCATCCGGTGGAGACGAGTTTCGTGGCGGCCTTGCACGCGGCCGTGGTCGAGACGCTCCGGGCGGGCGGCCACGCCGTCGACGACTGCGACCTCTATGCCGAGAACTTCGACCCCGTGCTGTCGGAGCACGGGCGGCGGCACTAC
>CAXUCF010000272.1:6329-6596 GCA_964249275.1 uncultured Lichenihabitans sp.
CCGTGAGGTCGCGCCAGGAACGGCTCGACTACCACGACACGGCCGCCAATCGGCGGCTCGTCGACGATCACGCGCGGCGCCTGCAGGCGGCCGAAGCCCTGGTCCTGGTCCATCCGGTCTGGAACTACGGCTTCCCGGCCATCCTCAAGGGTTACGTCGACCGCGTGCTGATCCCGGGGGTCGCCGTCGACATCGATGCGGAGGGCAACCTCGCAGTCAGGCTGCGTCACGTCCGCACGCTCGCGGCCGTCTGCCCCTCCGGGGGCG
>CAXUCF010000273.1:0-6574 GCA_964249275.1 uncultured Lichenihabitans sp.
GCTGCGGGTCGGGCGCGACCGGCTGGCCGAGAACGCGCGCGCGTTCCGCTACGTGGCCGGCAATGCCGAGGCGCTGCCGCTGCCCTCCGCGCAGTTCGACTGCTACACGATCGCTTTCGGGATCCGCAACGTGCCGCGTATCCCCCTGGCCCTGGCCGAGGCCTATCGGGTCCTAAAGCGCGGCGGGCATTTCCTGTGTCTGGAATTCTCGGCCGTGGACGTGCCGGGGCTCGACCGCATCTACGATCTTTTCTCCTTCAACGTCATCCCGACCATGGGCAAGATGGTGGCGGGCGATGCCGAACCCTATCGCTACCTCGTGGAGTCGATCCGCCGCTTTCCCGGGGTCGAGACCTTCTCGGACATGATCGCGGACGCGGGCTTGCGCCGGATTTCGGCCACGCGCCTCTCCGGCGGGGTCGTCACGATCCATTCGGCCTGGAAGCTCTGACATCGTGCTGACCAGTCTGGGGCATATCGGGCGGCTGGCCTGGGCCGGCTATGTCCTGGCCCGGGAAGGCGTCTTCGCCGGCATCGACCCGCAGGCCGTCCCGGTCGCGGCCCGGCCGCCGCTGGCCCTGGCGAGGCTCGTCGCCCGGCCGCGCGCGGCCACCAAGGGGAACCGGCTCGGCGTCGCCATGGGGAAGCTCGGGCCATCCTACGTCAAGCTCGGGCAGTTCCTGGCGACGCGGCCCGACCTCGTGGGGGCTGCGGCAGTGCGGGACCTGGAAGGGCTCCAGGATCGCGTGCCGCCATTTCCCCGCGGCGTCGCGGTGTCGATCATCGAGGCGGCCTTCGAACGTCCCATCGCCGAAACCTTCTCGGAGTTCGGGGAGCCCGTCGCTGCGGCCTCGGTGGCGCAGGTCCACAAGGCGCGCTTGACGCCCGAACGCGGCGGCGACGAGGTGGCCGTCAAGGTCATGCGGCCGGGGGTCGAGCGCCGCTTCAAGCGCGATCTGTCGGACCTCTACTACGCGGCCCGCAAGGCCGAGCGGTTCTCCTCCGAGGCGAAACGCCTGAAGCTCGTCGAGGTGGTCGACACCCTGGCGCGCTCCGTCACCATGGAGATGGATTTCCGGATCGAGGCGGCCGCCGCGAGCGAGTTCGGCGAGAACGTGAGCCAGGATCCCGATTTTCATGTGCCGGCCATCGACTGGACATTGACGGCCAAGGACGTGCTGACGCTCGAATGGGTGAACGGCGTGTCGCTGACCGACGTCTCGGCCCTGCGGGAGCGGGGCTACGATCTGCCGGCGCTGGGCCGGACCGTGATCCAGGCGTTCCTGCGGCACGCCATGCGGGACGGCCTGTTTCACGCCGACATGCACCAGGGCAATCTCTTCGTCGACGTCGAGGGCCGGCTGACGGCGGTCGATTTCGGCATTATGGGCCGCCTGGGTCGCCAGGAGCGGCGCTTCCTGGCCGAGATCCTCTACGGCTTCATCACGCGGGACTATCTGCGGGTCGCCGAGGTGCACTTCCAGGCCGGCTACGTGCCGGACCGGCACAGGGTCGAGGATTTCGCGCAAGCGATCCGGGCCATCGGCGAGCCGATCCACGCGCGGCGGGCCGACGAAATCTCGATGGCGAAGCTGCTGACGCTGTTGTTCGAGATCACGGCCCTGTTCGAGATGCGGACCCGCATCGAACTCGTGATGCTGCAGAAAACCATGGTGGTGGTGGAAGGCGTGGCGCGCACGCTCGACCCCAAGCTCGACATGTGGGCCACGTCCGAACCCGTCGTGCGAAATTGGATCGAGGGCAACCTCGGCCCGGCCGGAAAGGTCTCCGACGCGGTCTCGGTCGTCACCGCTCTGGCGCGCGGTGCCCTCGGGATGCCCGATCTCGTGTTGCGGGCCGAAAAGATCGTCTTGGCGCTCGAAGCCGCGACCGAGGATGGAGGGCTCCTCTCCCCATCCTCGATCGAGCAGGTCGCCACAGTCGAGGCCAAGCGGATGCGCTGGATGGGCGTCGCGCTCTGGATCATCGCGTTCGGCATCCTCTACAAGGTCTTCCACGGGTAGGCAGCCCTGGCGCCGCGAAGCAACGGCCTTCACGCGACCCGCGCCATCGACCTCGGCACATGCCTCAATGGCGAGACCCCGACCGCCGAGGGTGTGCTTGCGGTTGACTCGGCCTTCCGACGCACCCGCGGATCTACGGATCGACCGAGATGGCCGAAGGTGGTTTTCATCCCGGGCTGAGACTTGTATAGACACGCTGTTGAATCGGCCGATCAGGCGCTGAATCAGCGACGTCCAAGTCGAGGGGCCATGAACGAGCAACTCTCCAAACGTACCGCTGAGGTCGACAAGCGCGTCGGTGCCTGTGTTCGGGCGGCCCGCGTCAAGGCGGGGATGAGCCAGTCCAAACTGGCGGCCGAACTCGGCATCACGTTCCAGCAATTGCAGAAATACGAGAAAGGCAAGAACCGCATCGCGGTCAGCACACTGCTGCTCATCGCCGATGCGCTCGCCTTGCCGGTCCACAGTTTTTTCGATTCGATCGAACGGCAGGCGACCGACGCCACCGATTGGCCGGACCTCCTGACCAAGGACAACATCCGCCTGATCCGGGCTTTCACCCATATCGGCGACCCCGAGGTGAGGCGCCGCATCCTGAACCTGATCCTGGCCGTGACCGAGAGCGGGGACGGCCTCGCGTACCTGGCGAAGACCGGGACCGTAGCCGAGGCCGGCCGTTCGTCCTGATCGGCGGGGCGGCCGATATGCGACATCTGACGGGTCGGACCGCGCGGCGCAGCGGGCCGACCTTCGGGCCGGGACGGAGCGGCGCGAGCCAGGGCGGTCACCATGATTTGCGTCAAGGACGAGATGATGGACGTCGTCCATCTCAGTCTCGAGTGGTACGGTTTCACCGGCATCGATGAAGGCGAGGCGCTCGGCCGGGGTTGGCTGCGCGCCGTCCATGCCGATGACCGTGCCGTCGTGGACGAGATCCTGGATGCGGCCGCCCGGGCGCGCAGCGGCTACGCCATGGTCTATCGCTTGTTGCACCGCAGTGGTGCCAGCATTTGGGTCAGCGACGGCGCGCTTCCGTCCTTCGCGCCGGACGATCATCGCTTCCTGGGCCTTCTAGGGTCCATCACCGAGATCGCGGCCGACGCAAGCGGAATCGCGGCGCATGGATCTCTCGGCACCTTCCACCCGCCACCGCCCATGCCCTCGACCTTGACCTCCGTCAGCAAGGACCTCATGGCGGACTATCTTCTCCTCGCCCGCTCGCTGGCCGACCGGGAAGGTGAGCGGGCCATCGTGGAGGCAATGGATTTCGCCCTGTACCTGACGCGCAAGCGACTTGGCCGGACCAGCCATTGACCGGGCCGGCTGCTCCTCCCCAGGGCGACCCCCGGCCGCGATGATCCTTGCGGCCGCACCATGTGACAGAGGCTGCCCATCCCGGTTCCGTATCCCGGCAGGGCTTCCCTGCCTCGCAGCCGATCTGTCCGGCCAGGGTTCGTCGCGAGCGGCGCCTCGGATCGAGGTGGATCGAACGGAGTGAGGCACGTGCTTCGGTCGGCAACGGTCAGACGAACCGACGGGGTCGACGATGCCCGCGGCGCAGGGCCCGTCGCGGCCTGCTCCGTTGTGGCCGGTATCCCGGCAGGCTAGACAGCATGGCATGGCCAACGACACGATCGGCGAACGAGCCGTCAGGACCCAGCATGGGGACCAGCTTTCCAGCCCGGCGCAGAGCGGGCGGCGGTCGCAGCGCCTCAGATTGCGGGCCGCCTGGATGTACCATGTCGAGGAGATGACGCAGAGCGCCATCGCCGAGGCGCTGGGCATCGGCCGCGTCACGGTGGTGCGGCTGCTGTCGGACGCGCAGGCGCTGCATGAGGTGCGGATCCGGCTGAGCCGCGACATCGCCGGTCTCACGTCGACCGAAATGGCGCTCGAACGCGCCTTGGGCATCGCCGAGGCGGTGGTGGCGCCACTGTCCTCGCCGGCCGCCGATCCCACGCAGCCCATCGGCGCCGCCACGGGCCAGTATCTGTCGGCCTTCCTGCGACCCGGCATGAAGGTCGGCGTCGGCTGGGGCAAGACGCTCATCGCGGCGTTGGCCTATATCGACGAGAAACCCCTGCCGGGGCTCACGGTGGTGTCGATGCTGGGCGGCATCGCCAAGGTGAGGCAGTATAATCCGGCCGATTTCGCCTGGCAGTTCTCCCGCCTGCTGCAGGCGGATTGCTTCCTGATCCCGGCTCCGGCCCTGGTCGACAGCATCGAAACGAAGCAGGCCCTCATCGAGCGCTGCGGCCTGGCCGAGACCTTTGAGCTCGGCCGGTCGCTCGATGCCGTCGTGATGAGCGTCGGCGGCATGGGGTCGGAGGGCACGTCCTACCGGTTCGGCTATTTTTCCGAGGCCGATCGGCAATCGCTGATGGCGACCGGGGCGGTCGGAGACCTGCTCTACCACTTCTTCGACCTCGACGGCGCGATCGTCGAACATTCGATCAACAGCCGCGTCATGGCGATCCCGGCCGACACCATCCGGGCAGCGCCCCATCGGATCCTGACCTCCGGAGGCCCCGACAAGGTCGAGGCCATCGTCGGCGCGATCCGCCTTTGCCGGCCGACCGTGCTGATCACCGACGAGGTCACGGCCGCGGCCGTGCTCGAGGCGGTCGGGGCCGCGCCGAAGGACGTCCCGAACTGAAAGGAAGGCGGTCGAGGATCGGCGCTTGCGCGAGCGGCACGCCTCAGCCGGGCAGATGCTCGTCCCGCGCGTCGGCTCGACTTTCGCTCCGAGCCGAGAGGCCGTCGAACTTCCGGCCGAGGCGGCCGAGGCGGGCCAGCACGACCGCGAGGAAGCAGAGCACGAGGCCGCCGACGAAACTCGTCACCTCGATCCCGAACTGCGCGTCGCTCGGCGCCCGACGCGTCGTGACGAGGCCGAACAGCACGATCATCACGCCGCAGACCGCCGCCAGAGCCGCCATGGCCGATCCTCCTCAGACCCGCGCCGCTCAGACCGGGGTCGATCGGCCGAGTTCGACCTCGCGGGCTCGGTTGAGTCGCGTCATGACCTCGGCAAGGTCGGGTTTCGCCGCGAGGCTGCGGGCATAGAGGGTCCCGGCCGCGGCCGTGAGCCGGCCGGCGCGGCAGAGGATCTCGTCGGCGAAGCCGATCATCCGCAGGTTTGGCCAGGCGACCGGCCGGATGGTGCGGATCCGGTCCACGATGGTGCTCTCGGGCTCCGCAGGATGGGCCTGGGCCAGCAGCATGGTCATGGCGGCCGAAGAACGCGAGATGCCCATGTGGCAATGGACCAGCATGTGGCGCTCGATCTCGGACGCGTCATCGCCCGCCGCGGTGGCGCGCCCATGGGCCTCCCGTCCCCAGGCCAGGATCGCCGCGACATCGGCCCGCTCGGGCAAGACCACGCCGGGCTCCGGCTCGATCGCGTCGTGGAACCGCAAGGTGGTGCGCACATGCGGCCCATAGCGCGTGAAGGCCAGCGGCTCCGCCACCCCGGGATCGACGATCGACAGCACGTGGGTGACGCCCCGGCCCGCGTGGGACTCGAGCTCGTCGAGCCCGCAGATGGTCAGCACCGAAAAGGCAGGTTTCATCGAAGCTGGCTAGCACAGGACGGTGGCCGGGGCGAGACGGCGGCCGGATCGACCCTCGGGGCCGCACCCCGCGCTGTCCACACCCGGCGCGCGGTGCCGCTTGCGCATTTTGCCGGGCCGCGCAACAGTCTTTGCCCTTCGTGGCTCCGGCCGGAGGACATCGCTTCCCGGCCCCGCCGCATGCGCGCGGGGAGCCCAACACCATCGTCGAGGATCGGCCCCGCCATGAAAGTCACTCTCGAACGCGCGGCCCTGCTGAAGGCCCTGGGGCATGTGCAGCGCGTCGTCGAGCGCCGCACCACGATCCCGATCCTGAGCAACGTGCTGGTGCGGGCCACGGGCGGTATGCTGCACCTCAAGGCGACCGACCTCGATCTCGAAGTCACCGAGCAGTTGCCGGCCGACATCGCCCAGGACGGCGGCACGACCCTGCCGGCCCACACGCTGCACGACATCGTGCGCAAGCTCCCGGACGGTTCGCAGGTGACACTGGACATGAGCGGCGACACGGGCCAGCTCGTGCTGCGCTCCGGCCGTTCGCGTTTCCAGCTGCAATGCCTGCCCGAAAGCGATTTCCCCGACCTGACGGCCGGCGAGCTGCCGCACCGTTTCGTGCTGCCGGCCGGCCAGCTCAAGCACCTGATCGACAAGACGCAATTCGCCATCTCGACCGAGGAGACGCGCTACTACCTCAACGGCGTCTATCTCCACACCATGGAGATCGACGGCGCGCCGATGCTGCGGGTCGTCTCGACGGACGGCCACCGGCTGGCCCGGGTCGAGATGCCGGCCCCCCAGGGCTCGGCCGGCATCCCGGGCGTGATCGTGCCGCGCAAGGCCGTGGCCGAAATCCAGAAGCTGATCGAGGATCCGGGCGCCGCCATCAGCGTCGAACTGTCGGCGACCAAGATCCGCTTCACTTTCGGCGATGTGGTGCTGACCTCGAAGCGGATCGATGGAACCTTTCCGGACTACGGG
>CAXUCF010000274.1:0-6565 GCA_964249275.1 uncultured Lichenihabitans sp.
AAACGTTCACCAGCCGGAAACGGGTCCGCAAGTTTTTCGGTCACATCCGCGAAGTGGCCGCAATGCCCAACCTGATCGAGGTCCAGAAAGCCTCCTACGATCAGTTCCTGCTGGTCGACGAAGCGGCCGGTGGCCGGCCCGACGAAGGCCTGCAATCGGTGTTCAAGTCCGTGTTCCCGGTGTCCGATTTTGCCGGCACGGCGCTGCTGGAATTCGTGAAATACGAGTTCGAGCAGCCCAAGTTCGACGTCGACGAATGCCGCGCGCGCGGCATGACCTTCGCGGCACCTCTGAAGGTGACGTTGCGGCTCATCGTGTTCGACGTCGATCCCGACACGGGCGCAAAATCGGTCAAGGACATCAAGGAGCAGGACGTCTACATGGGCGACATGCCCTTCATGACGTCGAACGGCACCTTCATCGTCAACGGCACCGAGCGCGTGATCGTGTCTCAGATGCACCGGAGCCCCGGTGTCTTCTTCGACCACGACAAGGGCAAGAGCCACTCGTCGGGCAAGCTGCTCTTCGCGGCCCGCATCATCCCGTACCGCGGTTCCTGGCTCGACATCGAATTCGACGCCAAGGACATCGTGCACGCGCGCATCGATCGCCGCCGCAAGATCCCGGTGACCAGCCTGTTCTACGCGCTCGGCATGGACGGCGAGGAAATCCTGTCCACCTTCTACAACACCGTGCGCTACGAGCACACGGCGGACGGCTGGCGCGTGCCGTTCAACGCCGACCGGCTGAAGGGCACCAAGACTACGGTCGATCTGATCGACGCCGATACCGGCGAGGTCGTGGTCGAGGCCGGCAAGAAGATGACGGCGCGTTCCGCCCGGTTGCTGTCCGAGCGCGGCATCAAGGCGCTGAAGGCGCAGGACGAGGATCTCCACGGCCAGTACCTCGCCGAGGACCTCTACAGCCCCGAGACGGGCGAGATCTTCGCCGAGGCCGGCGACGAGGTCACGGCCAAGACGTTGCCGGGCCTGCTCGAGCACGGGTTTGAGGAACTGCCGATCCTCGACATCGACCACATCAACATCGGCCCCTACATCCGGACCAGCCTCGCGGTCGACAAGAACTCGTCGCGCGAGGACGCGCTGTTCGACATCTACCGCGTGATGCGTCCCGGTGAACCGCCGACCCTCGACACCGCCCAGGCGATGTTCCATTCGCTGTTCTTCGATCCCGAGCGCTACGATCTGTCCTCGGTCGGCCGCGTCAAGATGAACATGCGGCTCGACCTCGACGCCGCCGATACCGTGCGGGTGCTGCGCAAGGAGGATATCCTGGCGGTCGCCAAGGCGCTCGTCGACCTTCGCGACGGGCGCGGCGAGATCGACGACATCGATCATCTCGGCAACCGCCGTGTGCGTTCGGTCGGCGAACTGATGGAGAACCAGTATCGCCTGGGCCTCCTGCGGATGGAGCGCGCCATCAAGGAGCGCATGTCCTCGGTCGATATCGACACGGTGATGCCGCAGGATCTGATCAACGCCAAGCCTGCCGCCGCAGCCGTGCGCGAGTTCTTCGGTTCGTCGCAACTGAGCCAGTTCATGGACCAGACGAACCCGCTGAGCGAGATCACGCACAAGCGCCGCTTGTCGGCGCTCGGCCCGGGCGGTCTCACCCGGGAGCGTGCGGGCTTCGAGGTGCGCGACGTGCACCCGACCCATTACGGCCGTATCTGCCCCATCGAGACGCCGGAAGGCCCCAACATCGGCCTCATCAATTCGCTTGCCACCTTTGCCAGGGTCAACAAATACGGCTTCATCGAGGCTCCGTATCGCCGCGTGCGGGGCGGGCAGGTGACCGACGACGTCGTCTATCTCTCGGCCATGGAGGAGACCAAGCACTACGTGGCTCAGGCCGACGCGACGGTGAGCGCCGAAGGCGCCCTCACCGAAGACCTCGTGCTGTGCCGGCATGCCGGGGACGTGATGCTGGTCCCGCTCGACCGCGTCGACTTCATGGACGTGTCGCCGAAGCAGCTGGTGTCGGTCGCGGCCGCGCTGATCCCGTTTCTCGAGAACGACGACGCCAACCGCGCCCTGATGGGCTCCAACATGCAGCGGCAGGCCGTGCCGCTCGTGAAGGCGGATGCGCCGTTGGTCGGCACCGGGATGGAGGCCATCGTGGCCCGGGATTCCGGCGCCGCCATCGCGGCCCGCCGCACGGGTATCGTCGACCAGATCGACGCGACCCGCATCGTGATCCGGGCCACCGAGGACGTCGACGGCGGCAAGCCCGGCGTCGACATCTTCCGGCTGATGAAGTTCCAGCGCTCCAACCAGTCGACCTGCATCAACCAGAAGCCTCTGGTGCGGGTAGGCGACCGGGTCACCAAGGGCGACATCATCGCGGACGGCCCGTCGACGGACCTCGGTGATCTCGCGCTCGGCCGCAACGTGCTGGTCGCGTTCATGCCGTGGAACGGCTACAACTTCGAGGACTCGATCCTGCTCTCCGAGAAGATCGTCAAGGAAGACGTCTTCACGTCGATCCACCTCGAGGAGTTCGAGGTCATGGCCCGCGACACCAAGCTCGGGCCCGAGGAGATCACCCGCGACATTCCGAACGTCTCCGAGGAGGCGCTGAAGAACCTCGACGAGGCCGGGATCGTCTATATCGGTGCCGAGGTGCAGGCGGGCGACATCCTGGTGGGCAAGATCACGCCCAAAGGGGAAAGCCCCATGACGCCCGAGGAGAAGCTGCTGCGCGCGATCTTCGGCGAGAAAGCCTCCGATGTCCGTGATACGTCGCTCCGCGTTCCTCCGGGCGTGCAGGGCACGATCGTGGAGGTGCGTGTCTTCAACCGGCATGGCGTCGAGAAGGACGAGCGCGCCCAGGCGATCGAGCGGGAGGAGATCGAGCGGCTCGCCAAGGACCGCGACGACGAACTGGCGATCCTCGACCGCAACGTTTACGCCCGCCTGGTCCAGGTGCTCGACGGGCATACGGGCATCGCGGGTCCGAAGGGCTTCAGGAAGGAGACCGATCTCAGCCGCGAGGTGATCGAGGGTTACCCGCGATCGCAGTGGTGGACGTTCGCCGTGTCCGACGACGCCGTCATGGGCGAGATCGAAGCCATGCGGAAGCAGTATGACGAGGCCAAGAAGGGGCTCGAGAGCCGTTTCCTGGATAAGGTCGAGAAGCTGCAGCGCGGTGACGAACTGCCGCCCGGTGTCATGAAGATGGTCAAGGTCTTCGTCGCGGTGAAGCGCAAGATCCAGCCCGGCGACAAGATGGCCGGCCGCCACGGCAACAAGGGCGTGGTGTCCAAGATCGTGCCCCAGGAGGACATGCCGTTCCTGGCCGATGGAACTCCGGTCGACATCGTGCTGAACCCGCTCGGCGTGCCGAGCCGCATGAACGTCGGCCAGATCCTTGAGACGCATCTCGGCTGGGCCTGCGCGGGCCTCGGTAGGCAGGTGAGCGACGCCGTGAACGCCTATATGAGGCTCGGCGACATCGCGCCGCTGCGCGCGAAGCTCGGCTCCATCTACGGCGCGAATGACGAGGTGCGGGATCTCGACGACGAGGGGACGGTGGAACTGGCGCAGAACCTGCGTCGGGGCGTGCCGATCGCGACGCCGGTCTTCGACGGCGCGCATGAAGCCGACATCGTCGAACTGCTGGAGCAGGCAGGTCTCGACGGGTCGGGCCAGTCCACGCTCTACGACGGGCGCACCGGCGAGTCTTTCGACCGCAAGGTCACGGTAGGCTACATCTACATGCTGAAGCTCCACCATCTCGTGGACGACAAGATCCATGCGCGCTCGATCGGCCCCTACAGCCTCGTCACCCAGCAGCCGCTCGGCGGCAAGGCGCAGTTCGGCGGTCAGCGCTTTGGCGAGATGGAGGTCTGGGCGCTGGAAGCCTACGGCGCCGCCTATACGCTGCAGGAGATGCTCACCGTGAAATCGGATGACGTCGCAGGCCGCACCAAGGTCTATGAGGCCATCGTGCGCGGTGACGACACGTTCGAGTCGGGCATTCCGGAAAGCTTCAACGTGCTCGTCAAGGAGATGCGTTCGCTGGGCCTCAACGTCGAACTGACCTCGAGCATCAAGCCCGATAGCGCCTTGCCGACCGCGGAAGCTGCCGAATAGGGCTGCTGCCATGGACGGACCGCGCATCCCTGCAGGGTGGCGCGATCCGTCGCAGACCCAGGTTTCTCCGGGGCGTGGCCGCGTCGCGCGTGCCTGCATCGGTTGGCGGACGTCGGCTCGGCCGATCCCCCGCAGAGTCTCAGACAATGAGCCTGCTCGCAGGTTCTAGGAGAAGACCATGAATCAAGAGGTCATGAACCTTTTCAGCCCGGTGGTGACCCCCCAGGCTTTCGACCAGATCCAGATCGGCATCGCCAGTCCCGAGAAGATCCTGTCCTGGTCGTTCGGCGAGATCAAGAAGCCGGAAACCATCAACTACCGCACGTTCAAGCCGGAGCGGGACGGGCTGTTCTGCGCCCGCATCTTCGGGCCGATCAAGGACTACGAGTGCCTGTGCGGCAAGTACAAGCGCATGAAGTACAAGGGCGTCATCTGCGAGAAGTGCGGCGTCGAGGTGACGCTGTCGCGCGTGCGGCGCGAGCGCATGGGCCATATCTCGCTCGCGGCACCGGTCGCGCACATCTGGTTCCTGAAGTCGCTGCCGTCGCGCATCGGCCTCCTCCTCGACATGACGCTGCGCGACCTCGAGCGCATCCTCTACTTCGAATCCTATATCGTCATCGAGCCCGGCCTCACCCCGATGAAGGAGCGTCAGCTCCTGAGCGAGGACGACTATCTGCGTGCCCAGGACGAGTACGGCCAGGACTCGTTTACCGCCATGATCGGCGCGGAAGCCATCCGCGAAATCCTGCGCAACATGGACCTGCAGACGATCGCCGAGAACCTGAAGGTCGAGATCGCCGAATCGACCTCCGAGCTGAAGCCGAAGAAGCTCGCTAAGCGGTTGAAGATCATCGAGGCCTTCATGCATTCGGGCAACAAGCCCGAGTGGATGATCCTGACCGAAGTTCCGGTGATCCCGCCGGACCTGCGTCCGCTGGTGCCGCTCGACGGCGGCCGTTTCGCGACCTCCGACCTCAACGACCTTTACCGTCGCGTCATCAACCGCAACAACCGCCTGCGGCGGCTGATCGAGCTGCGCGCACCCGACATCATCGTGCGCAACGAGAAGCGCATGCTGCAGGAGGCGGTCGACGCGCTGTTCGACAACGGCCGCCGCGGCCGTGTGCTCCGTGGCGCCAACAACCGCCCGCTCAAGTCGCTCTCCGACACCCTCAAAGGTAAGCAGGGCCGCTTCCGCCAAAACCTCCTCGGCAAGCGCGTCGACTATTCCGGCCGGTCTGTGATTGTTGTCGGCCCCGAGCTCAAGCTGCACCAGTGCGGCCTGCCCAAGAAGATGGCGCTCGAGCTCTTCAAGCCCTTCATCTACCATCGCCTCGAGCAAACCGGCCACTGCACCACCATCAAGCAAGCCAAAGAGATGGTCGAGCAGCAAGAGTCCATCGTCTGGGACATCCTCGAAGAGGTCATCAAGGACCACCCGGTCCTGCTCAACCGCGCCCCAACCTTGCACCGCCTCGGCATCCAGGCCTTTGAGCCCGTGCTGGTCGAAGGCAAAGCCATCAAGATCCACCCGCTCGTCTGCACCGCCTTCAACGCGGACTTCGACGGCGATCAGATGGCCGTGCACATCCCGCTCTCGCCCGAAGCGCAGATCGAAGCCTCGGTCCTGATGCTCGCCTCGCACAACATCCTGTCCCCGGCCTCCGGTCAGCCGATCACCGTGCCCACGCAGGATCTCGTGCTCGGCCTGTACTACCTCACCAAAGGCCGCCCCGGTACCAAGGGCGAGGGCCGTGTCTTCGCCAACATCGAAGAGGTCCTCATGGCGCTCGAGGCCAAGCAGGTGGAAACGCTCACGCCCATCCGCCTCCGCCACACCGGCCTCGTGCTCGACATGACCACCGCCTACGATGATCAGGACATCTTGCACACCGAGCCGGTCGAATTCTCGAAGCAGTACATCAACACCACCGTCGGCCGTGCCATCTTGAACGATGCGCTCCCCGAGGGCATCCCCTACATCAACGGCCTGCTCAAGAAAAAGGGCATCGGCCAGCTCGTTAATTTCTGCTACCTCAACCTCGGTCTCGAGGTCACGGTCAAAGCGCTCGACCGCATCAAGGAACTCGGCTTCCAGTACGCCACCAAGTCCGGCCTGTCCGTAGGCCTGGACGACATGGTCATCCCGGAGTCCAAGTACACCGTCGTGCGCGACGCCGAAAAGCAGGTCGTCACCATGCAGCAGCAGTACCTGGAAGGCTCGATCACCAACCTCGAGCGCTCCAACAAGGTCACGCAGCTGTGGTCCGGCGTCACCGACCGCGTCGCCGACGAGATGTTCGGCAACATGAAAAAAGCCGACAAGGAAGGCGCCATGAACCCGATCTACATCATGGCCGACTCCGGCGCCCGCGGCTCCAAACAGCAGATTCGTCAGCTTTCCGGCATGCGCGGCCTCAGGGCCAAGCCTTCCGGCGAGATCATCG
>CAXUCF010000275.1:0-6547 GCA_964249275.1 uncultured Lichenihabitans sp.
CTGTTCGGCGCTCGCCGTCTCGGAGCAGGGCCGCATCGGCGTGTCGGGCCCTGAGGTGATCGAGACGAACCGCGGCGTCGAGGAATTCGACTCCAAGGACCGGGCGCTCGTGTGGCGCACGATGGGCGGCAAGAACCGTCGGCTGATCGGCGGCGCCGATGCTTTCGCGGAGGACTCGGTCGAGGCGTTCCGAAGGGCAGCGCTGGACCTGTTGGCGCGCGCACCGGGCTTCGGCCTCGACGTCCTGAGGAACGAGCAGGCTCGTCTGCGGGACCGTCTCGACCGCTTCGGCGCCTGCGCGGACGCCGGTGACATCTGGGCCGCCCAGGGCATCAACGACGCCGACAGCGTGCCCGCCATGCCGGCCGGAGACTTCGCCACCCTCGCGGACGCTGTCGCGGAGCCGCGCCATGACGCTCGATGAGATCCTGGACTCGTTGTTCCCGGACGGGCACGACGTGGCTCGCCACCGCGGATTGCTGACGGGTTCGGGAGCGCTCGCGGGCGGCGGACGCGCCGAGGTCATCGGCATCGCCGACCGGACGGCGCTCGGCATCGACGAGGCACTGACGCTCTCGGGGCGGGTCATCGACGCGGTGGAGCGAGGCGGCGACGGGCCGATCCTGGTGCTGGTCGACAGCGACAGCCAGCGCATGAGCAAGCGCGACGAGCTGTTGGGCCTGAACGAGTTCCTGGCCCACCTCGCCAAATGCCTGATCCACGCCGACCTCGTAGGCCGGCCGACCGTGGGACTGCTCTACGGCGACACGGCGGCCGGCGCCTTCATCGCGACCGCGCTCGCGACCCGGATCCTGGTGGCCCTGCCCGGGGCGGAACCGAGGGTGATGGACCTCCCGTCCATGTCCAAAGTCACCAAGCTGCCGCTGGAGCTGCTGGAGGAGAAGGCACGGTCCACGCCGGTCTTCGCCCCCGGCCTCGACAACCTGGCCCAGTGCGGCGGCGTGCTCGCCACATGGGACGCGGGGAAGCCGCTCGCGGACCAGCTCCGCAGCCTGCTCGACGGCACCTCCGACGGCGCCGACCGGCGCGACCGCTTGGGCGAGCAGCGGCAAGGGCGGCCCAAGGCGGCCGAGATCGCGGACCGGGTGCGTGCGCTGGCATCGCGACCGAGCTGAGGGCCTCGGTGACGACCTCTTCACGCCGCCGCGTCACCGCCGCGGCGGGGATCACGATCGCGAAGTGCTGCCCCGATGACCCTCGCCATCCTGTGCTGCGGACAGGGATCCCAGCATCCCGACATGTTCGCCCTGACGGGCACGGCGCCCGCCGCCGCCGGCCTGTTCGATCATGCCGCGGCGCTGCTCGGCGGCCGCGACCCGCGCGACCTCGTGCGGGAGGCCGACGACGGGACCTTGCACGGCAACGGCATCGGCCAGATCCTCTGCACCTTGCAAACCGTGGCGGCCCTGGCGGCCCTGCCGGAACTGGCCCGCGGCAGGCGCATCGTGGCGGGCTACAGCGTCGGCGAAGTCGGGGCCTGGGCGGTGGCGGGCCTCGTGGCGCCGACCGTCGCGATCGACCTCGCGGCCAAGCGCGCGGACGCCATGGAGGCCGCGAGCGCGCCCGGCGATGGCCTGCTGTTCGTCCGCGGTCTCGAGCGCAGCACGGTCGACGATCTCTGCGCCCGGCACGGCGCCGCTGTCGCTATCGTCAACCCGGGCCGGGCCTTCGTGCTGGGCGGGGCCGGGGGAGACCTCGACCGACTGGGCGAGGCCGCGCGACATGCCGGGGCCGAACGGGTGGTCCGTGTCCCGGTCCGGGTTGCGTCTCACACGCCGAAGCTCGCCGGGGCCTCGGCGTCGTTCCACCGGACGCTCGGCGGTGCCGAGGTGGCCCGAGGCGTGCGGGCGGGCGTGCGGCTGCTGAGCGGCATCGATGCCGCCCCGGTTCTGGACGTGTCGCAGGGTCTCGACAAGCTGGCCCGGCAGATGTCGGAGACGATCCACTGGGCCGACTGCCTCGCGGCCTGCATCGAGGGCGGCACGGACGCCTTCCTCGAACTCGGCCCCGGCCGGGCGTTGAGCGCCATGGCGGCCGGCGCCTACGACCTCCCGGCCCGCAGCCTCGACGATTTCAGAACGTTCCGCGGCGTTCGGGAGTGGCTGGAGCGGGTGGGCGCTCGAGGCACCGGCAATGCGTAGCGGAAACCCTTACCGCATGATCCGCTCCGGGGTTCCCGACCAGCGCCGAGAGGTGCGCCGACCCGGGATCCAGACCTCGGTCGGTCCGGAAACAGCGCGCAGCCGCCTCCACCAGCTCTTCCTGCCGCGTCGGTACGGAGCGGAGACGTATGACTCGGGTCCCAGTGGCGGCGACCCCGCGAGAATGACCGCTGGGGTCTCCGCCCCGGCGCCCGAGCGAAGTTTGACATACGCGAAATGGACCTTAACATCGCGCCGGTTCACAGACGGCATCAGGTTCGCGCATGGCCCGGCCCCAGCTCTTCCCGGTCAAGAAGGTGATCGGCTTCGACCAGAACATGCTGAACGCGGTGGACGAGTGGCGGCGCGGCCGCACCCCCCTGCCGACCATGTCTGACGCGATCCGCCAGATCCTGGCCAAGCACCTGCGGCAGAAAGGCTACCTGCCGAAGCGCGGTGCCGAGTAGACGGCCGGGGACTCTGGCGTTCCGCCGGCTTTTACCCTATCAGGCCGGGCATTCGGTCGGCACAGGCGGGGCTAGACGGCAGCATGACCACGGCCAGCGACGTCGCATCGGGCAAGACCCATACGGACGAGAATTTCCCGGTGGCGTCGCATCTCATCGCGGCCCGTCACCGCCCGGCCGTCATGGCGTTCTACCATTTCGTTCGCGCCGCCGACGATGTCGCCGACCATCCGACCCTGACCCGGGCCGAGAAACTCGACCACCTCGACCGGCTCGAGGACTGCCTGATCGGCCGCCGCGACACCGAGCCCGTGGCGGTGCCGCTTCGCAGGGTGTTGGGCGAACGCAGGCTGTCGCCGCGACATGCGCTGGACCTTCTCGCGGCCTTCCGGCTCGACGTCACCAAGAACCGCACCGCCGACTGGGCCGACCTGGTCCATTACTGCAGCCTCTCGGCCATGCCGGTCGGGCGTTACGTGCTCGACGTGCACGGCGAAAGCGAGACCAACTGGCCCGCGTCCGACGCCGTCTGCGCGGCCCTGCAGATCATCAACCACCTCCAGGACTGCGGCAAGGACTACCGCGACCTCGACCGTGTCTACGTGCCGGACGACGCGCTGCGGCGGGCCGGACTCGGCGTCGAGGCGCTCGGCGCATCCAAGGCCACGCCGGCCCTGCGCGGGGTCTTGCGCGACCTCGCCCGCCGCACCGGGGCGCTGCTCGACGAAGGCGGCGTGTTGCCGCGCCTGGTGTCGGATTTCCGCCTGAGCCTGGAGACGGCCGTCATCATCGCGCTGGCGCGGCAGCTAACCGCGACGCTGCAGGACCGTGATCCGCTGAGCGAGCGCGTGCATCACGGCAAGATCGCCTATCTGCGGATCGCCGGTGTCGGCGCCGCTGCGGCGGTCTTCGGCCGGCTGCTGCGGCCGGCCTCGGGCGCTGCCGCGGTGGCCCCGGAAGCGTGAGCGCCGTATCGGACGGTGTCGCAGCGACGCAGGCCGCGCAGGCGGCCGGCAGTTCCTTCTATGCCGGCATGCGGATCCTGCCGAAGCCGCAGCGTGAGGCGATGTATGCCGTCTACGCCTTCTGCCGCGCCGTGGACGACGTGGCCGACGAAGGCGGCACGCGGGCCGAGCGATCGGCCGGACTCGAACGCTGGCGCGCCGGCATCGGGGCCCTCTACGCCGGGCACCCGACCCGCGACACCGCGCCGCTGCTCGACCACGTTCGCCGCTACGGCCTCGCGCGCGAGGATTTCGTCGCCGTGATCGACGGCATGGCGATGGATGCGGCCGAAGACATCCGGGCGCCCGACGAGGCCAAGCTCGACCTTTATTGCGACCGGGTGGCCAGCGCGGTGGGCCGCCTGTCGGTCCGCATCTTCGGCGTGTCGGACCGGAACGGGATCGAACTCGCCCACCACCTTGGCAGAGCCTTGCAGAAGACCAATATCCTGCGCGACATCGATGAGGATGCCGCGATGGGGCGGCTCTATATCCCGCGCGAGAAGCTGGAAGCGGCGGGCATCGCCACGACCGATCCGGACCTCGTGGCGGCCCACCAGGCCCTGCTCCACGCCTGCGCACCGCTCGTGGAGGAGGCCCGCATTCACTTTGCCGAAGCCCGCGCCATCATGGCGCGCGAACCCCGCAAGGCGACGCGGGCGCCCCGCCTCATGGGCGCGGTCTATGGCGCGGTGCTCGAGGCCATGGCCAAACGCGGCTTCGCCGCCCCGCGGCGGCGCGTGCGCAAGCCCAAGCTGAAAATGCTTCTCGCGATCCTCCAGCACGGCCTGTTCTGATGGTCGATACGATTCATGTGGTCGGCGCAGGCCTGGCGGGGCTCGCGGCGGCCCTGAAACTCGACCACACGCGCCACCGGATCGTCTTGCACGAGGCGGCCCGACATGCCGGCGGCCGTTGCCGTTCCTATCACGACGCCACGCTGGGTCAGGTGATCGACAACGGCAACCACCTCGTGCTGTCGGGCAATCGAGCGGTCCGGGACTATGTGTCGACCATCGGGGCTGCCGACAAGCTGGTCGGCCCGCGCGACGCGGCCTTCGACTTCGCCGATTTGGCGACCGGTGCACGCTGGCAGGTGATCCCCAATGCAGGCCGCCTGCCCTGGTGGATCTTCTCGCGCAAGCGGCGGGTCCCGGGGACACGCTGGTTCCACTATCTCTCGCTCCGCAAGCTGCTGCATGCGAACCTCCAGCAGCGCATCGGCGACCTGATAGCCTGCGAGGGTGCTCTGTACGAGCGGCTGTGGCATCCGCTGCTCGTGGCGGCCCTGAACACCGATCCCAAGACGTCCTCGGCTGCGCTCGCGGCCGCCGTGATCCGCGAGACCCTGGCCAAGGGCGGCCTGGCCTGCCGGCCGCTGATTGCGGCCGAAGGCCTGGCCGAGGCCTTCGTCGAACCTGCCCTCGCCACGCTCGCGGCCCGCGGGGTGGAAACGCGTTTCGATCACCGGTTGCGAGGCCTCAAGCTCGACGGCACGCGCATCGCCGCCCTCGACTTCGCTGACGAGACCGCGGAGGTCGCGCTGGACCCCGGCGACGGGGTGATCCTGGCGGTCCCGGCCCCGGTCGCCGCGACCCTCGTGCCGGGCCTTACGGTGCCGACCGAGTTCCGCTCCATCGTCAATGCGCATTTCCTGGCCGCCGCGCCGCCCGGCCACCCCCTGATGGTGGGGCTGATCAACAGCGCCTCCGAGTGGGTGTTCAGCTTTCCCGGCCGGCTGTCCGTCACGATCAGCGATGCCGACCGGTTTCTCGACACCCCGAAACAGGAGCTCGCCGCGAGCCTATGGCGGGAGGTGGCCGCCGTGACCGGCCATGACCCCGACGCCGTGCCGCCCTGCCGCATCATCCGCGAGAAACGCGCCACCTTCGCGGCCTCCCCCGAACAGGATGCCTTGCGGCCCGGGCCGGAGACGGCCTGGCGCAACCTGGTCCTGGCCGGCGACTGGACCCAGACCGGCCTGCCTGCCACTATCGAGGGCGCCCTGCGATCGGGCAACCGTGCCGCCGCGATGGCGTCGCGGTGATGACCCATCGGCTACCCCGCAGCCGGCGTCGGGCGCTGGACGGTCGCCCTCGCCTTCGGCCGGAGCACCCCCGTGCCAGCCACCACTGACCCTACATCCGACGTCGCGTCCCGGCTCGCCGCCGTCGAGGGTCGCATCAGGCGGGCGGAGCGCGACTTCGACCGAACATCGGGCGTGGTGTCGCTGGTCGCGGTCTCCAAGACCTTTCCGGCGGGCGCCATCACGCCGGCGCTCGCGGCCGGTCACCGCATGTTCGGCGAGAACCGGGTGCAGGAGAGCAAGGCCAAATGGCCGGGTCTGCGGGCCGCCTATCCGGGCGTCGAGCTCCACCTGATCGGACCGCTGCAATCCAACAAGGCGCGCGAGGCCGTCGAATGCTTCGACGTCATCGAGACGGTGGACCGGCCCAGGATCGCCGAAGTGCTGGCGGCCGAGATCGCCCGAGTCGGCAAGAGCGTGAAGCTCTTCGTCGAGGTCAACACCGGGGCGGAGCCGCAGAAGGCCGGGGTGTTGCCCGACGAGGCCGATGCCTTCGTCCGGCGTTGCCGCGAGGATCTCGGCCTCACGGTCGCGGGTCTGATGTGCATCCCGCCGGCCGACCAGCAGGCCTCGCCGCATTTCGCCCTGCTCGCGTCGATCGCGGCCCGCAACGGCATTGCGGGGCTATCGATGGGCATGAGCGCCGATTTCGAGCTCGGCATCCAGCTCGGCGCCACCCATGTGCGGGTCGGCAGCGCCATCTTCGGCACCCGCCCGCCGCCGCGCTGAAGCGAAGCGGGCCTCGGGGCTTTCACGTCGCGGCCGTGGAACGGGACGCGCCGCTTTCCCGTTTCTTCCGCGCAAGGAGAGATCGCGATGACCTTGGAC
>CAXUCF010000276.1:0-6471 GCA_964249275.1 uncultured Lichenihabitans sp.
GCCGCGCGACGTCGACACGACCTGCTCCGGCGGGGCGCCGAACGGCAAGGCTGCGAGCGGGCCGCCCAGGAACTCCACCAGGAACTTGCGCACGCCCGGCGGGCGCGGCTGCCCGGGTTGGCCGCCGTGGCCGAGCCGCGTCGCCGTCACCTTGGCGAGCGCCGGCGGGAAAGGCTCGGAGGCCAACCAGTGCTGCTTGTACTTGAACGCATAGGCGTTGCCGGCCTTGGCGGGTTCGGCCGGCACCCACATGGCCACGACATTGTCGTGGATCTCGTCGTCGGTCGGGATCTCGATCAGCTGGACCGCACCCTTGCCCCAATCGCCCTGCGGCTCCACCCAGACGCTCGGACGCTTGTTGTAATAGACGCCGTCGACATAGTGGTCGAAGATGCGGTCGCGCTGCATCGTGCCGAAGCCCTTGGGCGACTGGTCGGCGAAGGCCGAGGCCGTGGTCCTGTCGGGGTTGTTCAGCGCCCGCCAGAGGCGCTCGCCCGAGCCGGTCCACAGCAACAGGCCGTCCGAATCGTGCACCTCGGGCCGCCAGTCGACCGCGGTGGGCTTCGCGGTCTCCGAGTACCAGTACATGGTGGTGAGCGGCGCGATCCCGAGCCGCTCCACGTCCTTCCTGAGGTGCAGCGTGTGGTCGATTTCGATGGTGACGCCCGCCCCTCGGGTCATCAGGAACCGGTAGGCGCCCGTCACCGATGGCCCGTCGAGTAGCGCGCAGATGGTGATCGTGTCGCTGTCGCCGGTCGGCGTCTCGATGTAGAACTTGGTGAAATCCGGGAACTCCTCGGACCGGTCGGCCACGGCGGTGTCGATGGCGACGCCGCGGGCCGACTGACCGTACTGGTAGAGTTCGCCGATTGCCCGGAAATAAGAGGCGCCCAGGAAGGCCGCCCAGTCGTTCTTGCGCCAGTCGAGCTTGCCGGTCCGAGGTTCCTGGACCCGGAACCCCGCGAAGCCGATGCCCTTGGGCAATTGCCGGGCCGGGGAGGAAGCCGGAATGTTGAACATGGACTGGTCGTAGACGATCTCGCGCGACGTGCCCTCCGCCACCATTAGCATGTCGACTGATTTCGCGAAGAACAGGCCGAGGTGGAAGAACGTCACCGGGAACTGACCGGGGCCGTCGGCGAACAGCGCCTCGTCGATATTGAAGGTGACCTTGCCCCATTCCTCGTAGTTGAGTTTCGCCACGATGTCGTGGGCCGGCAGCATCGGGGCCGTATAGGGCTGTGCGGCGAGGGCCTGTGCCTGCTGCTTCAGCAGGTCGAACGAGAACGGCTTCGGGTCGGCGAGCTTGAGGGCGGCCGTCCCGACGACCGACTGGGCGAACGCGGGCGTCACGGCGTCGGGAAGGAGCCCCATGGCCGAGGCCGCGGCAAGCGCCTTCAACAGCGAACGGCGGTCGAGATCGGTCATAGAAGAGGCCCGGGGCTGTGCGGCGCGCGAAGGGGACGGGAGCGACGGCGCGGGTCAGCCCCGCAAGGGTTCGACCTTGATGGCGGCGCGCATGAAGTAATAGAGCCCGACGAAGCCCGACAGGCCGAACAGCACTTCCACGGTGCGGGCCACGGCGGGCGCCAGCCCGAACAACCCACCGAGCGCCCATCCGGCCGCCCAGGACATGCCGACCAGTTCCGTGCCGACCAGGATGCACACCGATACGATGGTGGTGAAATTGGCCCAGTGGATCGATCGCGGTTGCGGCAAGGCTGGCTCCGAATGGCTTTGTGGGTTGAGGCCGACCTATAGCACCGGGACGCGCTCGGCAAGCGCGTGGCGCCGAGGTGGCGGTCTACCGCGAGGGCCAGCGTTCCGGCAGGCGCGATCGGCTTTTGACGAACCCGAGCGCCACAGTCGCGGCCTCGTAGGACGCTGGGCGGCGCCGGTCGGCAAGGCAGGCTGACGTCCTTCAGTCCGAATGTTCCCCCCCCCGCGCCCGCGCAAATACCGGCTTGACACGAGACCGTTCATTTAACATACTTGTTAAATGAATGGTCTCGATGCCACCTTTGCGACGCTGGCGGACCCGACCAGGCGAGCCATTCTGGCCCGGCTGTCGCAGGGGGAGATGACGGTCGGCGAACTGGCGAAGCCTTTCACGATATCGCTGGCCGCCGTTTCACGGCACTTGCGGGTGCTCGAGGAGGCATCGCTGATCGCTCGCGAACGCGACGGCAAACACATCCGTTGCAGGCTGCAGCCCCACGCGCTGGCCGAGGCGCATGCCTGGCTCGACCATTACCGCCAGTTCTGGACCGGTGCTTTCGACCGGCTGGACGCGCATCTGACACGCCCTTCGCATTAGGAGATGACCATGGCCATGCCCGATCGCACGGATCTGTCGCTCGAAATCTCGCGCGCGTTCGACGCGCCGCCGGAACGCGTCTTCGACGCCTGGCTCAGTCGGGAATGGGGCCGTTGGCTCCCGCCCGGGGGCGCCACCTGTGAGGTTGCCGAAATGGATCCGGTGGCCGGCGGACGCTACCTCGTCCGCATGACGATGTCGGACGGGCGCGCCATCGAAATCGCCGGCCGCTACGTCGAGGTGACCCGTCCGACCCGCTTGGTGCTGACCTGGACGGGCAATTACGACGGCCGGGAGACGCTGATCACCTTGTCGTTCCGACACCATGCTGCCGGCACTATGATGATTCTGCGCCAAGACGGGTTCGAGGACCCCGGGTTGCGCGAGGGCTACCAGACTGGCTGGACGGGCTCGGGCGGCTCCTTCGACAAGCTCGCGGGCCACCTCGCCCGCTCCTGAACCCGACGCGTGGCGTCAAGTATGGCGGCCCCAGCGGTCCGCCCGGTCGACAACAGGCGCCTGTCACCGAGGCCACCTTCGCGTGCACGGCCATCGCGGACGACTGCTGGCCGGGAGATGCCGCCCGAACCGCGACCGTCACGCTGCGCGTTGCGCCGCGGCAGGCTGGGCGGCCCGGCCGACTTCCTCGGCCACGAGTTCGGCCGTCGCGGCCGACAGCGTCCAGCCGAGGTGGCCGTGGCCGGTGTTGTAGAACACACCCCGCCGCTTCCCGCGGCCGACGCGCGGCAGCATGTCGGGCAGCATGGGACGCAAGCCTGCCCAGGGCACGACCTTGCTGGTGTCGACGGCCGGGAACAGCTGCCGCGTCCAGTCGATGAGCGGCTTCACGCGATCGGCCCGGATGTCGCGGTTCTCGCCGTTGAACTCGGCCGTGCCGGCCACCCGGAACCGATCCTGCCCGAGGCGGCTCGACACGATCTTGGTCTCGTCGTCGAGCAGGCTGACCCAGGGCGCCGAACGGCGGCTCTCACCCTGCAGGTCGACCGTAATCGAATAGCCCTTGACGGGATAGATGTTGACGCGGTCCCCGAGGCCGGCCGCAAGGCGGCGACTCGCGAGACCCGCGCAGATCACGACGCCGTCGACCGGCATGGATCGGGGTTCGCCGGCGGCGACGCCGGCCTGGTGGGCGGCGCTCCAGCGGACCGTGTAGCCCTCGCCCGCCGGTTCGACGGCCGCGACCTCGGCGTCGTAGACGATCTTGGCGCCGCGCCTGAGGCAGGCCGCCGCCAGTCCGCGCGTGAAACGGTGGATGTCGCCGGTCGAGTCGGATTCGGTGAAGAAGCCGCCGTAGTAGGTCCCGTGCAGGGCCGGCTCGATCGCCTTCATCTCGACCGGCGTGACGCCGCGGCGGTCGAGCCCGCCCTGGCGCAGCAGGCCGTTGACCCTGTCGGCATGGTCGTAGCCGGCCTTGGTGCGATAGACGTGCAGGATGCCGCGCTTCTCGAGATCGAAGTCGATGGCCTCGCGGCCCGCGATGTCGAAGAGCCTCTGCCGGGCCGCGATGGCGAGCCTGGTGGTGGCGACCGTGTTGGCCGCGTAGCGCGGGATGTTGGCCACGAATTCGGCCAGCCAGGAATATTTATGCCACGAGGGTGTCAGGTTGAGCGACAGCGGCGCGTCGCGGCGCGCCAGCCACTTCAGGCCCTTGAACACGGTGGGCCAGGAGTTCCAGACCTCGGCATTGCTGGCCGAGAGCTGACCGCCGTTGGCGAAGGAGGTCTCCATCGCGGCGTAGCGTTGCCGGTCGAAGATCGTCACGGCGAAGCCGCGATCGAGCAGGGAATAGGCCGTGGTGATGCCGGTGACGCCGGCACCGATGACCGCGATATGGTGCATGGGAAGGCTCCTCGTGACAGGACGGACAGGCAAGGACCGGATCGCCATGCCGGCGATGGAACCTCGACCCCTCTCTGTCACGGGTGCCTGAGAGCTTGCCCATCCGGATTACGGACGGCTTCCCCTTCGGCGGACGCATGCGCGGGATGCCCGCGACGCGCCTCTCTCCAGAGTGCTCTGGCGCCGTGGTCCTTCTGCCTGAGAGTTTCCGGGGCGGTTGCTCCGTCGGCGCCCCGGATCCGTCACCGGTCCGAGGTCTCTCCCGCAGCGCTTGGCGAGCGAAAACAGGATGGCAGATCGCAGCCGTACAATCAACCCGGCGGCAACTTGCATCAGGGTCGCGTCGGCCAGGAGTGCCGGAGGAGCTGTGGTAAAAGGCGTTGGACCAGGGTGTCCAACCCTGATCGTTACCGTCCGGCGATATTATCTCAGAGCAGCTTGCCTGGCCCTGCATTCGAGCGATACTATCTCTATAAAGACGATCGTTTTCACTCACAAGGCGGCCAAGGAACTTGATGCGGTTCCGCAACCGGCTCGCCAGGCGATTGGCCAAGCGTTAATCACCTATGCCGTGACGGGCCAGGGTGACGTGAAGAAACTTTCCGGTCGAGATGGCCAAAGGATGCGAGTTGGCAACTACAGATTATCGTCGCCGAAGACGCGACGACAATCCTGGCTGTCTATGTGGGCTGGCGGTCCACTGCTACTTATTGAGAGCGACCACGATGCTGGAATTGAAACCTCAATTTATCAAGACCGAGGCAGGGGATCTCGTGGTCCTCACCCGTACGGAATACGAGGCGATCATTGACCTCCTGGACCATGACGAAGATGCAGATGATCTAGGCATCTTTGATGCCCGCACCGCGGAACGCGCCTCAGGATCCGACAGCGGCCTGCCACGCGAGGTCTCGGGGTCCATGCTCAAAGGCGATACTTTGCTAAGGGCATTGCGCAGGTGGAAGGGTGTGACGCAATCGCAGGTGGCACTCAAGACCGGCTTGGCCCAGGGCTACATCAGCGACATCGAAAGCGGGCGAAAGCCGGGCATTCCAGAGGCTCTGCGCAAGATCGCCGACGCGATCGGGATCGACCCGGAATGGCTCCAGCCAAGCGCGTGACGACCCTCTGCGTCTCCCGACGAAGCGGCGACCGGATCGCTCGCCGCGCCCGACAGTCTCCAGATCATATTGAGAGTCCGGCATCTTAATCGGTAAAAGCGTCTGAGATCGGCGCTCGCGCCACGCCGGCGGCCTCCAGCGCCGCGGCGACCCGCAGCACGAGGTCCTCGCGCCAGGGCGGGCCGATGACCTGCACGCCGATCGGCAGGTGCTCGCCATCGGTCCAGATCGGCACGGCCGCGACCGGCAGGCCGATGAAGGAGATCGGCTGGGTGTAGAGCCCGAGGTTGGCCCGCACCGGCACCGTCACGCCGCCGACCGTCATGGTGGTCTGGCCGAGACGGGGCGCCCGGCAGGGGGTGCTGGGGGCCAGCAGGATGTCGACGCCCTCGAACAGGCGCGCGACATCGGCCGCGAACCGGCGGCGGAGCTTCTGGGACTGCACCACCCAGGCGGCCGGCACCATGGCGCCGGCCAGGAGCCTGTCCCGGACCGCCGGGTCGAAGTCGGCCGCGCGGGTCTTGAGCCGGCCGAGGTGCAGCGCCGCTCCCTCGGCGGTGATCAGGAAGGCCGCGGCCCGGGCGCGATGAGCCTCCGGCATCTCGACCACGCGTGTCGCACCGAGGACGCCGGCGCAGCGCGCCACGGCATCATGCGCGGCCGGCTCGCCGGCTCGCGCGAAATAGCCGCCCAGCGTGGCGACGCGCAGCCCTGCGGCGCCTCTCCCGAGGGTGCCGAGCGTCGGCTCGACCGGGCGCCCGGCGCAGGCCGGGTCATCGGGGTCGGGCCCCTGCAGGGCGTCATAGCTCAGCGCCAGGTCCTCGGCCGAGCGCGCCAACGGCCCCAGGTGGTCGAGGCTCGCCACGAACGGGAACGTGCCGGCGCGGCTCAGGCGGCCATAGGTGGGTTTCAGGCCGAACAGCCCGCAGAGCGAGGCCGGCACGCGGATCGAGCCGTTGGTGTCCGAACCCAGCGCCAGCGGCACCAAGCCGGCCGCGACCGCCGCCGCCGAGCCTCCCGACGAGCCTCCCGACATGCGGCCGAGATCGTGCGGGTTGCGGGACGGTCCGTCATGGTGGTTCTCGCCCGTGAAATCATAGGCGTACTCGCCCATGTTGAGCGCCCCGAGGCAGACCGCGCCCGCGGCTTCCAGCCGCTCCACCAGGGCCGCGT
>CAXUCF010000277.1:0-6443 GCA_964249275.1 uncultured Lichenihabitans sp.
ACCATCGCCTTCGTCCAGGACCTGGAGATGGATCTGCCCATGATCCTCCCAGCTCTGGATGCGGATCGTCGTGCCCTCGCCCGCATATTTCGCAGCATTGTCCAGGAGGTTGAACAGAGCCTGCTCGAACAGAACCGCGTCGAGTTCGAGGATCGGCAGGTTCGGCGCGATCTCGACCTCGACTCGATGGGTCGCCAGGATCTTCCCGGCGCGTCTCAGCGCCGTGCCCACGATCTCGCCGATGTCGTGCCCGGCGAGGTTCGGCGCGACGGCGCCCGCTTCGAGCCGCGTCATGTCGAGCAGGTTGGCGATGAAGCGGTTCAGGCGTTCCGCTTCGTCGATCACGGTGGCCAGGAGATCGAGCTTGGTGGCCTTGTCGAGCGCGCCGTCGAGGTCGCGCAAGGTGCTGGCGGCCCCGAGAACCGAGGCCAGCGGCGTCCTGAGGTCGTGCGAGATCGAGGTCAGCAGCGCCTGCCGAAGCCGGTCCGTCTCGGTCAGAAGCTTGGCCCGGTCGAGGTCCTCGACGAGCTTCACGCGCTCGACCGCGAGCCCGCTCTGGTCGATCAGGGCGTCGAGAAGGCGGCGCCGCTCCGGCGTCAGGATCGGGCCGGGCGCGTCGCTGTCGATGCCGATGACCCCGATGGCCCCCCGGCCCGTGTGCATCGGCAGGAACAGGCGCTTGGCTCCAGGCAGGGTATCGGCACTGCGGCCGGCGGGGCGGTCGTTGTCGAAACACCATTTCGCGGCCCCGAGATCGGCATCGTCGAGCTGGTCCTCGGGCGGATAGCCGGCCTTGACCGCGATGCGCCCGGCTTCCGGCAGCAGCATCACCACCCTGACCTTCAACATCGAGGCGATCTGGAAGACCGTCGCCCACAGGACGTCGTCGAGGTTGCCGCAGCCGGCGAGCTTGCGGCTGAAGCCGTAGAGCGCCTCGGTGGCACGCGCCCGTCCTCGGGCGATCACGGCTTCGGACCGTGTCCGCGACGCGAGGTTCGACACGAGGACCGCCACAACCGTGAAGAAGAAGAGCGCCGCTATGTTGCTGGGGTCAGCAATCGTGAAGGTATAGATCGGCGGCAGGAAAAAGAAATTGTAGCACAGTGAGCCGCCGATCACGGCGGCCAGCGAGGGCAGGAGACCGAAGCGCACCGCCACCACCACGACGGCCGTGAGGAACACCACCTCCACGCTCTGCACGGCGAAGAAGCGCTGCACGATCTCGGAAACGCCCAGCGCTACCGCGACCGCCAGGGCCGCCGCGAGATACGGCTTGGCATCGACGGAAGATCCTTCCGGCGCGGCCCGGACGGTCTTCCTCGGGACCGGCTCGGCGCCCTCGATCGCGTCCCCCGAGATGACGTGGACGCTGATGTTTCCGGATCGGCGCACGAGATCGTGCACCACCGAGCCATGCATCAGCTCGAACAGCGTCGAGCGCTCGGACTTGCCGGTCACGATGTGGGTGACGTTGTTCTCCCTGGCGTAGGCCAGGACATCGTCGGCGACGCGCCGGCCTGCACTCGGCACCGTGACGGCCTCGCCGCCGAGCCGGTCGGCCAAGCGCAGCGTATCGGCCACGCGGTCGCGCTCGACATGGGAAAGCTGCAGGCTGCGGCGGCCTTCGATCGAGAGCGCGATCCAGGGCGCGCGCAGACGATCGGCCAGCCGCTTGGCATAGCGCACGAGGCCGGCACAGCGCGGATCCTCGCTGATGCACACGAGGACGCGGTCGCCCGCTGCCCAAGGGCCGGCGATGGCGTGGGCCTGCATGTGGGTGAGGAGTTGGTCGTCGACGCGTTGCGCGGTCCGCCGCAGCGCGAGTTCCCGCAGGGCGGTGAGGTTCCCGGGCGAGAAGAAATGCTTCAGCGCCCGCTCGGCCTGGCGGGGCAGGTAGACCTTGCCTTCCCGCAGCCGCTGCAGCAGGTCGTCGGGCGAGATATCGATGACTTCGATGTCGTCGGCCTCGTCGAGCACGGAATCGGGCACCGTCTCGCGGACACGGACCCGGGTGATCTGCGCCACGACGTCGTTCAGGCTTTCGACGTGTTGAATGTTGAGCGTGGTATAGACGTCGATGCCGGCGGCGAGCAGTTCCTCGACATCCTGGTAGCGCTTCGGGTGGCGGCTGCCGGGGGCATTGGTGTGAGCGAGTTCGTCCACGAGTGCGATCCGCGGATGGCGCGCGATGAGGGCGTCGAGGTCCATCTCGTCGAGCGTACCGCCCTTGTACTCGACCTTGCGGCGGCCCAGCACCTCCAACCCCTCGACCAGGGCTTCGGTCTCGGCGCGGTTATGCGTTTCGACCACGCCCACCACGACGTCGAGCCCCTCGCGCTGCCTTGCGCGTCCGGTGGTGAGCATCTCGTAGGTCTTGCCGACGCCGGGCGCCGCGCCGAGGAAGATCTTGAGGCGGCCGCGACCGCCGCCATCGCGCCGGGCCTCGGCCATCAAGGCGTCGGGCGAAGGACGCTTGTCGCGATCACGTCGGTGGTCCGCCATCGTCACCTCTCGCCGCCCGGACCATCGCGGCCGCGGCGCGCCGTCACTTCGGAGCGAGCGCCTCGAGGGCCCTGTTCAGCGCCAGGACGTTCACGCGCGGCTCGCCGAACAGCCCGAACGTGCGACCCTCGACATGGTCCTGAACCAGCGCTTGAAGGCGATCCGCCGCCACATTACGCGCCTTGGCGACCCTGGGCACCTGGAATAGCGCAGCTTCGGGCGAGATATGCGGGTCGAGCCCCGAGGCCGAGGTGGTGACGAGGTCCATCGGAACCGGGACTCCGGGATTTTCGGCCTTGAGCTTGTCCAGGTCGCCCTGGACCCGATCGATGAGAGCCTTGTTGGTGGGACCATAGTTCGAGCCACCCGAACTGTCGGCCGCATAGGGGGTCGGCACCGTCTTGGTCGGGTCCTTGGGGTCGGGTTCCGTCGTGGCGGACGGGCGCCCGTGGAAGAAGCGGTCGCTGGAGAAGGCCTGCCCGATCAGGTCCGAGCCGATGGCGTGCCCGTCCTTGTCGAGGACGAGGCTGCCCTGCGCCTGATAGGGAAACAGGATCCCGGCCAGCGCCGTCATGGCGAGCGGATAGGCGAGGCCGGTGATCAGGGTCAAGGCGACCAGAAGGACGAGGGCGGGGCGGATTTGCCTGAACATGGGACGGATCCGACTAGGCGAGGTGGAGGGAAGAGACGAGGAGGTCGATGGCTTTGATGCCGATGAACGGCACGACGATGCCGCCGAGCCCGTAGATCAACAGGTTGCGTGACAGCAGCGCCCCCGCACCGATGGCCCGGAACTTGACACCTTTCAGGGCGAGCGGGATCAGCGCGATGATGATCAGCGCGTTGAAGATGATGGCCGACAGGATGGCACTCTGCGGCGAGGACAGCCGCATGACGTTGAGGGCTGCGAGCTGGGGATAGAAGGCCAGGAACATCGCCGGGATGATGGCGAAATATTTGGCGACGTCGTTGGCGATCGAGAAGGTGGTGAGCGCTCCCCGGGTCATCAGCAGCTGCTTGCCGATCTCGACGATCTCGATGAGCTTCGTCGGATCGGAATCGAGGTCGACCATGTTGCCGGCTTCGCGGGCCGCGACCGTGCCGGTATTCATGGCCACGCCCACGTCGGCCTGGGCGAGAGCCGGCGCGTCGTTGGTGCCGTCGCCGCACATGGCGACGAGCTTGCCCTTGCCCTGCTCGGTACGGATCAGCGCCAGCTTGTCCTCCGGGGTGGCCTGGGCCAGGAAGTCGTCGACCCCGGCCTCGGCCGCGATCGCGGCCGCCGTCATCGGATTGTCGCCGGTGATCATGACGGTGCGGATGCCCATGCGGCGCAGTTCCGTGAAGCGCTCCCGGATGCCACCCTTCACGATGTCCTTGAGGTAGATGACGCCGAGCAACCGCCCGTCGCGCGCCACCGCGAGCGGCGTGCCGCCAGCCTTGGCGATCTCGTCGGCGATGCTCTGCGTTTCGCGTACGGCGTCCGCCGCGACGGCGGGCTTCAGCGCCAGTGCGGCGCTGCCCCGGGCCGCAGAAACCGGCACCGCCTGGACATGGCCCAGGATGGAGTCGACCGCGCCCTTGCGGATCGAGGAGCCTTCGATGTCGACCCCGCTCATGCGCGACTGCGCCGTGAAAGGCACGAAGACGGCGTTGATGCTCCCCATGTCGCGGGCGCGGATGTTGTACTGTTCCTTGGCCAGCACCACGATCGAGCGCCCTTCCGGCGTCTCGTCGGCCAGCGACGCCATCTGGGCCGCGTCGGCGAGTTCCGCCTCGGTGACGCCACGCACGGGACGGAACTCGGTCGCCTGGCGGTTGCCGAGCGTGATGGTCCCGGTCTTGTCGAGCAGCAGCGTGTCGACGTCGCCCGCTGCCTCGACGGCACGGCCCGACATGGCCAGCACGTTGAAGCGCACCAGCCGGTCCATGCCGGCGATGCCGATGGCCGATAGCAGGGCCCCGATGGTGGTGGGGATCAGCGTGACGAACAGCGCCACCAGCACGATCATGGAGATCGAGCCGCCCGCATAGGCCGCGAAGGACGGAATGGACGCTACCGCAAAGACGAAGATGATGGTCAGCCCAGCCAGCAGGATGTTGAGCGCGATCTCGTTCGGCGTCTTCTGGCGTTCCGCGCCTTCCACGAGCGCGATCATTCGGTCGATGAAGGTGGAACCGGCCGCCGCCGTGATGCGGACCCGGACCCAATCGGACAGCACCTGCGTGCCACCCGTCACGGCGGAGCGGTCGCCGCCCGACTCGCGGATCACCGGCGCGCTCTCGCCCGTGATGGCGGCCTCGTTGACCGAGGCAACGCCCTCGATGACCTCCCCGTCGGACGGGATGATGTCGCCGGCCTCGACCAGCACGACGTCTCCCACCTTGAGGCCGGCGCCGGCCACCATCCTGTAACCGGTCCGCGGGCCTCCGACCGCCGCGGCTGCACCGCCCAGCACCTTGGCCTGGGTCTCGGTGCGGGTGCGGCGCAGGCTCTCGGCCTGGGCCTTGCCGCGTCCCTCGGCCGTGGCCTCGGCGAAATTGGCGAACAGGAGGGTGAACCAGAGCCAAAGCACGATCTGGAAGGAGAAGCCGATGTTGGCCCCGCCCGTCACGAGATCGCGGATCAGCAGTACAATGGTCAAGGTCGCCACAACCTCCAGTACGAACATGACCGGGTTCTTGATTTGGAGGCGGGGGTCGAGCTTCCTGAAGGCGCCGACAACCGCCGGTCCGAGAATGCGTGCATCGAGGATGGAGGATTGAGCCTTGGCCATGGGATGGCTCCGGGTACGATGGGAGGGGCGTGAGGTCGACGCAGGCGCCGGAGACGCTGGCGGGAATGGCCGGGTGAGCGCCGGTGGCGTTCACCCGGGGAGGATAGGCGATCCCGTGCGGTCAGGGCGCGGAGGCGAATGTCTGCCCGGCGGCGCCAGCGAGGTGTTCGACGATCGGTCCGAGCGCCAGCGCCGGAAAGAACGTCAGGCCGCCGATGATCAGGATGACACCGATGAGAAGCCCGACGAAGAGTGCTCCTTGCGTCGGGAAGGTGCCGGCCGATGTCGGCACCCTCTTCTTCGCCGCGAGCGAGCCCGCAATGGCGAGCGCCGGAATGTGGACGAAGAAGCGGCCGACCAGCATCGCGATCGCCAACGTCACGTTGTAGAACAGCGTATTGGCAGACAAGCCGGCGAAGGCCGAACCATTGTTACCCGTCGCGGACGTGTAGGCGTAGAGGATCTCCGAGAACCCGTGCGGGCCGGGGTTGTTGGTCGCCGCGACGGCCGAAGGAATGATCGTCGCGACGGCCGACCAGCCGAGCATCATCAGCGGCAGGATCAGGATGCCCAGCATGGCCATCTTGACCTCCTTGGCCTCGATCTTCTTGCCGAGGTATTCCGGCGTGCGCCCGACCATCAGGCCGGCCACGAAGATGGCGACGACCACGAAGATCAGCATGCCGTAGAGGCCCGCGCCGACGCCGCCGATGACGACCTGGCCGAGCTGCATGTTGATCAGCGGGATCATGCCGCCGAGCGCGGTGAGCGAGTCGTGCATGGCGTTCACCGCCCCGCAGGACGCCGCCGTGGTGATGGTCGCGAACAGGGCCGAGGCCGCGATGCCGAAGCGGACCTCCTTGCCCTCCATGTTGCCGCCGTCGACCCCGATGGCGTGCAGCAGCGGGTTGCCCGCCGCCTCGGCCCCGTAAAGGACGGCGACACCCGCCACGAACAGGACGCCCATCGCCCCGAAGATGGCCCAGCCCTGGCGCTCGTCGCCGACCATGCGGCCGAACACGTTGGTCAGCGCCGCGCCGAGCGCGAAGATCGAGATCATCTGCACGAAGTTGCACACGGCCGTCGGGTTCTCGAACGGGTGCGCCGCGTTGGCGTTGAAGAAGCCGCCGCCGTTGGTGCCGAGCATCTTGATGGCGACCTGGC
>CAXUCF010000278.1:0-6395 GCA_964249275.1 uncultured Lichenihabitans sp.
GCGGTCGACAGTGCTTCGGCCCCGAAGGCCTGCACGGTCCGCATGGAGCCGAGATTCTCGGTCGCGAACGACATGGCTTCGGCGAGGCGATCCTGTGCGGCGCGCGACCGGCGGCCGACGCCCCGGCCCGACAGCACCAGCGGCAGCACGATGACGGGAATGGCGAGCAGCACGAAGCCCGACAGCCTGGGGCTCGAGAACACCATCATGCCGATGGCGCCGACGAAGAGGAAGATGTTGCGCAGCGCCACCGAGGCCGAGGAGCCGAACGTCGCCTTCAGCTGCGTGGTATCGGCGGTGAGGCGCGATACGAGTTCACCGGTCTGCGAGCGGTCGAAGAAGCCGGCGTCGAGCCGCGTCAGGTGGCGGTAGAGGTCCGAGCGGAGATCGGCCACGATGCGCTCGCCCAGCGTCATCACGAGGTAGTAGCGGGCCCCCGAGGCCGCGGCCAGCACCGCCACCACCGCCACCATGGCGCCGAAATAGGCGTTGATGACGCCGACCCGGTCGGGCGCGAAGCCGAAGTCGACGAGACGCCGCACGGCTTCGGGCACCACCAGCGTAGCGAGCGATGCCACCACCAGCGCCAGGATGCCGAGCGCGATCCGACCCTTGTAGCGGCGCACATAGGGTAGCAGCGGTTGCAGCGCGCGCAGCGACCCGCGGGGCGGCACCGAACCGCGCGGCCCTTTGGCTTCCCTGCCCGTCTCCGTCGTGCCAGCCTTGCGTCTCATGCTTCCCGCCGCTGATCGTCCACCCCGCACGCGTTCACCGTTCTAGCCCGCCCGACGGGCTGGTTTTCGTCGGACGCCTGCGTTATAGGACCGCAATTATCCCCCGCATGGCGAAACCACGAGGCTACGGTCTGCCTCGAGCCGCCTGCGCGCCATCCCCATCGAGGATCTGTCATGAAGTCTGGCCTGCACCCGAATTACCACATGATCAAGGTCGTCATGACGGACGGCACCGAATTCATGACGCGATCGACGCTCGGCAAGGACGGCGACACGCTGAACCTCGACATCGACCCGAAGACCCACCCGGCCTGGACGGGCGGCACCCAGCAATTGATGGACCGCGGCGGCCGGCTGTCGCGCTTCAACTCGCGCTTCTCGGGTATCACCTTCAAGAAGTGACGATGCGGGAACCCCGCAACGGGCCGATGCGAGGCCGGCCGGTGGCGAGCCCCATTACGTCGCCTCGACGACTTCCGGCACGCGTTCCGCCGGCGGCGTGTTGCGGCTGCGGCCGATGCGTACGGCGCCGTCGATCACCACCATGCCGATGCCGGGAAGGTCGCCGAGTTCGACCGCTTCGAGGAGCGTGCGGCCGGCCGAGTGCTGCGGCCGGTCGAGGAACGTGAAATCGGCGGCGCGGCCGACCGCGATGATGCCGCAGTCGAGCGCCCGCATGCGGGCCGTGTTGCCGGTGCCGAAGCAGAAGGCCGTCTCGGCCGGCACCTCGCCCAGGGAGGACAGCATGGCAATCACCCTGAGGATGCCGAGCGGCTGCACGCCCGAGCCCGCCGGGCCGTCGGTGCCGAGGATCACGCGGTCGAGTTGGCCCATCTCGCGCGCCAGCCGCATCGTGTAGAGGGCCGCGCGCTCGTTGCCGTTATGAACGATCTCGAGGCCGCGGCGGCAGCCCTCGCAGATGCAGCGGATCTCGCGGTCCGGCAGGGCCGTATGGCCACCGTTGATGTGACCCACGACGTCGGTGTCGGCTTCGAGCACGACGGCCGCGTCGATCAGCCCCGAACCGGGGATCGAGGGGCCGCCCGTGTGGATGGTCGACTGGATTCCGCAAGCCCTCGCCCAGGCCACCATGCGCCGGGCGGTCGCCCCGTCCTTGACGCCACCGAGCCCCACCTCGCCCAGCAGGGTGACGCCCGCCTCGGCCAGGTCCTTGAAATCCTGCTCCTCCATGCCGGGCTCGATCACCGGGGCCCCGGCTTGGATCTTCATGCCACCTGGCCGAAAGGCCGTGAAGGCGCGCTGGGCGAAGATCGCCATGGCCTTCAACCCGACGACGTCGCGCGGGCGGCCCGGCGTGTGGACCTCGCCGGCCGAGATCATGGTGGTGACGCCGCCATGCAACGTCGATTCGATCCAGTTCAACTGGCTTTGCCGCGGCGTCCAATCGCCGGCGACGGGATGGACGTGGCTGTCAACCAGGCCCGGCGACACGGCCGAGCCATGCGCGTCGATCGTCGTGGTGGCGCCCTCGGTGTCGAGGTCCTTCAGCCGGCCGATCGCCGTGATGCGCCCGTCGACCGCGACGACCGCGTCAGCGTCGAGGATCGGCGCAGCGATGTCGCCGCTCAGCACGAGCCCCAGGTTGCGGACCACCAGCTTGCCGGCCGGGGCACTCGGAGCAACATCATGGGCCATCGTGAACTCCCGATCTCGTCTGCAAGGCGGCCTGGGATCCGGGACACGGGGCCGGGTCGTGTCCGTCGCGTCGGGACGAAGCTCTCAGGACGCAGAACGCTGCCAGACGTCGGACCGAGCCCGGCCAGACGGCAGCGTCCCTGCTCCCTCGTCATCCACAGCCCGCCAAGAGGGCCGATGGGGATCCCCAGGCGTACCGGGTCGCCGAGCACAGCGTGCCATCGGGTTCGCGCTTGACTTCCCGGTCGGCGGCCGTGCCCCCGATGCTCCGGTAGAAGCGCAGGGCTCGCGTGTTGCCGTCGAGGCAGGTGAGGTGGACCGGGCGGGCCGGTGCCGTCGCGGCGAGGTGCCGGCCGATCTCGCGCATCAGGGCCCGACCGATGCCCTGCCCCTTGCTGTCCGGCGCCGCATGCAGATTGTCGATGAGCGAGCCCCAGCGCGCGTCGTGGTCGGCGAAGCCACAGGCGAAGCCCGCAAGCCTGCCGTCGTGCTCGGCCAAGACCACGACCCGGCGGGGCTCGGGGGTCGACATCGGGCAGCGCCAGTGGGCGAGACGTTCGGCCTCGACCGGTCCATCGAGGTAGATGTCGGTGAAGATCCCACGATAGGCCGTCCGCCAACTCGCGGCATGAAGTGCCGCAACGGCCGGGGCATCGGCAAGCTCGGCGTGCCGGAATGCGACCGAGCCTCGCCTCATCGGGGGCCGCCCGGCGCAGCATCAGGTACCATCCTCAGGAACCCGCTCTTCTGGACATGCCAGCCCTGTGCAGGCTATTCCCGCGTTGACCCCGATGGTGCGGTGCACATATCCGCTTCGTATACGAACGATGGTAGCGAGGCGAGGCGCGGTCTGGCAAGTGGCCGGGTGCGAGCCCGAGTTGCGGGCCGGGGAGAGCCGGTCCGAGCAGCCGCGCATGGACCGAGTCCGGAGCGACAACGTGAGCAATTTCAACGAAGAGACGGTCCTCTCGGTGCATCATTGGACCGACAGCCTGTTCAGCTTCAAGACCACCCGCAACCCATCCTTTCGGTTTCGCAACGGCGAGTTCACGATGATCGGCATCCCGGTCAACGGCAAGCCACTGCTCCGCGCCTACAGCGTTGCGAGTGCCAATTACGAGGAGGAACTCGAGTTTTTCTCGATCAAGGTCGACAACGGCCCGCTGACCTCGCACCTCCAGCACCTCAAGGTCGGCGATGCCGTGATGGTGAGCCGCAAGGCCACGGGCACGCTGGTGATCGACAACCTGCTCGATGGGCGCAACCTGTTCCTGCTCGGGACCGGCACCGGCCTGGCGCCCTTCCTCAGCGTCATCAAGGACCCTGAAACCTATGAGCGTTTCGAGAAGGTCGTGCTGGTGCACGGGGTCCGGCAGGTGGCCGAACTCGCCTATGGCGACACGATCACCAGGACCCTGCCGGAGGACGAACTGGTCGGCGACCTGCTGCGCGACAAGCTGATCTATTATCCCACCGTCACGCGCGAGCCGTTCCGCAATACGGGCCGTATCACGGATCTGCTGGCGTCCGGCCGGATCACGGGCGAACTCGGCCTCGACGACCTCGACGCCGAGCACGACCGCGTGATGATGTGCGGCAGCCCCGGCATGCTGAACGACACCAAGGCCCTGCTGCTCGACCGCGGCTTCGTGGAGGGCAACCACGGCGAGCCAGGCGATTTCGTCATCGAGAAGGCCTTCGTCGAGCGGTAGGACCGGCCGGCAGGTCGGTTGACGCCGCCGTCTATCGAACGTCCGGGTGGAGGCGGCATGCCATCGATGCGGCTCGTCGAGATCAGGATCTACCCGGTCAAAGGGCTGCGCGGCCTTGCGATTCGCGACGCCGTGGTCGAGCCCTGGGGGCTCGCGGGCGATCGCCGCTTCATGGTGGTGGACCGTGACGGTCGCTACATGACTCAGCGCCAGTGGCCCCGCATGGCCGTGATTGCGACCCGCTTCGTGGCAGACGGGATCGAACTCGCGGCGCCCGGGGCCGACAGCGTCGTGGTGTCGATGCCCGAGGCCGGCGGCCCACGGGTCGACGTCACCGTCTGGCGGGACCGCGTGGCGGCGCGCGACGCCGGAGCCGAGGCCGCGGCTTGGCTGTCGGCGGCGCTCGCGACTCCGTGCCGGCTCGTCCACATGCCGGATCCCGACAGGGCCCGGCCTGTCGATCCCACCTTTGCGGCAGCTGGGGACCGCGTGAGTTTCGCCGATGGCTTCCCGGTGCTGGTCACCAACGCGGCTTCGCTCGCCGACCTCAATGCCCGGCTCGAGCGGCCGGTCGACATGGACCGGTTCCGCACCAACCTCGTCGTCGACGGGGCCGAGCCGTGGGACGAGGACGACTGGCGGCAACTGCGTGTCGGCACCACGCTCTTCGCTGCCCCTAAGGACTGCGCGCGCTGCGCCGTCACCACGGTCGACCAGGCGACGGGCGTGAGGTCGGACCGCGACGAGCCGCTCCGTACCCTGGCGAGTTTCCGCCGTAACGCGGGCGGGCGCATCATCTTCGGCCAGAACCTCATCCCTCGTACCCTCGGCCGCATCGCGGTCGGCCAAGACGTCGAGCCTGTGACCCGAGAGAGCGGCAGGCGAAGGTGCGACGCGAGCGAGGGTGCATCGCACGGCCGTTTTGGCTAAGGCTCGGGTCACGAGACGAGACATGAGCCGCATGATCCCCAATGTGTTGTCCATCGCGGGTTCCGACCCGAGCGGCGGCGCCGGCATTCAGGCCGACCTCAAGACCTTCTCGGCCCTCGGCTGCTATGGCATGGCGGCCCTGACGGCCCTGACGGCCCAGAACACCCGCGGTGTCACGGCCGTGCACGTGCCGCCACCCGCGTTTCTGGGCGCGCAACTCGACGCCCTGCTGAGCGACATCGCGGTCGCGGCCGTCAAGATCGGCATGCTGGCCACGGGCGACATGGCCATGGTCGTGGCCTCACGGCTGGCGTCATGCCCATCCACGCCGGTGGTGCTCGATCCCGTGCTGGTGGCCACCAGCGGCGACAGCCTCGGCAGCCCCGACGTAGTCGAGGCGATGCTGCGGCACCTTGTGCCGCTGGCCGCCGTGATCACGCCGAATCTGCCCGAAGCCGCACGTCTCGCAGACCGCCCCGTCGCGGAGAACGAAGACGACATGCGGGCCACCGCCGCGGCACTGCACGGCCGCGGCGCCCGGGCCGTGCTGATCAAGGGCGGACATTTCGAGAGCGGCGATGCCGTCGACCTGCTCTCGGACGCAACCGGCATCGAGGTATTTCGCGCGCCGCGCCTCCCGACGCGCAACACCCACGGCACGGGCTGTACCCTGTCGTCCGCGATCGCCGCCTATCTGGCCCGAGGGCTCACTTTGGTCGACGCGGTCGGAGCCGCCAAGGCCTATGTGACGGCGGCGATCGCAGGGAGCGGCGCGTTGAGCGTGGGTGGCGGGCACGGCCCCGTCCACCATTTCCATGCCGCATGGCCCTTTCCCGAAGGTGTGGTCCGATGAACGTGAAGCCCACGATCGACGCCGCGCCGGCAGACGGCGGGACGGGTCCTCTGCCGCCCGGCCATCCGATGGTCAAGCCGCGCCGGATCGGCGTGCTGTTGACCAACCTCGGCACGCCCGACGCGACCGATTACTGGTCCATGCGCCGCTACCTGCAGGAATTCCTGTCGGACCGTCGCGTCATCGAGGTCAATCGCGCGCTGTGGTGGGTGATCCTCAACGGCATCATCCTCACGGTACGGCCCGGCCGGAAAGGCAAGGATTACGAGGCGATCTGGAACCGCGAACTCGACGAAAGTCCGTTGAAGACCATCACGCGCTCGCAAACCGAGAAGCTGCAGGCGTCACTGAAGGCGGGGCTGCTCGGCCCCGAGGGCGGCGATGTCGCGGTCGACTGGGGCATGCGCTATGGCAACCCCTCTGTGAGATCCGCGATGGAACGGCTGCAGGCCGACGGCTGCGACCGCATCCTGCTCGTGCCGCTCTATCCGCAATATGCTGCCGCGACCA
>CAXUCF010000279.1:0-6297 GCA_964249275.1 uncultured Lichenihabitans sp.
CTTCCCGTCGGAGGCCGGGAGCAGCATGGCGTCGGCCAACGCATACCCGCTCCAGTCCTGACGGGCGATGCTCGACCCGGCCGGCACCACAGGGACGGCGGTGAAACCGTCGTTGGCGAAAAACTGGTTCGGGCTGGCCTTGTCGTGGTACCAGCCGCCGACTTTGAACGTGACGGGCGGCCCCCTGGCGTCCTTGCCGCCGTTGATCGCATATTGCGCCTCGGCGATCGCGAAGACCCCGTCACCCACCCGGAACAATGTGCCCGAGGAGTCGCGCCGCTGCGGGTTGCCGAGGCCCGGCCCGGCCGGGTTGCCGTTGAAGGCGGCGAAGTAGAGGGTGAGCGGATCGGAGGGCTTCACGCGCAGCCGCACCCCCGGCGTCGCCAGTGGAGCCGCGGGCCCGCCGGCCGGTAGGTCGACCGAGGGCAGCGTGGGCCAGCCGAATGCCGCGTTAACGAACCAGCCGCCATATTGGGTGATGATGAATTCGGTGTCGGCGCCGATCTGCCCCACCTTCACGTCCGCAGCACCGTTCGCAAAGCTCTGCTGGTACCACAGCTCGTAAAGCCAGGTCGAACGGAGCGCCTCGATGCTGCTGACCTCGTTCAGGTTGTCGATGTTGCTCGATGACAGCCCGTGACCGTAGTTCTGAAGAGCACTGACGTTGAAGATGCCGCCGTCGAGGCCGATCGCCTTCTTGAGGTCTGCGCCAAGGCTCATCTCTGTTTCCCCAGCGTTGGTGACGCCCCGGGCGCGGCCGCCGGTCGGATTGCCGAGTGCGTCATTGGTAGTCTGCAGCCCGAACGCGATGCCGAATTTGTCCAGGGCCGGCCGTACGCCCCCGAGATCGCCGAGCAAGGTACCCGTCGAGGCCGCGGGCGGGGTCTGCGCTTGCGACGGAGCCGTCGGGGCCACGAGTAGCGCCGCAGCTAGCCACGCTCCGCGAGCCGCAGGCCCGAGCTGGGGTACGCCCCGGCCTGGCTGATCGAAGGATGTTGCCACGCGGATCATAAGCATAGCACATCCGGTTTGTCGTTCGGCCATGTGGGGACGTCCTGCCCGGCAACGGGTTTGGACATCGTCATGACTCCTCTTCAGCTTCGCTTGTCGGGTATTAGCCCGCTGGACAGTGGCACTCTCGCGGACGTGTCCAGCCCGCCATGGCGTGCCTCGATGTCGGACAGCGTCTGCTGTTCGGTGGCGGTCGGCGGCATAGATCCAAATTCCCACGCGATTGGCGCCGCCGCTGCCCAGCCCCGCTGCCTAAGCGGTGTAGTTGGCGTTATCGCCACCGGTGACGTCATATGTGGCACCGCTCACCATCCGGGCCTCGTCCGACGCCAGGAACACGACCGCGGGGGCGATGTCCTCAGGCTCGATCCAGGGGACCCCGAGCGGGCTCTTTGCCTTGAGCTTCTTCTCGGCCTCAGCCTCCAACTCGGAAGTAGTCTCCTTGGATTTGAGGTCGTCCACCGCCTGCGCGTAGCGCTGATGGTGCCGCGTCAGCGGGGTGTCGACGAGGCCGGGCACCAGGGCATTCACGGTGATGCGGTGCTCGCCGAACTCCAGGGCCGCTGACTTCATGAGCCCGATGATGCCCCACTTGGACGCCGAGTAGGCCGCGCCGTACTTCGTCCCGTGCCGTCCTTGGGTCGAGGTGGTGACGATGATGCGGCCACCGCCATTGCGCACCAGATAGGGTGCCACGGCACGAATGGTGTTGGCAGTGCCGGTCAGGTTGACGTCGATCTGGTCGTTCCAGTCTGCATCCTCCAATTCGAGGATCGGCTTAAAGGATTGTATGCCGGCATTGGCGAACAGGATGTCGATCCGGCCGAAGGCGGCGAACGCCTGCTCAGCCGCTTCGCGCAACGCCGCAAGTCGACGTTGGTCGAGCTTAGCGGCGATCCAGCGGCCGCCGGCCGCCTCCACCGAACGCCCAGTCTCGTCGAGCTCATCCGATGTCGCCGGTGCGACGTCGAGCGTCGCGCTGACCGACCCTGCGATGTCGATCCCCATGACGTCCGCGCCCTCGCGCGCGAAAGCGATCGCGGTCGCCCGCCCAATCCCGCGCGCCGCGCCGGTCACGATCGCGGCCTTGCCACGCAGCCGCCCGGAAGTTGGTGTTCTCGCCCCGTGCTGGATGCTCTCTGCGATGCTCATTTCTTTACTCCCCGTTCGGTCGACGTGTTGGGCGGTCCTCGGCTCTGATGAGAGGCCGACGAACTGGTTGGTCACGGTTTTGCGGCATATGCCCGACCCGCGCACGGCACCGCGCCAGCTCACCGTGAACCTCGACTCCGCACCTGAGGCCGTGCCAGGGCGACCACTCCTGACCTGCCCACGCGCTGCGGATAGCCCATGCCCGAAGTTCTGAAGGGCGCTGACATTCGCGATCCTACCGTCGAGGCCGATGGCCTTCCTAAGATCGACCCCGACACTCATCTTAGTCTCCCCCGCATTCGTAACACCCGTGCCTGACCCCCGGTCGGGTTGCTGAGGGCGTCGTCGGTCGTCTGCAGCCCGAACGAGACGCCGACCCCGTCGAGCGCCGGTCGTATTCCTCCGATAGCGCCCAGCAGGGTGCCTGCCGCTAGAGGCTGCGGGACCGAATGCGCCCACAACTGTATCGGCACCGACGCGGGGAGTGCCGCGCACAGCGCCAGGGGAACCGCGATGAAGAGAGGACGCTCACGCCCTCGAGCGGCTATTGGTTGGCTCACGGCAATGCCGTCGTTGAAGTGTCGGCCATTCGGCGCTGTCCTGAAGCGACAGATAAGAGATCAGTCCGCCGACTTCGGAGCCGGTCGCGTGGCGCCTTCCGCGGCCTGTACTCCGCCGCCAGAACTCTCCGGACTGGCCTTGCTCGATGCGTCGGAAGGCTCCTTTCCATCGGGGGCGGAGGTTTGGGAAGGGGCGTTATTCCCTGACCCTTGACCCGGCTGATAGCCCTGCGTCGCCTGCACCACCTTGACCTGCTGCCCTTCCAGCAATCCCAGCGACGGGTTGGCGACAATCTTGTCCGTGGCTTTCAGCCCGGCCACGATCTGAATGTCGAGGCCGAGATTGTGCCCAAGCGTGACGCCTCGCAAGTGAACGTGATTCCCGCCGTCCAGAAGCGCGACCTGCATGCCCTCGGCTCGGAACAGCAAGGCTTGCGATGGGATGACCAGCACGTTCGGGTCGCTCGGGAAGCTGAAGTTCACGTTGACATAGGCGCCTGGCCACAGACCTTCCTGAGGATTGTCGACGACCAGCTCGGTCACGATGGTGCGCGTGGCAGGATCGACTGCGCCCGCCATGGTCAAGAATTGCGCCGGGATCTTCTTGCTCGGGTCGCTTACCAGAGTGAGGTCGGCCTTCAAACCCGGCTTCAATACGCTTCCATAGTCCTGAGGCACTGAGACGAAGACGCGAAGCTTGCTGACGTCTGCGACGAGGAACGGCGCCTCCGGCTGCTTCAGCGTCGCGTCGGCGCCGGCGCTGTTGATGAAGTCCCCGATGCTCACGCGCCGGGCGGTGACGATCCCGGCGAAGGGTGCGACGAGTGTCTTGAACTTCGTCATCGCTTCGTACTGCTGGACGTTCTGTTGGGCGGCGGCGACCTGAGCCTTATCTGCGGCAGCGGTCGCGTCCTTTTCGTCTTTGGATTGTTGTGTGACCGCCAATGTGGTCAGCGCGTCGTAGCGTTTTGCAGTTTCCGCGGACAAGTTGGCGCGCGTCTGCGCCGACTCGAGGCTGGCCTTGGCCGCCGCGAGTTGGGCATCCAAGCTCGGCGTCTCGACGGTGGCGAGCACGTCGCCCGCATTCACCCGGGCCCCATAATCCTTGAACCACTGCGACACGTATCCGCTAACCTGCCCGTAGATCGGGGCCTGGTTCCAGGCTTTCACGTCGCCCGGTAGCGTCAGGTTCTGATCGGGTGGTCCGTGTTTGGGGGTCGCGGCCTGGACGCGGATCAGAGCCACGTCGTCTGCCGTCTGCTGGAGCTGCGTGACCGAGGCCTGCCGGGACCAGATGCCATATCCGGCGAGCGCCAGGGCAACGACCAGACCAACGCCCGCCGCGACCCAGCCGCCATAATGGCGGGTTTTCCGCTCTGTCATGCTGGCTCCTCTTGCGGCGGCTTCTGCGCACGATGAAGGATGGCGAACACGCAGGGCACGAAGACCAGCGTCGTCACGGTGGCGACGAGCAGGCCGCCGATCACTGCCCGGCCGAGTGGCGCGTTGGTCGTATTGCTGAGCGACATGGGAATCATGCCGAGGATCATGGCGAGCGCCGTCATCAGAACCGGCCTGATCCGGGCATAGCCGGCCTCAATGGCCGCGAGCACCGGGTCGCCGTGCTCGGCGAGTTGGCCGCGGGCGTAATCGACGACGAGAATCGTATTCGCCGTAGCGGTCCCCATGCACATGATCGCACCGGTGAGGGCCGGCACCGAGATCGTTGTTCCGGTGAGGAACAGGCTCCAGGTCACGCCGGCCAGGGCGGCCGGCAACGCGCTGACCACGATGAACGGATCGAGCCACGACTGGAAGTTGACGACGATGACGAGGTAGATGAGCACGATCGACAGGGCGAGGCCGGCCAGCAGGGAGACATAGGCGACGTTCATCGTGGTCGACTGTCCTTGCAGCGTTACAGTGACCCCTTTCGGCAGCTCCGAGGACGTCTGCGCGATGGCCGTCTCGATGTCCCGGCTCACAGCCCCGAGATCGCGCCCCTCGGCGCTCGCATAGATGTCTATCACCGGGCTGATGTTGTAGTGGGACACCAAGCCCGGCGTCCCCGTCTCCTTGATCGAGGACAGGCCGCCGACGATCTCGGTCTCGGCGTTCGATGGGTTGTTGTCCCCCTTGTCGACAGGGACGATCTCGAGCGCGTTGGTCGAGGTCAGCTGATCCTGCGGCGTCTGGATGTTGACGAGATGCGTGACACCGGTCTGGGTGTCGAGCCAGTAGGTCGGAGCCACCTGGCCGCTCCCCGACAGAGTGGTCAGGACGCTGTTGGTGATGTCCGATTCGGTCAGGCCGGTGCCAAGCGCGAAGCTCCGCCGAGACGAGAGCAACAGGGTCGGCTGCCCCATGACCTGCTGGATATGAACATCCGCGGCGCCGGCGATCCGCTGGATCCGCGCCGTGAGTTTGCTGGCATAAGCGAAGTCGTCGTCGAGGACCCGCCCGCTCACCTGAACAGCGATTGGAGACGGCAGGCCAAAGTTGAGGATCTTGGCGGTGAGGTCGCCGGGGAGAAAGCTGAATTCGGTCCCCGGGAAACGGTCAGTCAGCCCCGCCCGCAGCGTCTGTCGATACTGCGCGACGGGGGAGGCTTGGTTGTCGAGCGAGATGGTGATGTCGCAATCCTGCGATCCGACGACGCCGGTGGCGGAGTACGCCAGGTTGATGCCGCTCGTCGGAAGGCCGCAATTCAACAGGGTGTTCGTGACGTGGCCGGGCAGCAGCGCCCGGATCTGCTGGTCCACCAGGACCGCTGATTTGGCCGATTCCTCGATCCGGGTACCGGCCGGGAATCGAGCATGCAGGTCGATCTCGCCGGATTTGATGCCTGGAAAGAAGTCCTGTCCGGCGAACATGAGGAGGAAGAGTGAGGCGACGGCCGCTCCGAGGTAGAGGCTGGCGAACAGCTTGCGATGGCTGGACAGCTTCGTCAGCAAGGCGCGGTGGCCGTCGCGGAAGCGTTCGAACCGCGCCTCGAAACCTGTCTGGAACCGTGTGAAGAAGCCCGGCCGCGCCTTGTCGGACTCCGGCCGGCGTTGCGCCTCGACCTGCCCTCGTAACAACCAGGCCGCCATCGTCGGGGTCAGGGTCCGAGACAGGCTAAAGGACGCGATCATCGCGAAGATGACCGCCTCGGCGAGCGGCAGGAAGAGGTAGCCCGCGATGCCGCCGAGCTGGAACAGCGGTAGCCACACGATGCAGATGCATAGCGTAGACACGAAGGTGGGAACCACGATCTGGTTCGCCGCCGCGATGATGGCGTCTTTCAGTTCGACAGGGCTGCCATCCTCGCCTGCCGTTTCGAGGTGGGTGTTGATGTTCTCGATCATCACGGTGGCATCGTCGACCAGGATCCCGACCGCCAACGCCAACCCGCCGAGCGTCATGACATTGATGGTTTGGCCAACCAAGGACAAAGCGATGATCGAACTCAGGATGGAGAGCGGGATGGAAGTGGCGACGATGAGGGTCGAACGCCAACTGCCGACGAACAGCAGCACGGCCAAGCCAGCCAAGACCGCGGCCGTCACCATCTCCTGCACGACATCCTCGATCG
>CAXUCF010000280.1:0-6294 GCA_964249275.1 uncultured Lichenihabitans sp.
TCGTCAGCTTCGCTGCAGGACTATGCTTGATCAAATTCGTCCACACGGCCTAGCAACTCACACCCCAGGACCTGAGGCCGAAGCCGCGAAAGCCTCCATTTTCCCCCACCCTCTCATGCTGAGCAGGACGCGAGGCGCTCGTGTCGAAGGACGCAGCAGCGGGGCCGCTTCCTCGTGGCGAGCGCGTGGTTCAAGACGGCCCTCCGAGCCCGCTTAGGACAAGGACCGGTGAGTTTCGGCCGCTCCTTATCACTTTACGCATTCGGCCGCGAAGCTGGCGAAGAACTGGTCGGCGGTCTTCTTGGCGACGCCGTCGATGAGCCGGGAGCCCATCTGGGCGATCTTGCCGCCTACATTGGCCTGGACGTCGTAGCTGAGCAGCGTGCCGTCCGGCACCTCGGTCAGCGCTACGTCGGCGCCGCCCTTGGCGAAGCCCGCGATGCCGCCCTCGCCGGCACCGCTGATCCGGTACCCGTTGGGCGGGTCGATGTTGGACAGTTCGACCGTGCCTTTGAAGGTGGCGCTCACCGGGCCGATCTTCATCTTCACGGCGGCCGCGAACGTCGTGTCGCCCGTGCGCTCGAGCGCCTGCACACCGTTGATGCAGTTCTTCAAGACCTCGGGATCGTTGAGCTTGGCCCAGACGGTCGCGCGGTCGGCCGGCAGGGTGACCTCGCCCTTCATCACCATGGCCATCGCGCCCGCTCCCCTGATTCTCGTCCGGCTCGTGGGGGGAGCTTAGCCGCCTGCGGGGTTTCGGCAAAGCGCCCGGTCGGCACGGATCCTCTTGGAGCCGATCAATGGGCGGCCGTTTCGACGGCCGCCTGGTGCCGGGCCGCGAGTTCCGCGTCCTCCCCCCTCACCTTGACGACGCTCGGGCGCTCGCCGAAGGCTTCGATGTAGCGCGCGATCTCGGGCTCTTTCGGGACCAGCCCGAACATCGTGGTCCAGCTCAGCGCCATGCCCCACAGGATGTCGGCGGCCGAGAAGCGCGTCCCGAGCAGATAGGGGCCGGCCCGCAGCTGCTCGACGACCGTGCGCATGACGAGATCGTAGTCGCCGTAAGGGCTCATCGTGCGGGCGCCGGGCTCCCGCTTCAGGGCGCGATCGACCACCGCCGGCTCGAAGCACGACCCGTAGTAGACCATCCAGCGCAGATAGGGTCCCCGCAGCCGACCACCGACCGCGGGCGCCAGATTTCTGTCGGGGAACCGGTCGGCGAGGTGGATGAAGATCGCGGCCTGCTCGGTCACCAGTTCGCCGCCGTCGACGATGGCCGGCACCTTGCCGAGCGGGTTGACCGCGAGATAGGTGGCACCATGCTGCTCGCCGGCCCTGGTGTTCAGGACCTCGAGATCGTAGGGGGCGCCGAGTTCCTCGAGCAGGACTTTGACGCCCGACGAGCGCGACTGCGGCGAATGGTAAAACGTGATGTCAGCCATGGTTCCTCCCACCGGTCCCGTGTCGTATCCGAGGTCCGTCATCGCACGATGACGTTGCTGAACTGCCACGGGTCGTCGCGATCGACCTCTTCGGGAAACAGGATGCCCCGGTTCTCGATAGGCGTCCAATCCGTGTAGGCGCCGATCACCGGGCCGAGATAGGGGGTCTGCACGGCAAGGCAGCGGCGGAAATCCATTTCATCGGCTTCCACGATGCCGGCCTCGGGGTTCTCGATCGCCCAGACGACGCCGGCCAGGACCGCCGAAGTCACCTGCAGGCCCGTGGCGTTCTGGTAGGGGGCGAGCGCCCGGGTCTCCTCGATCGAGAGCTGCGAACCGTACCAATAGGCGTTCCTGCCGTGGCCGTAGAGCAGCACCCCGAGTTCGTCGATGCCGTCGAGGATCTCGCTCTCGCTCAGGATCTGCCAGCGCTCCTGACGCTGCCAGGCGTTGCCGGCCATCTCGTCGAGCGACAGCACCGCATCGTCGATCGGGTGATAGGCGTAGTGGCAGGTCGGCCGGTACACCACCCGCCCGCCCTCGCGGACGGTGAGATGATCGGCGATGGAGATCGACTCGTTGTGCGTGACCAAGAACCCGTGCTGCGGCCCGGCGGTCGGCGTCCAGGAGCGGACCCGCGTGCCGGCGCCCGGACGCAGCAGGTAGATGGCGCAGTCGGGGCCGAAATCATGGTGCCGGCCCTCGGGCGGCAGCCGCTTTTCGTACGTGCCCCAGCCGAGTTCCGCCGGCTGCAGCCCCTCCGACACGAAGCCCTCGACGCTCCAGGTGTTGACGAAGGTACCCATAGGCTTCGGCCGTCTCGCGCGCTGCGTATCGCGCTCGGCGATGTGGATGCCCTTGACGCCGAGCGCCATGGCGAGCCGCGCCCAATCCTCGCGGCCCGCGGGTTCGGCATCCCTGTGGCCCACCGCCTCCGCGACGTCGAGCAGCGCCTGTTTTACGAACCACGACACCATGCCGGGGTTGGCCCCGCAGGTCGAGACCGCGGTCGGCCCGCCCGGGCGCCGGCGTCGCAGGTCCATCAGGGTCTCGCGCAAGGCGTAGTTGGACCGCTGCGACACGCTGAGACGCGTGTCGGTGTAGAAACCCGGCCAAGGCTCGACCACCGTGTCGATGTAGAGCGCCCCGACATCCTTGCAGAATTCGATCAGGGCGACGGAAGACGTGTCGACCGACAGGTTGACGACGAGGCCCCGCCGGCCGTCGCCGGTCAGCAGAGGCGTCAGCACGGATCGGAAGTTGTCGCGGGTGAGCGCGAGATGCTCGAAGCGGATGCCGCGCGCGTCGAGGAGGTACCGGTCGGCGTCGTCGGGCGCGATCACGGTCATCCGCGCCTTATCGAAGCCGATGTGCCGCTCCAGCAGCGGCAGCGTGCCCTTGCCGATCGAGCCGAAGCCGATCATCACGATGGGGCCGTCGAAGCGCGCGTGCAGCGGCCAGTCGGTCATGGAGCGGGTAACCTCATGCAGCGCAGAATCCGACCGGGTTAGACCGAAGCCGGTCGTCACGGTCAAGCATCGCCCAGCCAATCAGTCCCGGGTCACAACTTCGGCGGCGCCGGCGCGGCTTTCTCCTTCTTGAACTCCTCCACGACCTGCTGAGCAACCAACTGGCCCCAACGTTGGCCGACCCCCATCATGGCCTGGTTGATCTCCGGCTGCTTGTCGATGAAATGCTGGCCGGTCGGCGTTCGATCGAACGCGAGCAGGGCTCGGAGATCGTCTTCGGAAAACTCCCGGGCATAGACTTGCGCCGCCAGATCCGCAAAGCTGTCGAGTTGCTGATCCAGACGCTGCGTCGAGCGCTGCAGCAATGTATCGATCGTCTTCGTTTCGGTCGGATTTTGCTGCACGAGCATGGTCCGCACCTGCGTCATCAGTGTCGGCATGATCTTGCGCACGTTGTCGACCGTATGCGTAACGATGACGAGTTCGCGAGCGACCTTCAGCCGACTCGCGTCGTCCGCCCTGGCAGGGGAACCGACGAGAACGGCTACAAGTGCGACAGTCGCCATCATGGTCCAACGCATGCGCGAGACTCCTCTCCAGTGGCGACGATCCCGAATATGGTCGCTCCGCATCACTCAGTCCGAAAGCCTACCACGTCACTGCAAACTCATCATGGATGCTCAGCTTTGCCGGCCTTCACGCGCCGGCAGACGCGGGAAATGTGCCTGATCACGCCGCCAGGCGGAGAGGCTCCCTCCGCGGCAGCCGACGATCAGCCCCGTAGCCACCAACCAGCCCGACGGGCCCGCGAGCGGGACCAACATCTATCCTGCAGAAGATCACAGCGCAGCCTGCCAACGATAAAGGTCCTTGACGAATTGATCGATCGGACCGACGGCTGTTGTGGTGCGCCCATGCGCGCAGGCATTCCGGATCTCATAGGCCGCGGTGACCTCGGCATACTCGGAACCTGTCCGGTCCAGCATCATCGCGAGCCTCGTCTCGAAGGGTGGCCTCTTGCGCCGCAGTTCGGGCGTGTCCCAGCCTCGCCGAGCCGTCCAATCGGGATTGGCTTGGCGGGCGCCCCGCAATCGTTCAAAGTTCTCGTTCAGGGCGACCTCGAACTGGGCGAACAGGAGAACGAAAATGCCTCGCTCGAGATGATCCCGGTCGCGGTCGAGCCGATCCTGTCGTGTCTGGTCGTTGGAGGCTAATACCTCGACGTAATCCACGCGATAGGCCGCGATCATCCAGTCGTAGGCTGCTTTGATGTCCGGGACCTGGCGCATGGCCTCAAGCCAATTGTGACAGCATAGGCGGAGTGAAAGGTTGCCCCCCGCCTGCCCTCGACGGCAGGTAATGGATGACCCATTGGGGAGACTCAAATTGGCGCGCCGTATCGACGAGAAGCAGAAGTTCCTTGAGCGTATAGACGTCGACGCGGCCGTTGGCACCGATGACCCAGAGGCCTTTGGGCTTGAACCAGACCCGTTCGCCCCCTGGTGCAGTCAGGACGAGGCTCGCCTGCTCACGCGGCGCAAGCCCGGCCCTCTGCATCAACTCCTCATCCATCGCGACCGGTGCGCCCTCGACGTGCAACCACCCGTTCCGGTCTGCCCAGGCCGAGATATCGGCATAGAGCGAGTTCAGCCGCTGAAGCCAATCATCCACCCTGCGCTCGACATGCGTCTTGTCGACGACGACAGGTTCTTCTTCGTCGTAGGCGAGTTCGTCGATGTAGCTCATGGCTTCATCCCCGGTCTCAACGCTCAAGTCGGCACGCAGGATAGCGCACCGACCCGAGCCAACCAACGGCTCAAATGTCGACGATCGATGAAGACGCATCGATACAGCCTCGACAGCTGTTCAGTCTCAGCCGGCACATGATGAAGGAGAAAGCCCGCTCACGCCGCCAGGCGGAGGGGCTCCGGTTCACGGCGCCCCACCAGCAGGCCGGCACCGACCACCCGGCCGGAAGCGTCCGCGAGCGCGCCCGGGACCAGTTCCAGGCCGAGAAAGCGGGCGGGGTCGACCGGTCCCGGCAAGACCAGCCGTGACACCGGAATGGCGGAGAAGCCGAACCGCGCATAATAGGGCGCGTCGCCCACCAGCATCACGCTGTCGTGGCCGAGCGTCCTGGCGCGCTTGAGCCCGTGCTCGATCAGCGCCCGCCCGATGCCGGCCGAGCGACAGGCGCTCTCGACCGCGAGCGGTCCCAGCATCAGCGACGCATGCCGACCGGCCTCGACCGACCAAAAGCGCAGCGTGCCGATGACCCTCCCGCCGTCGAGCGCCACGAAGCTCAGGTCATCGGCCGGCAGACGACCCTCGCGCAGCCGCTCGCTCGTCTTGGTGAACCGCGCCGGGCCGAAGCTCCGGTCGAGCAACGCCTCACGCGCCTCGACGTCACGCGGCCGCTCGTCGCGGATGCGGAAGCCCACCGACCCCGGACGCATCAGGCCGAACCCGGAATTCGCGACCGAAGCGATGGCGACCGCCAGGGCGGGAAGCGTTTGGGAGACCATGTCGTTCATCCTTGCCGCGCCAGACCGGGCTTGGCCGTCGCGGTCAGCAATGGCCGGCGAGAAGAAATTCGGCAGTGCACCCGGGGCAGTCGATCCGCCCGGGGTGCGATGTGCTCAGATCACGTAGGATTTCAGTGGCGGGAACCCGTTGAAGCCCACGGCCGAATAGGTCGTGGTATAGGCGCCGGTCCCCTCGATCAGTACCTTGGAGCCGATTGCCAGCGACACCGGCAGATCGTAGGGCTCCTTCTCGTAGAGCACGTCGACGCTGTCGCAGGTCGGTCCCGCGATGATGCACGGCTCGGTCGTGTCGCCGTCGAATTCCGTGCGGATCGGGTAGCGGATCATCTCGTCCATGGTCTCGGCGAGCCCGTTGAACTTGCCGATGTCGAGGTACACCCACCGCATCCGGTCCTCGTCGGACTTCTTCGACACCAGCACCACCTCGGCCTCGATCACCCCGGCATTGCCCACCATGCCGCGGCCCGGTTCGATGACGGTTTCCGGGATGCGGTTGCCGAAGTGCTTGCGCAGCGCCTCGAAGATCGCCCTGCCGTACTGCTTCACGGCCGGGACGTTCTTCAGGTACCGCGTCGGGAAACCGCCGCCGAGATTGACCATCTGCAGCGCGATGCCGCGTTCGGCCAGGTCCCGGAAAATGGCGGCGCTGGCCGCGAGCGCGCCATCCCACATGCGGGGGTTGCGCTGCTGCGACCCCACATGGAACGACAGACCATAGGCCACGAGGCCGAGCCGATGCGCGTGTTCGAGCACGCGGCCCGCCATGTCGGGCGCGCAACCGAACTTGCGCGACAGCGGCCATTCGGCGCCCGAGCCGTCGCACAGGATGCGGCAGAA
>CAXUCF010000281.1:0-6287 GCA_964249275.1 uncultured Lichenihabitans sp.
GCGACGGCGCGGCGCGAGAATCGTCGGGCGCGGAGCAACGCCAAGCGCGACGGGACAGCCGACAGCGACCACCCCGGACAGAAGACTGGACCACTCTGCGGCACAAACCCGCGCTCCGAGGCCGCTGCCCGAGACGACAAGGGGTGCCGCAAGCTCCACACAGGATCGTCACTCTACCTCTGACGTCGCGATCCATGAAGCGCCTGCGAAGCGCAGGGAGCGGCAAAACGCCGGGCCGTATCGCGCCGGAAAGGCCCTGTCATGACGAGCGTATCCAGCAGCACCCCCACGGCGTCGGGCGTGGCGTCGCCGAGCGCCGCGCCGCCGGCGACCAGCGCCACGACGACGGGGTCCACCGCCGCTGCGGCCTCCATCGATTTCAATTCGTTCCTGCAGATGATGATTGCCGAGATGAAGAACCAGGACCCGACCAACCCCTCGGATCCGACCCAGTACCTGACCCAGATCGCCCAGTTCTCGAACGTCCAGCAGGGCATCCTGACCAATACCAAGCTCGACTCCATGCTGACCACCTCGTCGCTCACCCAGGCCGAGAGCATCATCGGTAAGACCGTGAGTTCGGCCGACGGTACGACCTCCGGGACCGTGACCTCGGTGGCGCTGGCGGGCGGCGGCAACGCCACCGCGACGCTCTCGGACGGTTCCACCCTGACGCTCGACTCGACCGTGAAGGTCTCGGCCTCGTGAACGAGGCCGATGCGCTCGGACTCCTGCAAAGCACCATCTGGACCATCGTCCTGGCCTCGGGTCCCGCCATCGCCACCGCCATGGTGGTGGGCATTGTCGTGGCCCTCTTCCAGGCCCTGACCCAGATCCAGGAGATGACCCTCACCTTCGTGCCGAAGATCGTCGCCATGCTGCTGGTGCTGACCCTGACGGCCTCGTTCATCGGCTCGCAAATGTTTCTGTTCACCGAGCAGGTCTACGCCCGCATCGAGAAAGGGCGCTGACGGGCCGCGCTTCCGACGGCGGCATGCGGCGGCGGCGCCGAAGAGCCAGGGCGCGGGACAGCCGCCCGCCGGCCGACCGCGATATCGTCCGGGTGCGTGTGACGGCGGAGTCACGCGACGAGCGATGCGGGACGCATCGTTCGTCGTTCGCACCACCCGAGAACTCTTCCATGAGGCTGCTGATCAGGGGGGTGACCGGCTTCGTCATGAGCGTGATGGCGCGGACGTGGCTCGACGCGAACCCGCACTCCGCGGCGGCATGTGGAACGCCTATGACATCAGCCGGATCCTGGCCGAGACCGGCTGGCGCCCTGCCCCATGCGCGAAGCCTTCCACGCCTATATGGATTGGATCGGGGTCGGGGAGCTGGCCTGAGCGGCCCGTCCCGCCAGCGCGAAGCGCCGACGCGGCATTCGCTCAGGCTTCGGACCGCGCGGGGTGACCGAGGTCCCCTTGCTCCAGGATCTCCACGTAACGCGCGGCCGATCGGGCCACGATCGCGGGCCCGTCCCGGGTCGCTTCCTGGCCCACAAAAGCGCCGTAGATGCGCTCGTAGGCCAGGGGGGCCAGGCGCGCCGCGACCGCTCTGACCTCGGCGGCCGGTAGGGGCATCATGTTCGGATAGCTCCACATGAACGAGACGCGCCGCGCGCCCGGGGTGACCTGGACGATGTCGCCCGCCAGCAGGGCGCCGGCGCCGTCCTGCGTGCCCGACCAGTGCAGCACCGTGCCGCCGGCGAAGTGGCCGCCGGCCCGCACCAGCGTAAGGCCCGGGGCGAGGTGCAGGCTGTCGCCGTCCCAGAAGCGGATGGCGGAGGCCGGTCGCATGACCCAGTCGCGATCGGCGGCATGCAGGTGGACCGGCGCGTCGAAAGCCGCCGCCCAATCCTGCATGGTGGTGTAGTAGTGGGGATGGGAGATGGCGATGGCCGACAGGCCGCCGAGGCCCCGCACCAGCTCTTCCGTGGCCGGATCGAGCAGGGCGATGCAGTCCCAGAGTACGTTGCCCTCCGGAGTCTGGACGACGAAGGCCCGCTGATTGATGGCGAAGGCCGGCACCGTCTGCAGGCTCAGCAGGCCGTGCTCGTGCCGGCGCCAAGCATTGCGGTGACCCTCGGCCAGCGCGCCGCTGGACAGCCAGGATTGACCCTGGGCCGGAACATATTGCCGCTCGTCCTCGCAGATCGGGCAACGCTCGGGCGGGCGAGGCGCCTCCGGATAGGACGTCCCGCAGGCGCTGCAGATGGACACGGTCATGAGGGCGTCCCCGCTGCTGCGTCGAGCCATGACGATCGGCCGGCGAGCCAGTCGCTGTCGACCACGAGGTTCGCGCGCGTGATGAAGCCCGCCCTGTAGCTCGCCAGGAGCAGCGCCGCGTTGGCGCATTCCTGCGGGCGGCCGAGCCGCGGCCGGGGCGTTCGCCGGCGCGCGTTCTCGAGCAGGGCCGGATCCATGGCCAAGCCGGGCTTGCCGGTCACGGTCTTGCCGGTCGAGATCGCGTTGCACAAGACGAGATCCTCAGCGTAGTCGACCGCGATCTGCCGCGTGATATAGACGGCGCCCGCGGCAATGGCGATCCTAAAGTCCAAAGCGCCTATGCTGCCTCACCCTCGCCGACGCCGGACCGCCTATTGAGCCTGATCTCCGATCCACCCCTTGCCGAACGGCTCATCAACGACCTCGAGGCCCGGACGCGCCGCGGCGGCGGCAGCGAGTGCGACAGTGCCGCGGCCCGGCAAGATTCCGTCGGCCGAACCCTCTAATCCTCCTCCCGCGCCGCGAACGCCTCGATCAGCCGCTCCAGGTCCTTGCGCTCGGCGCGCTGCCGCTCGGCGCGGTCGAGTTCCGCCAGGACGCGGCCTGCGAGCTTCTGGCCCGCCGTGGCGTCGCGCATGGCTTCGGCCTCGGTCGCGACACGCCGAACGGCCGCAGCCTCGCGCTCGCCCAGGCGCCTCGCCTGTGAGATCGTGGCAACCGCCAGTGGGCCGGTCGGCACCTCGCCGTTGACGAAGGCCGCGACCGCGCTCCGGGCCTCCGCGGCCTCGGCCCGCTCCCGCTCGGCCTCCGCGAGCCGCCAGTCGGCCATGCACTTGAGGCCGTCCTGGACCTTGAGGATGCGCCTCATGCCGTTCAGCCGGTCCGTCATCCGCTCACCAGGAAACGGCTGAATGCTGCGATGAACAACAGCAGCATGGGCTTGATGACGATCGACAGCAGGACGAGCCCGCCGATCAGCAGGAAAGGCGTCGACAGGAAGAAGGTCTGGATGCCGGGCACGAGCCGGCCTACGAGGCCCATGGCGACATTGAACACCAGCGAGAAGATCAGGAACGGGCTGCCGATGCGCAACGTCAGCACGAAGGCTTCGCCGGCCTTGGCGGCCAGTTGCGACAGCATCGCCTGGGGCAGGAAACTGCCCGTCACGGGCAGGCTCCCGTAGGAGGCCTCGAGCCCCTTGAAGACCTCGAGATGGAGATCCGTGAAAAACATCAGCGCCGTAGCGGCCAGGGTGAGCAGCGAGGTCAGGGCCGGCAGCGGCTCGTCGGCCTCGATCGGAGCCCCGATGTTCTGGCTGAGGCCGACCGACATGGCGACCGCGACGCCGATGAATTCGAGCGCGATGAAGAAGAAGCGGCCCAGCAGCCCGATGCCGGCGCCGATCAGCAATTCGGACCCGATGAGGCGGAGAAGCTGCATGGGGTTGCCGTCCGCCAGCAGCGGGCGGACGACGTCGATCTGCAGGGGCGTCAAGGCCAGCGAGATCGCGACCGCGATGAAGAGCCGGACCTGGACCGGGACGTGCGGGCTGGAGAAACCCGGCATGATCATCAGGCAGGCGCCGACCCGGCTGAACACGACGAAGGCGGTGAGGACCGAGAGCGACGCCGCATCGTTCAAGTCGACCGGCCGAAGGTCATGAGATCGTACCCAGGGGCTTGATCTCGAGCCCGCGGGCGATCTCGAGATGCGACAGCACCGGCAGGGTGGCGAACATGCGCTCGACGATCATGCGGACATAGGTCCGCACTTCCGGCGCCGCGATCAAGACGAAACTGTGACCCTGGTCCATGCGCTCGCGGATGGCCGCCGAGGCGTCCTGGCCGAACTGCTCGACGAGGCGCGGGTCGAGCTCGAACTCGCTGACCTCGCCCTTGCCGTCCCGCTTGATGCTTTGGTGGAAGGCGAGATCCCAACGGTTCCCGAGCCGCAGCACCTTGAGGGCGCCGTCGTCGGCGAGGTCACCGCAGATCTGCTGGGCCATGCGGACCCGGACGTGTTCGGCGACCTGTTCGGAGCGGCGGACATGCGGCACGATCTCGGCAACCGCTTCCAGGATGAGGTGGAGATTGCGGATCGACACGCGCTCGCCGAGCAGGAGCTTCAGCACCGCCTGCAGGCCCGAGTAGGAGATCTGGCTCGGGCAGATGTCGTCGATCAGCTTCCGGTATTCCGGCTCCAGCCGCTCGAAGAGCCCGCGCATGTCCTTGTAGGACAGGAGCTGGGCCAGGTTGTTGCGGATCACCTCGGAGAGATGCGTCAGCAGGATCGACAGGGTGTCGACGGTCTGGAAGTTCTGGCGCTTGGCCTCCGCCACATAGGCGTCCGACACCCATTGGGCCTTCATGCCGAAGGCTGGCTCGCGCACCTCGGTGCCGGGCAGGTCGGGCTTGCGGCCATCGCCCGTGATGACGAGGAACTCGCCGAGCCGCAGTTCCTGCGACACCACCACGGTGCCGTGGATCTTGATCTGATAGCTCCTGGGCGGCACGTCGATGCTGTCCGAGACCTTGATCTCGGGCACCACGAACCCGTATTGGCGCGCGAACTTGCGGCGCATCTTGGTGACCCGGTGGGCGAGTTCGGCCTGGGCGGGCAGCAGACGCGCCGCCAGCTGCTTGCCCATGGCGATCTCGATCTCGGCCGTGCGCAGAAACTCCTTGACCGAATCCTTGCTCTCGGCCGCAGCCGCCGTGGCGGCGGCAACGGCCGCATCGGCGGCGGCGGCGGCGCTTTCCGCGGCCAGGCGACGCGGCAGCGCATAGCCGAGCGTCACCATGATGCCGCCCAGCGTCGCGAACGGAAGAAATGGCAGGCCCGGCACGACGGCCAGCAGAACCATCAGGAGCGCCGCGACGAAGAGCGCGCGCGGAAAGTGCACGAGCTGGTTCAGCACGGCTTTGTCGGTCGAGCCCCGCGTGCCGCCCTTCGACACCAGCAGCGCCGCGCCGAGCGACACGATGAGGGCCGGGATCTGCGACACGAGTCCGTCGCCGACCGACAGCTTGGCGAAGACGTCGGCGGCCTGGCCGAGCGGCATGCCGTGTCGTGTCACGCCGATCACGATGCCGCCGAAGACGTTGACGGCCAGGATGATGAGGCCCGCCACCGCGTCGCCGCGCACGAATTTCGAGGCGCCGTCCATGGAGCCGAAGAAGGCGCTCTCCTCCTCGAGCTCGCGCCGCCGGCTTTGCGCCTCCTTGTCGGTGAGGAGACCGGCCGAGAGGTCGGCGTCGATCGCCATCTGCTTGCCCGGGATGGCGTCCAGCGTGAAGCGGGCCCCCACCTCGGCGATGCGGGTCGCGCCCTTGGTGATGACGACGAAGTTGATGGTCAGCAGGATCGCGAAGACGATGAGGCCGATGACGAAGTCGCCGCTCATCACGAGCCGCGAGAAGCCTCCGATGATGAAGCCCGCGGCGTTGGACCCTTCGGAGCCGTTCGACAGGATGAGCCGGGTCGTGGCGATGTTGAGCGCCAGGCGCAGCAGCGTCGCCACCAGGAGCACGGTCGGGAAGGCCGAGAAGTCGAGCGGCCGCGCGATCCATAGCGCCACCATGAGGATCAGCACCGACAGCGCGATCGAGAAGGCGAGGCCGAGATCGATGAGGAAGCTCGGGATCGGCAGGAAGAAGATCGAGAGGATCGCGATGATGCCGATCGCGAAGCCGATGTCGCGCGAACTCTTGCGCTGCGGCCGCGCCGAGAGGCCCACCGCCGGCGCCCCCCGACCCTGGACGGTTCTCGTCGGGGTGATGGCCGCTATGCTCATTGTATCCTGCTGCCGCGACCGGCCGCGGGGCCGGTATGTCGAGGGCGGCAGGTTGGGCGCGGGAGCTTGCGCCGGGGTTGGGGATCCGCGGTGCGGGCGCGCCCGATGCCCGCACGCGGGAGCGCGATAGCGGCGCGGGAACCAAGCTCAGAGGTGTTGGTTGATGAGCCGCGTCATCCAGACATCTCGCGTCCTGTGAGACTAGATCAAGATTCGACAATAACGGAGTTCATCATGGGCATTCTCGACTCGGTCATCGGCGGCCT
>CAXUCF010000282.1:0-4691 GCA_964249275.1 uncultured Lichenihabitans sp.
GGCCGAGGGTGGCGACCCCGCCGACCTCACGGCCGGGATGTTCAGCAGCAGGTGGGGCGCCGACCTCACGGCGGCCGTGAAGCGTTTCCAGACCCGGCACGGCCTGAAGGACACCGGCATCGTGGCGGGCGCAACCTTGAAGGCCCTGAACGTTTCGGCCCGCACCAGGTTCACCGAACTGGCATCCTCGGCCCAGCGGCTCGCCGGACGCAATTTCGGCTTCGGTGAACGCTACGTGGTGGTGAACATTCCGTCGGCCTCGGTCGAAGCGGTCGAGAACGGCCGCGTGGTCCATCGCTACGTCGCGGTGGTGGGCGGTCCCGATCATGCCTCGCCGGAGGTCGATGCCAAGGTCCAGGCCGTCAACCTCAACCCGACCTGGACGGTGCCGACCTCGATCATCAAGAACGAGATCATTCCCAAGATGCAGAAGGATCCCGGCTATCTCAGCCGGGAGCGCATCCGTATCCTCGATGGCGCGGGCAACACCGTGAACGCGTCCTCGATCGATTGGACCTCGCAGCGCGCCACCAACTACATCCTGCGGCAGGATTCGGGCACGTCGAACGCGCTCGGCAACATCCGCATCAACATGCCGAACAAATACGCCGTCTACATGCACGACACGCCGTCCAAGCGCTTCTTCGGCGGCGATTATCGCTTCCTGTCGCATGGCTGCGTCAGGGTGGAAGGCGTGTTCGACCTCGCGTCCTGGCTGCTCGAGGGTACGGGCGGCGCCCCCGACGGAACCTGGACCAAGGCCGCCATGCTGAACCAGGTCAAGACCGGCGAGCACGAAGACATCAAGCTCGCCAAGGCGGTCCCCGTGGCCTGGGTCTACCTGACCGGTTGGGCCAATGCCGGAGGCGTCGTGCAGTTCCGCGACGACGTCTACGGCATCGACACCGTGGGCACCAATGCCCAGGCTCAGGCCGATACCGATCCGATCGCCACGGCGCTCAACAAGAACTGAGGCCCGTCGACCGTCGTGGGCCCGATCGATCCCACCCTCGCCGAAGCCCTGACGACGGCCGGGTTTCTGGCGCTCGGCGGGGTCTTCGTCGTGCCCCGGGCCGTGGTGTGCGTAGGGGCTGGCGCGGTCCTGGGCTGGTCGGCGCTCTGGCCCGCGATGGCCGGCACCGCGGCCGGCACGACGCTGGGCTTCACGCTGGCGCGCTTCGTGTTCCAGGGCTTCATCCAGCGATTCGCGGCGGCGCGGCCCAGGATGCAGGCCGTGATGCGGGCGATCGACGCCGAGGGCTGGCGCCTCGTCGGCCTCTTGCGTCTGGCATCCCCACTGCCCGGCCCGTTGATAAACTTCGCCTGCGGCGTTACCGGGATTGGGTTCGGCGAATATGTCCTGGCCAGCCTGCTCGGCGTGCTGCCCCAGACGCTGCTGTTCATCTATCTCGGCAAGGCGGGCAGCGCCGCAGTGGCGAACCGCTCGCTGTTCAGCGTCGACAGCCTGACGGCGGCGGCCGGCGTGGCGCTCACGGTCGCGGCCTTGTGGCGCCTCAAGCTCGCGGCCAAGCGCCAGTCGGCCCGGATGCTGGTCGAGGCCGACGCCAGGACGGCGTAGAGCACGGGAGCAAACGCCCCCGAGCCCCGTGGCACTCGCGCTGATAGCTCGGCTCAGGGCAATCGTTCCGTGAGGGCCACGGGCGCCCGCTCTCGATCGTGATCGGTCGGCAAGAGCACTCGGCATGGAGCCTTCCGAAGGTTCGGGGACGCCCGGAGATGGTGATGATACCGATCGCTGGCCTCTACGAGAGCCATCTCACCGTGTCGGATCTGTCGCGCTCGATCGCCTTCTATCGCGATCTCGTCGGCCTCGAACCGGCGCACGCGCTCCCGGATGGCCGTGCGGCGTTCTTCTGGGTCGGTGGACGTGACCGTTCGATGCTCGGGCTTTGGGCCATCCACGGTTCCCCGGTGCGCATCCGCTCGCACATCGCTTTCGCGACCGAACTCGACGCGATCATAGGATCCGTCGCGCGGCTGCGCGCGGCGGGACTCGTGCCGCGCCGCGGCGGCGGCGGACCCGAGACCGAGGAGCCGGTCGTGTTCCCGTGGATGCCGGCCGCGAGTGTCTATTTCGACGATCCCGACGGCAACTCGCTCGAATATATCAGCCTCCTGCCCGGGCCGGCCCGACCGGAACTGTCCGGCACGGTCCTGCTGTCGGAATGGTCGGCGATGAACGCGGCGGCCGACGAGCCGGCGTTTTCGATCCGATGAGGGGCGAGCCATGCAGTTTGACCTGATCGTCCGAGGCGGCACCTGCGTCCTGCCCTGGGGCGAGGAGGCCGCCGACCTCGGCGTGCGTGGCGGCCGTATCGCGGCCCTGGGCCATCTGCCGACCGCATCGGCGGCCGAGACCGTCGACGCCGCCGGCCTGCACGTGCTGCCGGGGCTGATCGACAGCCACGTCCACCTGCGCGATCCCGGCGATCCCGCGGTCGAGACCCTGGCGACGGGCACGCGCGCGGCCGTGCTGGGCGGCATCGCCACGGTCTTCGACATGCCCAACACCGACCCGCCGATCACCGACACTGCGCGGCTCGCCTGGAAGCGGGTCTATGCCGAAGAGCGGAGCTGGTGCGACGTCGGCCTCTACGTGGCGGGCACCAAGACCAACATCGACGACCTCGCGGCCTTGGAACTCGAGTCCGGTGTCTGCGCCGTCAAGGTCTTCGCGGGCAGCACCACCGGCAACATCCTGGTCGAAGACGACGAGCATCTCGAGCGGATCATGCTGGCCGGGCGCCGGCGCATCGCCTTCCACAGCGAGGACGAGGACCGGCTGCAGAGCCGCAAGTCCTTGTTCCGGTCGGGCATGCCGTACCGCAGCCACATGGAATGGCGGGACGAGGAATGCGCCTATCTCGGCACGCGCCGCCTGATGGCGCTGGCCCGCCGCACCGGCCGGCCCGCCCATATCCTGCACGTCTCGACCGCGCAGGAACTCGACTACCTCCGCGATTTCCGCGATGTCGCCACCGTCGAGGTGCTGGTCAATCACCTGACCCAGGTGGCGCCCGACTGCTACGACCGGCTCGGCGGCCTCGGTGTCATGAACCCGCCGATCCGGGGCGAACGCCACCGCGAGGCCGGCTGGCGCGCGATCCGCGACGGTACGGTCGACACCGTCGGCTCCGACCACGCGCCCCATGCCCGCGCCGCGAAGGCGCTTCCCTGGCCCGAGTGCCCGGCCGGCCTCACGGGCGTGCAAACGCTCGTGCCCGTCATGCTGGATCATGTGAACGCCGGCCGGTTGTCGCTGTCGCGCCTCGTCGACCTGATGGCGGCCGGACCGGCGCGGGTCTACGGCCTCCTCGGCAAAGGTCGCTTGGCGGCCGGCTACGACGCCGACGTCACCCTGGTCGACATGCAGCGGCGGCGCACCATCGAGGATAGCTGGATCGTCTCGCCCTGCGGCTGGACACCCTTCGCCGGCATGAAGGTGCAGGGCTGGCCGGTCGCCACGATCGTGCGCGGCACGCCGGTGATGCGCGACGACGAGGTGCTGGGTCGGCCCCGGGGCCGGCTTGCCGCTTTTCGCGGCTGAGCGGTCCGACCGGTCGTCCCGTCACGCAGCCCGTGCCGCGCGGGCGAGGTCGAAGACGACCGCGACCGCCACGATGGCGCCTCCGACCAGTGCTGCCCGTGACGGGACCTCGCCGAAGCCAAGCCAGACCCAGAGGGGCGCCAGCGGCATTTCCAGCGCGCTGATCAGCATGGCCTCGCCGGCCGGGACCGCCGCGGCACCCAGGAGGTAGCACGGGAGGGCCACCGCCATCGACGCGACACCGAAGCCGGCCAGCCATGCGGCGTCCCGCCAGCCGACCAGGAGATCCGCCCCCGCCGCCCAGCCGAGCGGCAGCACCGCGGCGGCCGCGACGAGGGACGACAGGATCGCGGTCGGCAGCACCGGGAGGGCGGCGCCGCGCGCCAGCACCGCTACGATCGAGAGCGCGACCGTCATGGCCAGCGCCAGTTCGTCTCCGACGGCGGAGCCGGACCGCAGTGACCCGGCGACCGTGATGCCCGCACCCACGACGGCCAGGCAGGCCGCGCCCACCGTGCGGCGGGACAATCTCTCGCCGAGCCACACCCGGGCCGCGCCGGCCGTCATCAGCGGTGCGGTCGCGTAGATGATCGAGATGTCGGCCACCGACGTAGAGGCGAAGGCCGCGACGTAGCAGACGGTGGCGAAGGAGGACGCCACGATCACGGCCCAGGCTCAGCGGCCCAGGCGGCGGAGCCGCGGCGGGGATCGCGGCGTGGCGCACAGGGTGACGACCAGCAGCGCGGTGCTGCCGAAAGTGTTGCGCCAGAAGATCATGGCCCAGAGATCGACTGGAGCCTCGCGGGTGAAGAATCCGGCCGTGCTGAACGCCACCGCCGAGACCAGCAGGAGCATCCGCCCGCGCCCGACGTCACGCGCGGCTTCGGGATTGGCGCTGGAGCGTGGGGACATTGACAAAGTCGTGACCTCGGGGAGAGCGTGCCGATATTGGTCAAAGCCCGACGCCCGACGCTTCAGGCTGGTCTTGAGCATCGGCGCGCGTTCCTGTGGGAAGCTTCGGTCATGAGCGTCATGCGACTGCCGTCAGAGCCGGCCGAGGCCCTTTCGAAGCCCTCGTCGTTGGTGGAACTGGGAGCCCTCATCGGCGATCCCGTTCGCGCCG
>CAXUCF010000282.1:4701-6198 GCA_964249275.1 uncultured Lichenihabitans sp.
ATGCTGCTCGCCCTTGGCGACGGCAGCCGGCGGCCCGCGGGCGAACTCTCGGGCATGGCTGGCGCATCCCCGCAGGCCGGGAGCGCACATCTGGCGCGCCTCGTCGCGGGCGGATTGCTGGCCGTCGAAAGGCAGGGGCGACACCGCTTCTTCAGGATCGCGTCGGGAGAGGTCGCCGAAACGATCGAGGGCCTGAGCAACTGGAGCGAGCGGCCGGTGCGCCCCATCCGCCACGACCCGGCGCTCTGCCGGGCCCGTCTCTGCTACGACCATGTGGCCGGGCGGCTGGGCGTCGCGATCCTGGAATCCATGGCGGCCCGTGGGCTCTTCGTGCTCGGCCCCGAGGGGCCGGCACTCAGCGACGCCGGCCTCGCCTGGTGCCGCAGGCTCGGCCTCGAACCCGCTCCGCCGCCCCACAGCCGGCGTCCCCTGCTCCGGCTCTGTCTCGACTGGACGGAGCGCCGGCATCACCTGGGCGGCCACCTGGGCGCCGCTATGACGTCGATGCTGTTGGCCTCGGGTTACGTGATCGTCGGCGCTCGTCGCCGCACGCTCATGGTGACGGCCAAGGGAGCGGCCTTCCTCGGCGACGAACTGGCGATCGCCGTGGACCGGTGACGGCGCCCACGGCCGCGGGGTGGCATCGTACGGTTTTCCTGGGATTTCGGCGCGTTTGTGGCGTATGCGTGCCGAGTTGGCATGAGCCGGAGGAACGCCATGGAAGCCAAGGTGATGCCGGATGGTCGAATGAGCTTGCCGGCCGACCTCCGCAGGCGGCATGGGCTCGCTAACGGCGGCGAGGTCATCGTCGAGGGTGTGGGCGACGCTATCGTGCTTCGGACCCTCGATCAGGTCGTGGCACGCGCGCAGGACTTGAGCCGCCGGTTGACCACCGGCAAAGCCGGTGCTTCCGTAGACGAGTTCCTTGCTGATCGAGCATGCGACGCCGAGTCCGAATGAGGGGTTTCGTGCGCGACGCCTCTGCTGTCCTCGCCCTGCTACTGGGAGAGCCCGGGGCCGAGAGGGTCAAAACGGCCTTCGACAACTCTGTGATGACGACAGTCAATCTGGTCGAGGTCAGCCACTATGCCAAGCTCGGCATCGAACGCCGCGACATCGAGGCCCTGCTGCGTCCATTGCCGATCCGCCTGGCTCCGATCGATACGTCGTTGTCCTATGAGGCGGGCATGCTGCGTCGAGTAACCGTGGAAGGTGGCCTGTCGTTGGGAGACCGTTACTGCTTGGCGCTGGCCCGGCGTGAGGGCCTGCCGGCGCTGGCTGCGGAGCGACGTCGGCCGAGCATCGCCATCCCGGCTGGTGTCGAGGTCGAACTGATCAGGTGAGCGCGACGCAGTTCTCAGGCCAAGGTCCCTGACCTGAATAGCCCTGCGGCGGCCTATCGGTATGAGCCGCCGCTGAAAAGTCATGCACGAACGTGAGGCCGCTTAGAGTCCGTTTGACAACTATGGGTGGGCAAGTCTTCGAATCATCAACCCA
>CAXUCF010000283.1:0-392 GCA_964249275.1 uncultured Lichenihabitans sp.
CCTCGTGGCGCTGGCCCAGGCTCGGCGTGACATCCAGTTGAAGCTGGCGCTGGAACGCGACGTGCGGCTGGTGCGCTTCGAGGATGGGCGGATCGAGTTCGAACTCGCCCCCAACGGATCGCCGCGGATCGCCGCCGACCTGATGCGTCGCCTGACCGAATGGACCGGGGCGCGGTGGATGGTGTCGGTCGTATCGGGGGGCGGCGCCCCCACGATGCGCGAGGTCGCCGATGCGAAGGCGCGCGAGGTGAAGGACGGCGTCGCCTCCGATCCGATCGTCCGCCAGCTGCTCGACACCTTCCCGGGGGCCGAGATCGTGGCGGTGCGATCGCTGGTCGATATTCCGTCAGCGCCGCCCCCCGCAACCGCGGCGACGGCCGGCGATGCCGACG
>CAXUCF010000283.1:402-6146 GCA_964249275.1 uncultured Lichenihabitans sp.
GACGTGGGCTATGGCGACGACGGCTTCGACGACGACGATCTGTGATCGAAAAGGGAACCGACATGGCCGACATCATGGGCTTGATGAAGCAGGCGCAGGCCCTGCAGGAGCGAATGGCGGAGATCCAGAAGACCCTCGAAGCCCTCGAGGTCGAGGGTGCGGCGGGCGGCGGGCTGGTGCGCGTGACGCTGACCGCCAAGGGCGCCATGAAGGGCGTCGCGATCGACCCGTCGCTGCTGACCCTGGACGAAGGGGAGGTCCTCGAGGATCTGCTCGTGGCAGCCCATGCCGACGCGCGTGCCAGGGCGGAACGCCTCGCGGACGAAAAGATGAAGACCGTGACGGCGGGCCTGTCGCTGCCGCCCGGCATGAAGCTGCCGTTCTGAGCCTGCAACCCGAACGCCATGGCTGAGCGTGTCGCTGGCCCCGAGATCGAGCGGCTGATCCAGCTCCTGGCACGGTTGCCGGGACTCGGACCCCGCTCGGCGCGCCGCGCTGCGCTGCACCTCATGCGCAAGCGCGAGGAACTGCTGACGCCCCTGGCCGAGGCCATGCGGGTCGCGCGAGAGCGCATCGTCACCTGCGCGGCCTGCGGCTCGATCGACACCCTGTCGCCCTGCTCGATCTGCCGGGACGAGCGGCGCGACGCCTCGCAGCTCGTGGTGGTCGAGACGGTGGGCGACCTCTGGGCTCTCGAGCGGGCCGGCGTGGTCAAGGGGCGCTACCACGTGCTCGGCGGCGTGCTGTCGCCGCTCGACGGCATCGGGCCGGGCGACCTCAACCTGGCGGGGCTCGTCGAGCGCGTCGCGGGCGGCGCAGTGCGCGAGGTGCTCCTCGCGGTCAACGCCACGGTCGACGGCCAGACCACCGCCCATTACGTGACCGACCTGCTGGCCCATCTGGGGGTGGCCGTGACGAAGCTTGCCCATGGCGTGCCGGTCGGCGGCGAACTCGACTACCTCGACGAGGGCACGCTCGCGGCCGCCATCCGGTCCCGCACGGCCTTTTGACGAACCGCGCGGGCCCGTGTCGGGCGCGCGGCGCCGCTACTTTGGATATGCGGGCTGTCTCTCCGGGTTCGATCCCGTCGACGTCGGCGGGTTCGAGCAAGGCACCGCCCCCGCGTCGGCTCAGGTCTGCGGCGTGCACAAGAGATCGCCGATCATGCAGGGGATCATCTTCGGCTGCGTGTTGGGGCGGATCGATGACGCCGGTGGATAGGCGAGAACCGGACCGGTCGGCCCGGAGGCGCAGCCGGCAAGCAAGGGCAGAAGGGCTGCCAGCAAAGCGATGCGGAGGTGAGCCATGGCCGGAGTGTGCGGGATGGACGAGCGGCCGTCCAGGGCTCCCCTGCCCCCAAGGCGTCGAAATCTCCTGCGCCCAGCACGGCTCGAAGTCCGATTCCGCCCAGCCTTGCCTTTACGGTTCGAGTCGTGGCACTGGTCCCCGCGGAACGCGGGTCGATGGCCCGCGTTTCGCGTTGATGGGTCGACGCCTTGAAACGGCCCGGTGGCTCGCTTAGCGCCATGCCGGCGCCGCCGCCGCGAGACACTGAGGATACAAGCCACCGCATGTTGACCACGATCGTAGCGCGGATCGTCGCCGCCTGTAGCCGCCATGCCAAGCTCGTCGTGCTGGTGGCCGCCGTCCTCACCGTCCTGGCCGGCTACCATGCGGTGACCCATTTCGCGATCAACACGGATTCGAGCACCCTCATCGCCAAGGACCTGCCATGGCGGCAGCGTCAGGCCGCTTTCAACAAGGCCTTCCCCCAGAACGACGGCCTGATCCTGGTGGTGCTCGATGGGGCCACGCCGGAGGCCGCCCAGGATGGGGCCGACCGTCTCGTCGCCCGACTGAAGGACCGGACGGACCAGTTCGACTTCGTGCGCCTGCCGCCCGAACAGAGCTTCTTCGGCAAGAACGGACTGCTGTTTCAGCCGGTCGCCAAGGTCCAACAGGTTGCCGACCAGTTGAACAAGGCCGAGCCGCTCATCGGCACGCTGGCGGCAGACCCGAGCCTGCATGGCCTCATGCAGATGGTCGGCATGATCGGCATCGGGATCGAGCAGGGCAAGACCCCGCTCGAGCAGGTGGCGCCCTTCTACGGCCATATCGCCGATTCGATCGAAGGGGCGCTCGCAGGCAAGCTCGTGCCCTTCTCGTTCCAGGATCTCGTCGGCGGCTCGGGCGGGCAGGCGAACCCGAACCGCCGCTTCGTCCAGATCAAGCCCAAACTCGACTACGGTGCTCTCGAGCCCGGCCGAGGCGCCACCGACGTCGTGAACCAGGCGGTCGCCGACCTCAATCTCACGCCCGCCAACGGCGTCACGGTCCGGCTTACGGGTCAGATCCCGCTCGACGACCAGGAGTTCGGCACCATCAAGGACGGCTTCGCCCTGAACTCGCTCCTGACAGTGGCGGCCGTGGTGTTCCTGCTGTGGCTGGCGCTGAAATCCGGCCGGCTGATCGTGGCGGTGTTCCTGTCGACCGCGGTGGGTCTGGTGCTGACCGCATCGCTCGGCCTCGCCCTCGTGGGCGCGCTGAACCTGATCTCCATCGCCTTCGCGGTGCTGTTCATCGGCATCGGGGTCGATTTCGGCATCCAGTTCTCGGTGCGCTATCGCGACGAGCGCTACATCGAGCCCCGACTGCTGCCCGCCATCGCGGGGGCTGGCGCCAAGGTGGGCCGCCCGCTGCTGCTGGCCGCCGCCGCCACCACGGCGGGCTTCTTCTCGTTCCTGCCGACCGACTACCGCGGCGTGTCCGAACTGGGCCTCATCGCCGGCAACGGCATGATCATCGCGTTCCTGGTCAGCATCACGCTGCTGCCCGCCATGCTGGCGATCTTCAACCCGCCATCCGAGGGACACGAGGTCGGCTATCGGTTCCTGGCGCCGGTCGACCGGTTCCTGGAGACCCATCGCGTATGGGTCATCATCGCGACGCTCGGCCCGGTGGCGCTGATGTCGCCACTGCTCTTCCACGTCCGTTTCGACTTCAACCCGCTCAATCTCAACAGCACCAGGGTCGAGTCGGTCGCCACCGTCCTGGACCTCGCTCGAGACGCCAACACGACACCCTACAAGATCGACGTGCTCGAACCCTCGCTGGCCCGGGCCAACACGGTCGCGGCCGAGATCGCCAGACTGCCCGAGGTGGCGAGCGCCAGGACGCTCGACGCCTTCGTGCCGACCGAACAGGAGCCGAAGCTCCTCGTCGTCTCCGACCTCAAGGACCTGCTCGGCCCGTCGCTCGATCCGGCCGACGCCAGGCCGGCGCCGACCGACGCCGAGGATGTGGCGGCGCTGAAGGGAGCCGTGGTGCGCCTCGACCGCGCCGCCGCCAAAGGCACCGGTGAGGCTGCCGCCACCACCAAGCGGCTGTCGGCTGCAACCGCCAAGCTCGCCGACGCGCCGCCCGAAGCGCGTGCCCTGGCCCGGCAGGCTTTCGTGCCGCCCATGCACCTCCTGGTCGACCAGATCCGGGGACTCGTATCGGCCGAACCTGTGAGCCTCGACAACCTGCCGGATGCCATCCGGGGCGACTGGATGACCCCCCAGGGGCAGGCCCGCATCGAGGTGACACCCAAGGACCTGTCGGACAGCAACGCCAACCTGCAGGCCTTCGGCGATGCCGTGCTGCGGGTGGCGCCCGAGGCCACGGGCGAGCCGATCGTCATCAAGGACTCGGGTGATTCGGTGATCCACGCCTTCATCGAGGCCGGGCTGTGGGCGCTGGGATCGATCGCGGTGCTGCTCTACATCGTGCTGCGGCGAGTGACCGACGTCCTGTTGACCCTGGTGCCCCTGCTGATCGCCGGCATGCTGACGCTGGAGATCACGGTGCTGCTCGGCATGCCGCTGAACTTCGCCAACATCATCGCGGTGCCGCTGCTCTTGGGGCTCGGCGTCGCCTTCAAGATCTACTTCGTGATGGCGTGGCGCGGCGGGCAGCGCCACGTGCTGCAGTCGAGCCTCACCCGTGCGGTGTTCTTCTCGGCCTCCTGCACGGCCGTAGCGTTCGGCTCCCTCTGGGCGTCGAGCCATCCTGGCACGTCCAGCATGGGCAAGCTCCTGGCCCTGTCGCTCGTCTGCACGCTGGTCTCGGCCGTGTTCTTCCAGCCGGCCCTGATGGGCCCACCCCGCACCGAGGAAGAGCATCCCGACGAGGTGGCACGCCGCATCGGCCGCGAGGTCGCCACCGCGGCCGAATAGGCGACGGGCCGCCGGGACTCCTAGACGATATCCCCGTAGCCGCCGAGCCTGGCCCCGCTCCGCTCGGCGGCCCGCCCGACACTGGGCGCCACCAGGGCCTCCAGTTCCTCCCGATAGCGGTACGACGGCGCGGCACCGGCATAGTCGCCGTCGAGCGCCGGATGCGTATAGATCTCGGTCGTGCCCTCGGGCAGGCGGTCGAGCAAGGCTTCGAGCCGGTCGGCCGTCATGGCGCCGGTCCAGGCGAGGCCGAACACCTGGTCCGGCACCGCGTAACCGGCGCGCCGGAGTCGCCGTCTCAGCAGCGCCGTCCAGGGCGCCACCAGGGTCGGGAGCGCCCGCGCGGCATCGGGCTCGATGGCCCGGATGACGCGCGCCGGCTCGGCCGGGATGCGAACGGCGCCCACCCCGTAGGCGCGGCCGATCGCGATCAGCATTCCCGCCACGGTCGGATGCAGGTGGAAGTGCTGGTGGGCGTCGACATGGTCGAGCGGCAGGCCGGTGCGTCGGTAGAGGTCGAACTGCGCCTCGATCTCGCGGCCGAGTTGCCACCTCATACGGCGGGAGAAGAAGATCTCGGCACCGAAGCGCGCCGTGTCGCGCCGGAACCAGCCGTCGGTCCCGACGAGATCGGGAATCTGCTCCGCGGCAAGCACCGGCACGGCCTCGACCAACGCCAGATGCAGGCCGACGCGCAGGCGGGGCATCGCATGGGCGCGGCGGACGGCGTCCTCGGCCGCCGGCGCCCCCACCATGAGGCTCGCGGCCGTGAGGATCCCGTCGCGATGAGCCCGCTCGACCGCATCGTTGACCTGGAGCGAGAGGCCGAAATCGTCGGCCGTGACGATGAGATGCCTGGGCATGGAGCGTCGTAGCCCATGCCGGGCGATCGTGCACGAGGAACCCGGTGGCATTGAGCCTTATGCGCCGACCCAGTCACGCGTGAAGGCTGCCCTGATCACGAGCCTAGACCCACCCCCAGTGTCGATGATCATGAGCATTTCAAGGCGAGCGCCCTTGAGGTCGAACTCGGCATCGAAGGTCCGCCCCGCGACACGGCTGCGACCGGACGGAGCCCAAAGCCCGGAGCCTGAAGCGATGGAGCCATTACGTGCAGATCCCCCGCGAAGCGTGGCCGACCAGCCATTGTTGGCCGTGACGATCAGATGGTCTCCGATCTTTTGGATGTCGACCCTGCAGGTGGGACATGCCCCCGCGTCGCTTTCGATCTGCTGCCAAGCGCCCGGATAGCCGTCGATCCCCGCCGCAGTTGCCGGCGTCGCAGCCAGCCCAAACGACGGGCCCAAGAGAGCAAGAGCCGCCCATGCGATCTTCGCCACTGCCGCTTACTCCGGTGCGATGCGCAGAGTTGGGGCATGTCGGTGAACAACGGCTTGCGACGAAGGCGAGAGCGTCAAGTTCGCCAATGCGACATCGGGCCGAGGTAAACCGACTACTCCAAAACGCATTCGGGCCGCGTAAGGCGGCCCGAAACGTTTGCATCATCGCTCAGCGACCGTTCAAGCC
>CAXUCF010000284.1:0-4240 GCA_964249275.1 uncultured Lichenihabitans sp.
GCGCGGGCGGGTGCTGTGCGTCGGCGGCGCCACCTTGGACCGCAGCTATCGGTTGGCCGGGCCGTTGCGCTTCGATACGTCGAATCCGGTCGAGGGCCGGCGCAGCTTCGGCGGCGTCGCCCGTAACGTCGCCGAGAACCTCGCCCGCATGGGCGCGGCGGTCGGGCTGATCACTGCGGTCGGCGACGACGAGGGCGGTCGCGCGCTGGTCGCGGCCCTCGCGGCGGGCGGTACCGACACGCGCGGCGTCACCCCGGTGCCTGGGGCCTCGACCGCGGACTATGTCGCGGTCCTCACGCAGGCGGGCGACCTGGCCTTCGGTCTGGCCGACATGGCCGTCCTCGATACGCTGACGCTCGCCGTGCTGGCGTCCCACGCTCCGCTCATCGCGGCTGCCGAATGGGTCTTCGCCGACTGCAATCTGCCGGCCGCATCGCTGGCCGCCCTGGCGCAGCGGTCCTTTTCCGGTGCCCGCTACCGCCTCGCCGTCGATGCAGTCTCGGTCGAGAAATCCTCTCGCCTGCCGCAGCGTCTCGACGGCATCGATCTCCTTATGCTCAACGGCGCCGAGGCCGAAGCCGTGCTGGCCCGGAGCCGCATGGCGTCGTCCTCGCCCGAGACTGATGCCGCAGCGCTGCGCCGCCTGGGATGCGGTGCCGTCGTGCTGACGCTCGGGCCGCAGGGCGCCGTCGCGGCGAGCCGGGAAGGCGCGACCATGGTCCCAGCTGTCCCGATCCGGCCCATCGACGTCACCGGCGCCGGCGATGCGCTCGTTGCTGCGACGCTCCACGGATTGATCGCGGGAGCGAGCCTCGCCGAGGCCGTCGCGTCGGGTTGCCGCGCCGCGGCCCATACGGTCGCTTATCCCGGTGCGGTCAACCCCGACCTCGTCGCAGCGCTCAATCTTGCGGGACCGTCACAATCCGGTCCGTGAATTCACAAAACTGTTGTGTCGGGCCGCTACGCGATGAAGGCGACCAGCGGAGCCCGATCATGTCCAGCACATCCGTCCTCCCCCACGCCAAGCCGGCCCGCGAACGGCCGCGCATCGACCACCCGAGCGACAAGGCGACGCGGTGGGGCGTGCTCGCGGCCGGCACCCTGGGCCTCGCCTTCGCGGCCTTCAGCGTATGGCGCGACGTGGACCTCAGCGGAGCTCAGACCCACTCGTTCCTGGTCTATCTACTGCTCGCCGTGGCGCTGGTCATCGCGCTGGCCTTCGAGTTCGTGAACGGCTTCCATGACACCGCCAACGCCGTCGCGACCGTCATCTACACCCATGCGCTGATCCCGAATTACGCGGTGGTGTGGTCGGGGTGCTGGAACTTCCTCGGCGTGCTCACCTCGACCGGCGCGGTTGCGTTCGGCATCGTGTCGCTGCTGCCCGTCGAACTCATCCTGCAGGTCAGCTCGAATGCCGGCTTCGCCATGGTGTTCGCGCTGCTGATCGCCGCCATCGTCTGGAACCTCGGCACCTGGTGGCTCGGTCTGCCAGCGTCGAGTTCGCACACCCTGATCGGCTCCATCATCGGCGTCGGCGTGGCCAACGCGCTGCTCAACGGCCGCAACGGCACCTCGGGCGTCGATTGGGGTCAGGCCGTCACCATCGGCAAAGCGCTTCTGATTTCCCCGATCGTCGGCTTCGTGTTCTCGGGCCTACTGCTTCTCGTGATGAAGTTCCTGGTCAGGAAGCCGGAACTCTACGAAGAGCCCAAGCCCGGCCAGGCGCCGCCGATGTGGGTGCGGGCCCTGTTGATCTTCACCTGCACGGGCGTGTCCTTCGCGCATGGCTCGAACGATGGCCAGAAAGGCATGGGGCTCATCATGCTGATCCTGATCGGCACGGTGCCGACCACCTACGCGCTGAACCGCGCCGTGCCGGCCAGGTTCGTCCCGCAGTGCGAGCACCCGTCCGCGGCGGGCTCGGAGAGCATCGTCTTGAAGGCGGCCGGCTGCGCCATCACCGGCGTTCCACGCCCCGCCGTGATCGGCTACGTGCGCGACAAGTAGCTCGAGGACGGCGTCTACCCGGCCTTGGCCATGCTGATGCGCGACATCGTCGCCCAGGTGCACGGCTACGGCTCGCTCGCCGCCGTTCCGGCCGACAAGGTCGGCAATACCCGTAACGACATGTACCTGGCATCGGAAGCCCTGCGCACGCTGCCCAAGGTACAGGAAAACGCGCTCAGCCCGGAAGACGGCAAGGTGCTGGCCAAATACAAGTCGAGCCTGGACGCCTCGACCAAGTTCATCCCGACCTGGGTCAAGATCGTGGTGGCGCTGGCACTCGGCCTCGGCACCATGATCGGCTGGAAGCGCATCGTCGTCACGGTGGGCGAAAAGATCGGCAAGACGCACCTCAATTACGGCCAGGGCGCCTCGGCCGAACTCGTCGCCATGGCCACCATCCTGGCGGCCGACCAGTACGGCTTGCCGGTGTCCACCACCCACGTGCTGTCGTCCGGCGTCGCCGGCACCATGGCGGCCAACGGTTCGGGCGTGCAGACCGAGACCATCCGCAACATCGTCCTGGCCTGGGTACTGACGCTGCCCTGTGCGATCCTGCTGTCGGGCACGCTCTACTTCGTCTTCAGCCGCATCTTCTGATCAACGCGCGGCGGCATGCGATCGGCCGGCTTCGCAGGGAGCCGGGCTTTTTTGCGCCTGTTCGATGGCCGGCGAGGCTGATATCCGTAACGGCAGACGCCTGTACGGACGCCCGTCGTGGGCTCCTCCCTCCCGAGACACGCCCATGGCCTCGATCGATGCAGTCCTCAACCGCATAGACCACAACCAGCCGGCCGCATTGGATCGCCTGTTCGAGATCCTGGCGGTGCCGTCAATCTCGACCGACAAGGCCTATGCTCCCCAATGCGAGCGCGCCGCCGAATGGCTGGCGGCGCAACTCGTGGCGATCGGCTTCGAGGCCTCGGTGCGGCCGACGGAAGGACGCCCCATGGTGGTGGGCCATGCCAAGGCGGCGCGTCGCGACGCCCCCCACGTGCTGTTCTACGGCCATTACGACGTGCAGCCCGTGGACCCGCTGTCGCTGTGGGCCACCGACCCCTTCAAGCCCGAACTGCAGCGGGTCAACGGCCAGTCCCGCATCGTCGCGCGCGGCGCCTCCGACGACAAGGGCCAGTTGATGACCTTCGTCGAGGCCTGCCGGGCCTTCACCGAGACGGGCGGCTTGCCCTGCGACGTGACCGTGCTGTTCGAGGGCGAGGAGGAGACCGGCTCGCCCTCGCTGCCGGCCTTCATCGCGGTCAACAAGGATGAACTCAGGGCCGATGTCGCACTCGTCTGCGACACCGGCATGTGGGACAGCGGGACGCCCTCGATCACCACCATGCTGCGCGGCCTCGTGCTGGAAGAGATCGTGGTCAAGGGTGCGGACCGCGACCTGCATTCGGGCAGTTACGGGGGTGCCGCCGTGAACCCGATCCACGTCCTGTCGCGCATCGTGGCCGACCTGCATGACGAGGACGGGCGCGTGACGCTGCCGGGCTTCTACGAGGGCGTCGACGAACTGCCGGCCGACGTCGCCGAGCAATGGCAAGCCCTGCCGTTCGACGAGAAGGAGTTCCTGGGCGGCATCGGGCTTTCGGTGCCGGTCGGGGAGCGCGGCCGCAGCGTGCTCGAGAAGATCTGGTCGCGTCCGACCTGCGACGTCAACGGCATCACGGGCGGCTACGCCGGCACGGGCTCGAAGACGGTGCTGCCGGCCCAGGCCAGCGCCAAGGTGTCGTTCCGCCTCGTCGGGCGGCAGAACCCGGCCAGAGTCGTCGAGGCGTTCCGGGCCTTCGTCAAGGCGCGCCTGCCGGCCGACTGCTCGGTCGAGTTCCTGCCGCATGGTGCGAGCCCGGCCCTGCAACTGCCGTTCAGTTCGGAGGCCCTGACCCGCGCTCGCCGCGCGCTCCAGGCCGAGTGGGGCAGGGAGCCCGTCATGGCGGGGTCGGGTGGCTCGATCCCGATCGTCGGTGTGTTCAAGCAGGACCTCAAGATGGACGCGCTGATGATCGGTTTCGCGCTCGACGACGACCGTGTCCATTCCCCCAACGAGAAATACGAGCTGACCTCGTTCCACAAGGGTGCGCGCAGCTGGGCGCGCGTCCTCGACGCGCTCGCGAAATAGGCCCGCGCTAGGGGCGCGACCCGCCCGCTACTGCCGCCCGTTGCGCCGCAGCGGCAGGCGGACGCCGCACAGCCTCAACGCTATCGCCAGCGCGGCCGCATAGAC
>CAXUCF010000284.1:4250-6129 GCA_964249275.1 uncultured Lichenihabitans sp.
GCAGCTGGCCGACATGACCGCCGAAGAGCTGGGCGAGGTGCAAGGCATCGGCGAAGCGCGAACCCGCCGTGGCGGCCGCGATGCGCGGGTCGGCCACGAACACGAAGGCTCCGAGCAGCAGGGCCGCCCCATCGACCGCGATCGCCACCCGGACCAGCATGTCGTCGGGCCGCACCGCATTCTGCATCCAGCCGATGCCGCAGAGCGTGAACAGGTTGATCCAGGCCCCGACCGCCGTGGCGCTGGCGAGACCTGCGGCGCCGAACGGCCGGTACAGGACGAACTTCAGGGCGAGATTGAACGCGACCGCCAGGAGCGACGCTGCCATCGGCACCGTCGTATTGCCGCGGGCCTGGAAGCCCGAGCGGGCCGAACTGATCAGCAGGATCGGCACCAGGCCGAACCCGTAAGCCGCGAGCACGGCGGCGGAGGCCGAGGCCGCCTCGGCCGTGAACTTGCCGCGCAGGAAGACGCCGCGCATGATCTCGTCGGGGATCAGCACGAAGGCGAGGAAAAAGGGCGCCGCGAGCGCCAGGGTCAGCGCCATCGTGCGGTTTTGCGCCCGTAGCGCGCCCGCGGCATCGCCAGCTGCGAAGAAACGACTCATCTCGGGCAGCAGCACCGTTCCGGCCGCGACCCCGATCACGCCGATCGGGAACTGGTAGATGCGTTCGGCATAGTAGAGCGACGAGGGACCGCCTGTCGGCAGCATCGACCCGATGATCGTATCGGCGAAGATGGCGATCTGCGGCCCGGCCGAGCCGATCACGGCCGGCCCGAGAGCCCGGAAGAACCGTCGTACGTCGAGCCCGAGCCGCGGCCGCACGATGTGCTCCAATACGCCCGCCCGGCGGGCCGCCGCCAACATCAACGCGAGTTGGGCCAGGCCCGACACGGTGACACCGACGCTGGCCGCGACACCGGCGTCCGGGAACAGCCAGCCCACGGACAGGAACAGCATCATGACGACGTTGAGCAGTACGGGCGCGAAGGCGGCGGCCGCGAACCGGCGGTGAGCGTTGAGGGTCCCCGATTGGAGCGTCACCAGCACCACGCAGAGCAGGTACGGGAAGGTGATGCGGGTCATCAGCACGGTATGGGCGAGCTTGATGGGATCCGCATCGAAACCGGGCGCCAGCAGCGCCACGAGGCCGGGCGTGAACAGCTCCGCCAGCACCAGCACCACGAGCTGGGACAGGAGCAGGATCGTGAAGATCTGGCTCGCGAAGCCGCCGGCCGCTTCGTTGCCCTGGTGCTGCAGCACGCGGGAATAGGACGGCACGTAAGCCGAGTTGAACGCTCCCTCACCGAAGATGGCCCGGAACTGGTTCGGCAGGCGGAACGCGATGAAGAAGGCGTCGGCGACCGCACCGGCGCCGAGCAGAGTGCCCAGAACCATGTCGCGCAGGAAGCCTGTGCCGCGCGAGACCAGGGTGATCCCGCCGACCGAAAGGAAGTGTCTGTACATCCGGGCCCGTCATCCGCGTCGCCGATGAGCGACCCGGCCAGCCTTTACTCGATCCCGGGCACCAGCGCAGCCTTGCGGACGCCGCCCGCCCGTCTCCCGCCTGCGGAAGACGGTGGCCCGGCGCAGCCAGGTCGGCTGGGGAGAACCGCTCGGGATCGAGCGGCAACGCGATGCGCGAACCCGCCGGATGCGCGCGGCGCTCCCTGGGCTACTTCGCGGCGGCCTGGTAGAGTTCCTCGACGTGGTCCCAGTTCACCATGTTCTCGACGAACGCCTTGAGATAGTCGGGCCGGCGGTTGCGATAGTCGATGTAATAGGAGTGCTCCCACACATCGACGCCGAGAATCGGCGCGGCACCATGCACCAGCGGGTTCTCGCCGTTGGGCGTCTTCATGACCTCGATCTTGCCGT
>CAXUCF010000285.1:0-6109 GCA_964249275.1 uncultured Lichenihabitans sp.
CCGCGCGGGCTCGGCCGGAGAGCTGCGCGCATCCGCCCTGCCCGCGCTGTCGTCGGCCCGCTACCCGCTCGGCGCGTCGCGCGACGAGATCGAGAGCTACCGGACCTTCCTGGAGTTTGAGCTCCGCTTCCTGAACCACGAGGTCTACGGCCAGACCGAGGGTCGGCTGCACTACTGGCTCGACAACCCGGCTGGTCGACTACACAGCGGCAGTCACGCGCCCGCGTCGTCCCGCGCCGCCGCGGTGCTGGGCTTTCTCGGCCTGATGCCGACCGAAAGCGTCCATAGGGCCGCGCAGGCCGCTGGACTGGCGCAGAACGCCGCGAGCGCAGCCTGACGGCAGCCCGGCGCGCGGGGCCGCTCGTTCGCGACGGCTGACGGTGTACCCTGTCCGAGGCGGTCCAGCCCCGGGCAGGCCAGCGGAGAGGCTATGTCGGGACGCGGTGACATCGCCTTCGAGGCGCTGATGGCGATCGTGGCGGAGCTGCGCGCCGCAGCGCTGAATCCCGTATCCGACCTCGCCATGACCGAGCGGCACGCCCTGGCCGACCTCGCGGCCGCGGTGGAGGCCGAGACCAAGCGTCGTACCGGCGTCGACCTCGGCTCGACGCAGGCTGCGGCGAGGACCATGGCCATGCTGGCGGCGCTGGCCAGGGCGCTGCAGGCGAAGGGAGAGGACGCGTGACGGGGCGGCGGCGATCGGTGAGGCACGGCCGGCCAGGGCGATCCTGGCCTCGTCATGGTCGATGTAAGCGCTGCGAGCGCGGGGTCCGGCATCAGTAGTGGGACGTCGTCCAGGACACGATCAGAGTGATGATGTTCAGCCACATCAGCACCACCACGACCCGTCGAAGGCTGGCGACCTCGGTCACGAGCGTCATGGTGTTGAGCAACGCGTGCGCCGCATCCTGGCGCCCGTGAGCGATCAGGATGTCGCGGGTATCGGCATCGAGGTGATAGGGCTCATGCCGCTCGCTCGGCCCGTTGAGGCCGATTTCGCCATGCAGGACATCGCGCGCCACGATGCCGTTCTCGGCGCTGACGTCGCGCCTGCCCCTCACCCTCCGGCTGGTCTCGATCGCGGACCGGATGTGCTTCCCGCTTGCATCTGACATGTCTGTCCTCCTCGACAGGGCCCAAGGTGACCCTGACAGGACGATCATCCACGGCGGCAGAATCTTCACCACTGCCCCTTTAAGGGATCTTCAGGTGTTGACATCTGTTTACAGTCGCGATCGTATGGGGTGCTCGGGTGGCTAGGCCGCGCCACACGAACAAGGAGATCGAGGCGGCCGTCCAGGCGGCTGAGGCCTCCGGATGGCGTCTGGAGCTGTCGAACGGGCACGCGTGGGGGCATCTGCTCTGCCCGCACCACACCCGCGACGGCTGCAGGGTCGCCGTCTGGTCAACGCCACGGAGCCCTGAGAACCACGCGAAGGCCATCCTGCGCGCGGTGGCCCGATGTCCAGCCTGTCACGACCACGAAGGAGGGTGACGCCATGAAGAACCACAGCCTCACCATCATCGCCTCCGGGCTCGACGTGCTCGGCGACGCCTTCGCCGACCGCTTCTTCGAGGCCGGCTGCGACGACGCGACGGTCGCGATCCAGAAGGGCCTCTTCGTGCTCGAGTTCGACCGCGAGGCGCGCACCTTCACCCACGCCCTGGTGACTGCCATGCGCGACGTCGCGCGCGCCGGCGCCAGGATCGAGCGCGTTGAGCCCGACTACTTGGTCAGCGCCGCCGAGATCGCCAAGCGGAGCGACCTCGGACGCGCCGTCATCTCGCTCTACGCCAAGGGCGAGCGCGGCCGCGACTTCCCAGCGCCGGTGATGCGGGTCACGTCCGAGAGCCCGCTCTACGACTGGGCCGAGGTCGCGGCTTGGCTCCACCACCACGGCAAGCTGCCGCTCGCCGACGTCGTCCAGGCGCGCACCGTGCGCGAGGTGAACCGCTTCGTCATGAGGGAGCAGCTGGGCCGGTCGTTCCTGGCGCGTCAGCTGCAGGCCGGCCGGACGCGGCTCCAAGAGCTGCCGGCGGCAGCGTGATCTTCATCGCCGAAAACGGCGAGGACGTTGGAGTGATGCTCCGGAGGGATCGGACGTGACGAGTTTGGCCATCCGCCTCAAGGAACTCGATGCAGAGGAATTAGAGGAATTCGTCGAGATTTACGCCGACCACCTCGTCCGCAGCTACCATCTTGTTCTTCGCTTGGGCAAGGCGAATGACAAAGGCCGCGACGTTGTCGGCTTCCTGACCCAGGACAAGCACGATGGAGAGTGGGACCTTTATCAGTGCAAGCGCAAGACGCACGGCAGTGCGCTCGGCGTGTCGGAGGCGCTGTGCGAACTTGGCAAGGTGTTCCATCACTACTGCGAGGGGGCGTACGGCACTCTGCCGGCCAAGTACGTTTTCGTGGCTCCGCGCGGCGTAACAGGTCCCCTCCGCGATCTCATTCTGAGCCCCTCCGCTTTGGAAGCCGGACTTGTCGCACGTTGGGACGAGTGCTGCGCCAGGGGGATCGTCGCCGGCCAGGTCACCGCGCTGACCGAGAAGATGCGGGCGTCCATAGCCAGCTATGGGTTCGGCAAGGTCTCGTACCGGTCGACGGCCGAGATCGTGAAAGATCCCGCCGCGAAGGTCGCGCTCTCACGCATCCTGGGCCTGAAACCGGAAGACCCGCCGCTCGGGGACCTGTGTCCCGACGTGCAGGATGACGAGATGGAATACACGGGGCAACTGCGCCACGCCTACGACGAGGCGAGAGGGCGCCCGTTCGCGAGCCTGGCCGAGATCCAGGCCGACGCGAGGCATGGTCCCCACTTCCGTGACCAGCGGGAAAGGTTCTTCGCCGCGACATGGTTCGAGCGGACCTATAGGGACAGCACGGCCCCTGCCTCTTTCGATTCTTTCAAGAAAGACGTCTACCACGGTTCGATCGACGTGCACCGGCGCGACCACGCCTCAGCGTTGGCGAGGGTCGACGCCGTGATGGAGAACGCCTCCAAGGCGTCGGCGAGCTTCGCGGGCTCCGACACCCGGTCCTACGTCAGGCAGGGCGTCTGGCATCGATTTGTCAACGAGGGCGAGATCAGGTGGGTGCCGTGACCGGAACAGCGTTCGGGCGCCTCTTCAATTCGCCACTCGAAGCGGGGACGAGGGCCGTCGTCGTACTGGAGAACCTCCGCCCCGAGGTCGTCGACCTCGGGCAAATGGTCCTGCTCGACCATGCCGTCGTGCACACCGCTGACTTCGGCGGCCCCGACAGCTTGCACCCGGACCTGCACGGACGCATCGGAGAGATCGTGGTCCGGAGGCAGGTGGTCGAGGCCGGGCTCGACCTCATGCGCCGCTGCCATCTCGTCGATGTAACGCCTGGGGAAAGCGGCTTCCTCTACGGCGCATCGCCGGAGGCCGCCGCCTACGTCGAATTGCTCGAAACTCCCTATTCCGTGTTGCTCAGGCGTTGTGCGGACTGGGTCGCGGACCTCTTCCGCGGACGGACGGCCACGGCCTTTGATAACCTCATCCGGGAACGCCTCGGGGACTGGGGCGAGGGCGTCGGCGATCTCGGCCGGCCGAGCTGATGCCCCCCGGTCGTTTCGGCCTGCGCAAGCTGGCGTTCACGGGGCCGCATGTGCCGGCCGTCGAACTCGCGTTCGCCGATGGGCTGACCGTAGTCTGGGGAGCGTCGAACACCGGCAAGTCCTATGCCATGAAGGCCATGGACTTTATGACGGGTGGCTCTGGCCCGTTGCCCGACATCGAGCAGGCCCGCGGATATGGGCGCGCCTGGCTTGAGTTGGACCTGCCCGAGAGCGGCCCGGTGACCATTGCGAGGTCCATCGCGAAAGGGAACTTCGCCCTCTTCCGCAGGCACGGAGTCGTCGGCACAGGAGACAAGCCGGACGCGACCCTGGCGCTCAAGCATGACACTAAGAGCAGCCTTTCGAGCTACCTACTCAGCGAGCTTGGCATCCGCCGCCCGGTGGAGATCGTCGCCACGAAGGCTGGCGTCAAACACACGTTCTCGTTCAGGCACGTGGCCCACTACGTCTTGACCGGAGAGACGGACATGATGGCCGAATGGAGCCCGGCCAGGCTGGCCCAGAAGGGTTCCGACACCTTCGACAAGAACGTGCTCAAGTTCCTGCTGACGGGCGTCGACGGCAGCGCAGTCGTGGGCGGCATGAGCCCCGAGGCGCAAAGGAGTGCGAACGCCGGCAAGATTGAGCTGCTGCGCGAGATGATGGGCGCGGCCGAGCGTGAGCTGGGAAGGCGCTTCCCGGCGCCGGCCGACCTCGTGGAGCAGGTCGCGAAGCTGGACAAGAGGATCGCCGGCCTCCAGGAGGAGCTGGAAGGGCGCCAGGCAGGGATCGATGACCTCCGCCGTAAGCGCCGCGAGGCGTTCGACGCGGCCTTGGTAGCAGACGAGCGCCGGGCCGAGTTGGCCATCATGCTCGGGCGCTTCGAGAGCCTACTCGAAATCTATACCTCTGACCTTGCTCGGCTTGCGGCCCTGGAGGAAGCAGGAGCCGCGCTCCTGGCCGGTTCCCGCCGGCCTTGCCCCCTCTGTGGGGCGGACCACGCGCATCAGGTCCGGACGCACGGTTACGACGAGATCGCAGCCACGCAGGCCGCCGTCAAAGCGGAGGTCGCAAAAATCGGGGTCGAGCGCCGTGGCTTGCTCGGGACTATGGCGTCGCTTCGGGGCGAACACGACAGCCTCGCAACCATCTCGGCCCGGCACGCGAACAGCGTGTCGGAACTCGACGGTACGCTCGCCGAGGCGCTTCCGCTCGAAGTCGAGAACCGCGACCGCTATGAGACCTTGCATGAGGCGCGCGAGGCAGCCCGGGAGGGGCTCGCCATCGTGGATCGCATCACGGATTTCAGAGATCGGATTGCCGCGCTGGAGCGGTTCAGGCCGACCAAGCCGGCTGTGGACGCGATCGAGGTCGGCATCGGCGGGACCGAAGGCTACGCCCTGGCGAAGGCGGTCCAGGCCGTCCTTCGGGCCTGGCACTTCCCGGGTTCGCCCGACATCTCATTCGAGCCACGCACTCACGATATTCTGCTCGATGGGAAGGGACGGGCGAGCAACGGAAAAGGTGTGCGCGCCCTGATGAACGCCGCCTTTAAGATCGGTGTCATGGAGCGTTGTAGGACCGAGGGTTTGCCGCATCCCGGCGTGCTGGTGTTGGACAGCCCGCTGCTGGCCTACAAGGACGACCTTAATAGGACCGACCAAGGCGTGTCGGCCGACGACCAGGGCATACGGAACGCCGGCGTGCATGACTACTTCTATCGCGATGTGCTGGCGCGGTCACACGACGCGCAGTTCATCGTCATGGAGAACGTCGAACCGCCGTCCGACCTGGGGCTGACCGCCACCGTCGTGGCCTTCGCCGGCGCCACAGGCACGGGGCCACGCAAGGGCCTATTCTGAGAGTTCATCGCGGAGAACGGCGGGGCGCCGCTGCGCAAGATCGAGCAGAAGGACGGCGAGCGATGACACGGACAGCGGTGATTGCGACGGTGGCCATCATCACGACGGCTCTCCTCCCGGCACGCGCCGACGAGACCCAGGCGCAGGTATCGGCCCCTGTCGGCACGACTGTGCTGAAGGCTCACGCCGTCGGCGCACAAATCTACGATTGCAAGTCCGATGGTCGTGGTGGTCTTACCTGGAGCTTTCGCGAGCCCATTGCGACGCTGCTGGTCGAAGGCAAGACGGTGGGCCGCCACTTCGCGGGTCCCTCGTGGGAGATGGCGGCCGGAAGCCTTGTGACGGGAAAGGTCGTGGAGAAGGCGCCGGGCACATCAGCCGACGACATCCCGTGGCTGAGGCTTGAGGTCACGACCAATCAGGGCGATGGCGTTCTGAAAGGCGTGACGGTCGTTCAGCGCGTCGCTACGGCGGGCGGGAACGAGACTGGCCCATGCGCCTCGGTCGGAGCCCTGATCAGCGTGCCCTATGCGGCCGACTACGTGTTCTCGCGACCGTGATGACAATCGAGCGCGCCCTCGAAGCCGCCGGCATCGTCCTCATCGAGCGCAACGGAGCCGGCCCTGGAGTGCGACTGAAGGATCCGAACGGCTACTTCCT
>CAXUCF010000286.1:0-6106 GCA_964249275.1 uncultured Lichenihabitans sp.
AGGGCGTGCCGATGTAATTGTCCCGGAAGGTGGCGTTCTGCTCGGGGTCGAGCACCTCCAGCATGGCGGCCGAGGGATCGCCCTGCACGCCACGGCCCATCTTGTCGATCTCGTCGAGCATCATCACGCAGTTGCGGGTGCCGGCCTTGCGCAGGCCCTGGATGATGTTGCCGGGCAGGGCGCCGATATAGGTCGAACGATGGCCGCGGATCTCGGCTTCGTCGTGCAGACCGCCGAGGCTGACGCGCACGAAGGGCCGCCCCATGGCGCGAGCGATGGATTGGCCGAGACTGGTCTTGCCGACGCCGGGCGGACCCACGAAGCACAGGATCGGGGCCCGTCCCTCGAGAGCGAGCTTGCGGACCGCCAGATATTCGACGATGCGCTGCTTGATCTTCTTCAGGCCGAAATGGTCCTCGTCGAGGATGCGGCGGGCCGCGGCGATGTCGATGGCGCCCTCTTGGGGCAGGCGCCAGGGCAGCTCCACCATCCAGTCGAGGTGGTTGCGGATCATGCCGCTCTCGGGCGAGGCGTCCGTGCTCCGCTCGTAGCGGCGCAGCTCCTTGCGGGCCGCGGTTTCGGCCTCGGCCGGCATGCCGGCCTTGTCGATGGCGGCCGCGAGCTCCGTGACCTCCTGGGCCTTGCCGGCGTCGCCCTCGCCGAGCTGCTTCTGGATCGCCGCCATCTGCTCGCGCAGCACCGCCTCGCGCTGGCGGTCGTCGAAGGTCGCCTTCGTCTGGCGGCCGATCTCGGCCGTGAGACGCAGCACCTCGATGCGGTGGGCCAGCAGTCCGGCGACCTTGTCGATGCGAGCCACGGGGTCGATGGTCTCGATCAGCTCCTGCTTCTTGTCGGCGTCGAAATCGAGGTAGGCCGACACGAGGTCGGTCAGCACCGAGGACGATGGTGCGTTCTGCACCGCGCCCACGAGGTCGGCCGGCGCCTGGGGCAGCAGTTGCAGGGCTTCGAGCGCCATGCGCCTCAGGTTGATGAAGCGGGCCTCGATGTCGGGCGAGCGCTGGTCGGGTTCGGCGATGCGCCGTACGCGGGCGCGGAAAAAGGGCTGCTCGTGCAGGAACGCCTCGATCTGGAACCGCGCCTCGCCTTGCACCACGAGGTGGTGCTGGCCATCGGGCGTACTCACGTAGCGGAGCACGTTGGCGATGGTGCCGAAGCTGTGGAAGTCGCTGGCCGCCGGATCCTGCCTGGCGGCGTCGCGCTGCATCAGGATGCCGATCTGCTTCTCCTCGCGCACGGCTTGCTGGGCCGCCGCGATGGAGCGGTCGCGGCCGAGCGTGATCGGAAACACCGTGCCCGGAAACAGCACCATGTCGCGCACCGGCAGGATGATGAGCGTGTCGGCGTCGGATGCGGGAGTCGCTCCGGGTGACACCACGGCGGATGCCGGCGCGTCGGCCGGGGCCTGGGGCGCGACCTCGAACATCGACGCGGCGTTCTTGTCGGCCGGAATCGCGGGATCGGCTGAACGGGGTTGGGTATCGTCTGGCGAATTCATTCTTCAACGCGCCTTATGCAGGCTGATCAGCAGGCAGCCGTCCTGGGCGGCCCTGCGCACGCCGTCGTAGCGTCCGGCCGGGATGGGGATCCGGCGCTCGAACCGTCCTTGCGGCAATTCGAGCCGGTGGATGACCGCGGTGCGCAACTCTGCCGGCAGGACGCGCCGGCCCGACACCAGGAGGGCGCCGTCCTCCAGCACCGCCTCCACGGCCTCCGTGGCGACGCCCGGCAGGGCGATGAGGATCAGCACGGCATGATCGGTCTCGATCACGTCGACGGGCGGCGACCAGGTGGGTGTGCGCGGCGAAGGCGGTTCGGCCCGCGCCGCAGCGGGCGCGCGGCGGGGTTGGAAGAGCTGATGCTGCATCCGTTCGGCACGCGCCAGCACGGCGACCGCCTCGGCCCACATCCAATCGTGGGGGTCGTGTCTGGGCATGGTTTCTGCTTTCCGCGCGTGATCGGTCTCAGGTGCCACGTCGAACGTGCGCAGTCCGAGATGGTTGCCGCATACGCCGCGGCTCCGGCACGGCGTTCGGATGCGCGGCCTGCCCCGACTCTGCCTCGCTCAGGCGGTCTGCTGGATGGCGGACAGCCGCCAGGGTCCTCGGTCGTCGCGCCGGAACGTCCAGAGTTCGGTCGCCTCGCTCGGGCGCGACGGATCACCCGACACGATGCGGTTGCTGGCCCGCTCCACCATCAGGTCGCGGAGCGTGAAGCGCATCGCCACGGTGGCGTAGTCGCTGGTGCCCTCGCGCCAGGCCTGGGCCAGATCGCCCTGCAGCAGCTTGGCATCGCCGACGTCGTTGTGGAGGCCGCGCTCACGGTTCTTCTGCAGGTCCGCGGCGAAATAGCGGAACATCTCCGGCGTGCAGAGCCGCGCCAGGGCGCTCGTGTCCTCGCGGCCATAAGCGGTTTGCACGTCGACCAGCATGGATTCGAAAGCGTCGAAGTCGGTCGGGGCGATCGTGATGGGCTGCGCGCTGGGGCGGCCACCAAGACCCGCCCCGGCCCCCGTCACTGGGCCGCCCATCGCGGATCGGCCCGCGAAAGCGGCGCCGCCGGGGAACGAAGGTCCACCCGCGAGGCTGCCCATCCGGCTCCGCATGGCCCGGAATACGAAGAAGCTCAGGCCACCGATGAGCAGGAGCGGCAGCAGACCGGAGCCGTTTCCGCCCAAAAGGCCGAACAGGCCGGCACCGAGCAGACCCGCCGCGAGGCCGGAGCCGAAGCCGAAACGGCGCGGCTGCCCTTGGGCGGCGTTGAAGCCGCTACCCGGCTGCGGCGTCTCGCTGCGCTGGAAAGCCGAGCCGCCGGTCGGCGCGGTCCGGGTGAAGCCTGGCGCGCTGAAAGTCATCGACCCGCGCGAGCCGGAGCTGAAGCCACCCCCGGCACGCGCGTCGGCCGCGGTCGTGCCGAGGGGAACCGCGCCCGCCAGGGCAAGCGCGAGGACGAGGCTTCGGGCCAGGAACTTGAAGGGGGGACGGGACGGGGTCGACATGATGAGCCTGCAACGGCCGCGGGAATTCGCCGCCAAACCCGATATGGTGATGACCGAGCCGGTGCTGCAAGGCGGCTCGAGCGCCTTGCGTTGCGCCGATGATCCGCATCAGGCTACGGCGCAAGCCGCCGCGGCGCGCACCCGGGTGACGTTGTCGAGAAATTGCCGGGTGCTGGCCGCCCAGGTGAATTCGAGCGAGAATTCGCGGGCTCGTTGGCGGGGCAGGGCCAGGGCTTGGCGGCAGGCCTGGCCCAGGTCCTCGTCGAGCACGCCGACATCGCTGTCCCCGATGACGTCGCTGGGTCCCGGGACCGGATAGGCAGCCACCGGCAACCCGCTCGCCAGGGCTTCGAGCAGCACGATGCCGAACGTGTCCGTCCGGCTCGGGAACACGAACACGTCGGCGCTGGCGTAGATGCGGGCCAGGTCCTCGCCGGTCCTCATCCCGAGGAAGCGAGCCGCCGGGTAGCGGGCCTCGAGATCCGGGCGCGACGGCCCGTCGCCCGCCACTACCTTGGTGCCGGGCAGGTCGAGCGCCAGGAAGGCCTCGACGTTCTTCTCGACCGCGACACGTCCGACATAAAGGAAGATGGGGCGCGGCAGGTCCAGCACCGAGAGGTCGCGCGGCCTGAACAAGGCATGGTCGACCCCCCGCGACCAGCGCATGACGTTGCCGAAGCCGTGCCGCCGCAGTTCGTCGGCGACGGTCGGCGTCGACACCATCACGCCTCGGCCGGCATTGTGGAACCAGCGCAGCCAGGCATAGGACCAGGCGCGCGGGATGGGAGCCCGGGCCGCCACGTAATCGGGAAAGCGGGTGTGATAGCTCGTGGTGAAGACCCGGCCGGTGCGCAGGCAGTGGCGGCGGGCCGCGAGACCGATGGGTCCCTCCGTCGCGATATGGACGTGCTCGGGCCGCACGGCCTCGACGCGGGGCCCCAGGGTCGAAGCCGTGACGAAGGCGAGGCGGATGTCCGGGTAGGTCGGCATCCGCATCGTGCGGAAGCCTTCCGGCGTGATGACGTCCACCTCCGCACCGAGCAGCCGCGCTTCGCCCGCCAGGGCCTGGATGGACCGGACGACACCGTTGACCTGCGGATGCCAGGCATCCGTCGCGACCAGGATGCGCATCAAGCAGCAGCCTCGGCGGCCTCCTCGATCATGAGGTCGGAAACCGAGGCGGCCTCGGCTTCCGAACCATCCGGCTTCAGCGTGAGCCAGTGCATCACCTCGAGCCGCCCGTCCGGGTGCTCGGCCACGAAGGAGCAGGATTCCACGAAGTCGCCGGTGTTGACGTAGGTGACGCCGTTCATCTGGCGCATCGTGGCGTGGTGGATGTGCCCGCAGATGATGCCGTCGACCGCGTGTTTGACGGCATCCTGCGACAGGGCCTCCTCGAAATCCCCGATGAAGTTGACGGCGTTCTTGACCCTGAGCTTGGCCCAGGCCGAGAAGGACCAGTACGAGAAACCGAGGCGGCGTCGCAGGATGTTGAACCAGGTGTTGGTTACGAGCGCAGTCTCGTAGGCCCAGTCGCCGAGATGGGCGAGCCAGCGGGCGTGGCGGACCACGATGTCGAAGTCGTCCCCGTGGGTGACGAGGAAGCGGCGTCCGTCGGCCGTGCGGTGGATCGCCGTCCGCATCACCTCCACGCCGCCGAAGGTCATGCCGATGTATTCCCGGGCAAATTCGTCGTGGTTGCCCGGGACGTAGATCATCCGGGCGCCCTTGCGGACCTTGCGCAGGAGCTTCTGGACCACGTCGTTGTGGGGCTGCGGCCAGTACCAGCCGCTCTTCAGGCGCCAGCCGTCGATGATGTCGCCGATCAGGTAGATCATGTCGGCGTCGTTGTGCTTGAGAAAGTCGAGGACCAGTTCGTGCTGGCAACCGCGGGTGCCGAGATGCAGGTCCGAGATGAAGAGGGCGCGGTAGTGGGCGGTCTTCTGCGGCATCGGGTTACTCGGCGCTCCTTGGTCGACTCGGGCGAGCCACGAACAATCGGCCGTGTACGACGTCTGTCAGCCTAAGCAGCCCTGCGTGGCTAAAGCCATGATGATTTCGCTTCTTGCAGAATGGCATCGATGCTGCCGGGTATCTCGAGTGCAAGCGGATCTGCGACTCTGCTGCGGCGCGAGGTGATCCCGAGACGATGCGGGCCCTGCCGACCGACTCTAGCCGCGGTTGCATGGCAGGTGTGTGACGCGGCCGCCGATAATGGCGTGGAGTTCCGGCTATCGCAACGCAGCAGGTAAGAACGCCGGTGGCCGTGACATCGCTGCAACGCCGCCGTAGGCGAGCCCGCGACCGCGCTCGATCGTCCGGGCGGGCGCCGTCGCGTTCGATATTGCGAACGATTTCGTTTATCGTCGCGGACGGGTGGAAATGGATGGAGCCATGGGGGTCGAGGGTCGAGACAAGGCGAAGGCTCTGGAAGCTGGTGCGACGGCCCTGTCGGGCCAGCTCGGCCGGACCGTGCAGCGCCTCCGCAAAGCCTATAACCTGTCCCTGTCGGAGCTCTCCGAACATTCCGGCGTTGCCAAGTCGATCATCAGTCAGATCGAGCGTAACGAGACCAATCCCACCCTGGCCACGATCTGGCGTCTGGCCCAGGCGCTCGACGTCTCGATCGACAAGGTGCTCCAGGGCACCGAGGACGAGCCCTTCGTCGAGACCATGACCCGGGGCGTCATGCCCATGCTGGTTTCGGACGACGGGCGCTGCCGCTTGGCCATCATCGGCTGGATCAAGACGGTCGAATGGCTGCAGTGGTACGACTTCCGCGCCGACCCCGGCGGCGTGCTCGAGAGCGACGCGCATCAGCGTGGTTCGATCGAATCCCTGTCCGTGCTGGAGGGCGAACTCGAAGTCGCGGTCGGCGGCCGCTTGGAGCGAGCCCGGGCCGGCGACACGCTGCGCTATCGTTGCGATCGCCCTCACGTGATCCGCAATCACTCGACCGTGCCGGCCCACGCCACCATGGTCTGCATTCTCAAGGCTGCCGTGATGGATTGAGTCGGCATCCGGTCGGTCCGAAGACGGGCCGAACCGGCGCCGGCAGCCCGGAGCGGCGCGCCGTCAGCCCCAGAGTTC
>CAXUCF010000287.1:0-5684 GCA_964249275.1 uncultured Lichenihabitans sp.
CCTGTTCACGGGGCCGTATCGGTGAAGTGCCTGAGGGAGGCCAGAACGGACGCGGCCTCCCCATCCGTCAGCCGTCGTAGGGGCACGGAATGGCCGACCGGGCACCATGGGTGTGGATGGTTGATAGCGGGTTGATGAATTCTATCCCCGCCCTGAGCGCCATTCGCCCTTCAAAACGAGACTGGCGTCGTAGATGATCGCGCCGGCTTCATCGCGCACCTGCACGGTGATCGCATGGTTGTCCCTATCAGGAAATTCATCTCTGGCGATGTCAGGGAGCAGCGCGACGGCTTGGTCCCGCGCCTCGTCATCGCTCTCGAGCTCGATACCGTACTCGTCGCGGGTGAAATCTCCCGCGTTGGTCAGGTCGAAGAAGTACTGCGGCACAACGCGATCCCCCTTTGATCGTAAGCCCGGAGCGAAGTGTCGCACGGACGAAACTCGCCACGAACGAAACTTAAAGACAGCTTGATCTGAAAAGGTTCATGCCTCACATGAGGCCGCTCTGCATGCAATCGTGCACCGGAAAGCTCCGTGAAGCATAATCGGGAGTTGTGATGACCGATCGTATCTCACCCGCGCAGATCCGTGGTGCACGAGCCATGCTCGACTGGTCGATGGTCGACCTTTCCAAGGCGGCCGGAGTATCGGTCTCGACGGTGAAACGTGCTGAGGAGGGGGATGGCACGATCGTGTCGCCGACGGTCCTCAGCTTCATCGAGCGGGCTTTCGAGCGAGCCGGCATCTCGTTCCTGCACGACGGCGAGAAGTGTCACGGCGTCACGCTGAAGCTGCAACATGAGCACAGGTAGAAGCAGGACGACAGTCATGGCCTGATGGATGGCCACAGTTCGTCCCTGCATGAGCAACTGACGTTTCCTCCACCGACGCCGTGATGCCCGCCATCGTTGCCGGCTGTTCAGCGAGCCGAGCAGGAGCTCGCTCGCCAGGAGTGCGCGGACGATCTCACGAGAGCCACAATAGGCCATCGAGGGGTCGGGGACGGGCGTTTCTCGTAGGCGAAACAGGCCAGATCCTGGGGGTCGACGGCGTCGGTCTTGGTGCGCTCGAGGCTGCTGCCCTGGAAGTGGCACGCCACGAGCGGTTGAGCAACATGACATCGTGCCCGGCCGCCGCCAAGGCGGCGAACAGGTTCTTCCAATGGTGCCCCGTCGCCTCAGGGTGACCAGCGCGGGCGGACAGCCGAGCGCCTGCAGGGGTGTGTCGTAGCCCTCCCGGTCCTAGGTGATCGGCAGGGGCTTGCCGATGGGCACCCCCGCGTCGTCGAGACGGGCGAGCCAGTGGCGTTCGCATGCGATGTCGATGCCGGCGATCATGGGATACCCTCCACGCTTGAGCGGCCAGGAGCCTCGGAGCCGGCGGCCGTGCCCATGCTTGTCGAGGCGAGGACACCAGCCACCAGGGCCAGGCCTCATGATACCGTTCGAGCCTCGAACGCCGGTCGAGGGCGCCAATCTCCCTCACGAGGACAAAGCCCCAAGCGCGACGCGGCGACCCTCTTCCACCAATTGGACCGACACCGTAACTCAGGAGCCGGCCTATCAGCGAAGGTCTTACAAGCGGGGCCGTGGTGAGGCCGTTCAAGCCGCGGCCTTCGGCATCCCATGCACGACCCCACGCTGATCCCTAGCGCCTCGGCGATGGCGCGGACGCTTTTGTCGGTAGCCTTCACCTCGGCCACCTCGGCCGCTGCGCGCGTCCGACCTGTTCGTCGACCTCGGCGCGATCCTGTCCGCTGGCGATTCGGAAATCGTCCGCAAGGATCAGAACGGCTGATCTGGATGCCCGTCGTCCTGGAACGACCCGTACGAACGCAGCTTCGGACGGGTCCCGCACTGTCCGCCAAGCATACCTTCGCGGACACCAGATATCGTGATAGATGCAGTAAGTGTCTGCTTGAAGGGTTCGTTTTAGGTGTTTCGCCTTGAGAGGTTCGTCTTTGATGGTGGGTCACGGGACTCAAGATGACCGGCTGGTCGGTGCTTGAGACGCATCTAAAGAGAACTGACGTATATTCGGGTCTGAATCTTTAAGTGTCAGCGGCGATTGGAACGGTCCGATCGCCACCGTCGTCCTTGTCATCGTAGAGCATGCCCAAGAGCGCCAAGATGCCGATCAGCACGGCGAGCCAGTCCCCGATCTCGCCCGCCAGGGTCATCCCCATGGTCCGGAGCCGGTCTACGGCTTGCATAATCACAACGAGCGCGTCTCGTTTTCACGATCCATAGAACTCGTCGGCCGGCGAGCGTCAGGTGCTCAGCCCCGATCCGCGATCAGGCAGCACCAAGCCCTCTGACGATGTGTCACTCGTCCCGTGCGATGTTGGGCAGGCTATAGGCGCTCCAATGATGGGGAGGGGCGCAACGTCATGACCGACCGGCAAGCTGATCCGGATTTGTGGGCGCTCATGCTCGCCCTTCACGATCATTGCCGTCGGCATAACATCGAGCTTGTCGCCGCCGCCCGCCCACTCGGGGAGACGGGTGTGGTTCTGTCGAGGGTCGGCTGCAACGCGTCGATTATCAATTTGATGGACGTGGTCCGCGTCTCACTCCCTGAAGAGGGCTCGGACACGGTGCACCATTGAGCGCCGTGCTCGGGAGCGCCCTGCCGCAGCCCGTGACAGTCGCTTCGATTTCGAGGCGCCGATTCCCCGACCAGCGCGCCGGGCCGTTCCACAGCCTCGCCAGCGCCTTGTCCGCCGATGTCGAGCGGGTAATGATCTCCGGCAATCACGGGAGGATCATCATGACGAAAAGCCGAGCCGAAGAGATCCTCGATCAGATCCGCGATCTCGTGAACTCGGGATACCTTGGTGACTCCTTGCGGGATGAACTCACCCGACAACTCGGCGCATCGGAGGAGCTTCATACGCATCCCGAGGTCGGCCACATCGCAGGCATTGGGATGAGGCACCCCGAGCAATTGACGCTGGATCAGGTGAAGTCGCTATGCGGCGAGGTTGACCGCCACATCCGGCGCATGAAGGGCAGAGGCTAGGCCGACGGGCCGGCCACTCGGGTTCGCCCTGGACCTATGTGGACGAAGCTGGAGTCGAGCGGCTGTGTTGCGGCCCGCACGGCATGGGATCTGTCGAAATCTAAAAACTTTGATGCGAACCTCGTGTCCAGGCGCAACCTCGGCGCGTCAGAGCCATTGATCCACATGTCAAATGATATTTCTCTGCCCGTTGTGGTTCTGATCGTCGACGACGAAGCCGTTCTCCGCTTCATCGCCTCCGACGTGCTCGAAGATAATGGTTTCCGGGTCCTGGAAGCCGAAGATGCCAAGACGGCCCTGAAGGTGCTGGCCGACCACCCCGACGTGAAGGTGCTGTTCACCGACGTCAACATGCCGGGCGCCCTCGACGGTTTAGATCTGGCCCGGGAAGCGCACGTCCGGTGGCCGACCATCAAGCTCGTCGTCACATCAGGCAGGCCCAAGCCGGCCGACAGAGACATCCCTGGCAACAGCCGTTTCGTCGCCAAACCCTATTCGCCAGACTCGCTGATGAGTGAGATCCGCAAGGCGCTCGCCAGCTAGAGCCGGTGCCGTTCAAGCTGGGTCGTATACATCGTAGCCGGCAGCCGCGATGTAGTTGCGGCACTCATCGGGTTTGAAGCGAGAGAATGCGTTTCGGATCGCCGTCCACAGGTCCGGGACGGTGCGAGCCGCCGTCGTGCGCAGCAGGGCTTTCAGCTTCGCGAAGGCTTGCTCGATCGGGTTGAAGTCTGGGCTGTAGGCCGGAAGGTAGCGCAGGTGCGCTCCCGCCGCCTCGATCGCCTGGCGGACGCCGGCCACCTTGTGGGCGGCGAGGTTGTCCATCACCACCGTGTCGCCCGGTGTGAGCGCCGGCACCAGCATGTCGGTGACGTAGGACAGGAAGCGTGCACCGTTTGTGGCGCCGTCCATGAGATGGACCGCAAAGGGTCCGCTCGCCCGCAGGGCGGCTGTGACCGTGGTGGTCTTGTAGTGGCCGTGCGGCACCGCGATGCGGCACCGCTCGCCGCGCGGCGCCCGCCCGTAGCGCCGCTCCATGTTGGTGGCCGTCGCGGTCTCGTCGAGAAAGACAACACGCTCGGGATCGAGGTCGAGTTGGCCCTCGAACCACGCCTCGCGCGCCTCCATCACGTCCGAGCGGCCTTGCTCGGCGGCGTGCAGATCCCCTTTTTGCGGCTGATGCCGTGGCGCCGAAAGAAGCGCGACAGCCCGCTCAGGCTCGCCGTGGCCCCGTTTTCTTCCAGCGCATCCTTCACCTCGCGCAGGTAGATCTGCGGTCGCGCCGCGTAGGCCTGCAGGATGGCAGCCGCATGCGCTTCGATCCGGTGCGAGTGCCGGTCGCCGCCCATCGGCTTGGCGGCAATCTCGCCCTCGCTCCGAAACCTCGCATGCCAGCGGATCGCGCTCGCCTTGGCGACCCCGAACCGCTCCGCCGCTTGTCCGCATGAGGCACCCGCTTCGATGGCGGCGATCACCCGCTCGCGCAGGTCCAGCGACAAGGCTCGTGCCATCATGCCCTCCGTGATCAGGACACCATGGAATCACAGCTGCAGCCTCACCGCTACCTCACCCGACTCAGCTCGAAAGGCAGCGGCTCTAACATGCTCTGGGATGGTATTTTTCACAGCACGACCTACGTCTTCGTTGTGGTCGGCTTGTTCATCCTGTGGCGGGCAGCTCACCGGCAACATCTGCTATGGTCGAACCAGCTTCTCATCGGCAGCCTCCTTGTGGGTTGGGGACTATTCAACCTCGTTGAGGGCATCATCGACCATGAGATCCTAGGAGTGCATCACGTCAACGAACGGGTCCCGTTCGGCCAGCACGTTTTGTGGGACATGGGATTCCTGGTGTGGGGAGCCGCCATGCTGACTGGAGGATGGCTGCTCCTGAGGTCGGGCAAGATCGAGACGGTCATCCGTGCCTTGGATCGTGTTTGAGTTGGCTTCGGTTATCGCAACGGAGCCAGCTTGGCCGGTTCCCTTGATGGGCTTCAACTAGACCTTGGACGACTTGCTGAGCGTGCGGTGCTTCGGACAGGTACCCTGAAGGCAGTTCTCAGATTGAGCCTGGGAAGCGGCCTAAATAGCCCTCCTGCTCGGGCGGAGCCAGCACGCCTTGCGGAACTCGATTCGAAATCCCCGGCTCTATAGGTGTTCTAGAATCCCCCGCTATTGAGGAGGTAGTTAGTTTTGATCCTCTTCTTTAGCCCCTCCGATAGCAGTCCCACAAGCGTTTAGACAACCTTCCAGATTGATCTGCACCGCCACAACTTTGTATTATGGCACAGCAGGAACCAGCCGTAGAGCAGCAACCCTAGATATCCATAAGTTTGACCTTAGTTACCGATTTCAGTCGAGGTACTATCCAACCCCAGAACTCGGAAGCCTTCAATGACGATATCGACTTTCCTGACAGCATCCACCCACTTGTCATCAGACATCATGTGGATATGCCCTTCGTACTTCAAAAACGCTTTCGCTATTTCCACTCTAGATCTGAGGGAGAGCCGGTGCCTAAGTGCTCGATGATAGATCGTTGCATACCCATTTCTTATGAGCTGTGGTAGATTTTCGACAATAACAGGTACGGTCGTGCCTCCTTCTAGTTCTCGACGCTTTGCGATTTGGTGGAGTACCCCAGCAAGGAATGAGAGATCGGGA